>JBFOMC010000116.1:0-5750 GCA_040830565.1 Flavobacteriaceae bacterium
ACCCCTTTGGGAGAGCAGACGCAACAAGATCTGATGCCGGTTATTCTTAGAAATAGGGGCATTGCCCTTGAAGGATTAAACTCGGACGAGATAGATACATTACAAGAATTATTATTAAAAATTACGGCCAACTGTGCCAAGACAATACATCAAAAAGCGAAGTAATCATGAGAATTTCAAAACTAGTGTTCGTCGTTTTGTTGTGCGGGATGGGATTCACATCCCGCGCTCAAACCGATGCCAATACAATTGATCAGAAAGAAAAGAAAGAGGTTGTAGATTCTATTAGCTCAATTTTGGATAGAAGCTATGTTTTTCCGGAAGTGGCCACCAAAATGAGCGATTTACTTGCGAAGAATCTAAAGGCAAAAAAATACGCTAAGATTAACGATCCGAATGAATTTGCCCAGGTATTGACTGAGGATGTTCGGTCTGTGAGTAAAGATCTGCACCTCAGAATACAATTTGATCCGGAAGGCATCTCCAGGAGAAGAAATGCTTCCCTGTCCTCAGCTGATAGCCTGGCTTTTGCAGAGCGTCGCTTGCGGAACAATAAGGCGGCCAATTATGGCTTTCGCGAAGTTCGCATCCTCGACGGGAATATCGGCTATCTGAATTTAACTGGCTTTTTTGGGGTCGATGAGCAAGCCGGGGCTGCTACGGAGGCGGCAATGAACTTTCTGAGTAATGCTGATGCGCTGATTATTGATCTTAGACAGAACGGAGGCGGAAGTCCCGCTATGATACAGTTAATCACCAGTTACCTATACGGTCCTAGCAGGGTGCACTTAAACAATTTTTACAATAGGGATACCGATGAAATCACACAAACCTGGACCCTCCCTTATGTGCCTGGAGTGAGAAGGCCAGATTTAGACGTTTATGTCCTTACCAGTAGTAGAACTTTTTCGGCAGCAGAGGAATTTAGTTACAACCTGAGAAATTTGGAAAGGGCCACTTTGATAGGGGAGGTTACCGGAGGTGGAGCGCATCCCGGAGGTACCAGAATGGCGACCGACAGGTATACGGTTTGGGTGCCAGACGGAAGGGCTATCAACCCCATTACGAATACTAATTGGGAAGGAGTAGGGGTAGAACCTCATATTAAAGTGCCGGCAGAGGAGGCCCTGGATGTTGCAAAGATCACGGCTCTGGAAACCATTTTAAAAAGAAGACAGGGCAGAGATAACTACCGCTTAGAATGGGCTCTGGAAGGATTAAAAGCCGAAAAGAATGAAGTTGTGGTAGACCAAAATGTTCTGAATTCCTATACGGGTACCTACGGTCCGCGAAAAATTTCTTTAGAAAACGGAGTCCTTTATTATCAAAGAGAGGGCAACACCCCTTATAAACTCATACCAATGTCTGAAAGCAAGTTTCGGATAGCGGAAATTCCCTATTTCAGAATAGAGATGCTCAAAGAAGCCGGTAAGGTGGTGGCCATTCAGGGTCTCTATGATAATGGGAGGATAGATAAGAGTTTAAGGACGAATTAGGGCTTTGCAACTCCTCAAAGTCTCCGCCAAAGGCGGACAGGTGCAACTTAGAGGGATTTCTTTATGAAAAGAAGCGTAAAGGTGAGATTCAACCAAGTGGGCGGACTACAAGCCCTAAATCGCTTCTTAAATAAGGATCCGGGAATTCATGTTATTCACAACCTAAAATTATACCGGACTTTTAGTAAAATCTGCCGGTTTTGTAGCTCCCAAGGTTGGTTAATATTGTTTACGGTGTTGTGGTTATAAACCAAAAACACATCCCCTAATGGCGAGAAAATCCAATGGATTCTGGCATTTAAACCTAGTATGCGACTATCGGTATCGTATTGCAGATAACTATTTATTTGCAAATTTGATGTCACATTAAAGCGTACCCGAAGTCCGGCTAGCGTTTGGTCAAAATTTCCAAAAGGCAATCTTGCGCGGTTATGTAAACCATTGAACTCGAACGCAAGCAAGGCACTTGGGTTCCAATTGAGGGTTAGTTCAAATTCGTCCAAATTGCCATCATAAAAGCTACCGAACCACCATGTAGCCTGCCCGCTTAATCTGCGTTTACGGGCAAATTCAGCCTCGAGACGATAACGCATAAAATTATACTCACCTACCGGAATGGTAACCCCCTCCGCAATTTGAAAGGGGTCCAATATGTTTTCGCCAACCGGCCTAATATTTGCTTCAATTCGGTCTCCACTTTCAAGTCTCCAGTTGATGGGGGCAGTAAACACGCTGTATGACTGCCAAGGACCTGAAATGGTGTTGATATAGGTCACAAAAAATTGATGAAACATTTGTCGCAACCAAGGAGTTTTGGGCCGCGGGGCAAAAGTACCCCCAAGGCGATAAAAATTTACTCCCCTTCTGGGGACAAAACCCAAAGAAGGGTCAAATTGTTCACCTATTCGGGCATAGGTCACGGCAACATCCCAACGGTCATTCGGGTAGTCAATTTTAAATCCGGCTGCTGAGCGGTCGCCTGTTAGGTCTTCCCGGTCTGTAAACAGCGCCCATCCACCGATCAAAAAGTTCTTGTCGCCTTTAAAACTTGTGGTCTGAAAGGTAAAATCAGCTCCAGTCATCCAACTGCCGTCTCTACCCAAGGGATCTCCTGCGGTGGCGATCAAACCCACTGAACTTTCCTTAAGCACATTACGACGAACTCTGAAAACACCCATATTGGTTGCATCAAAGTCCTCATTGTTCAATGCAAAATCATTGGTTCTAATGCCCAAACCTCCAAAGGCCGTTTTACCAATTCGGCCGTTCAACTTGGCGCCACCAACCACAGGTATTTGCTGATTGTCGCGCAAACCAATTCGGCGACTAAAAAAAGGCAGCAAGGTACTCCTGCCAGTGCCAAACCCAAACTCAAAAATATCGGAGCCTTCCAAAAAAAAGGTTCTCTTTTCAGGAAAGAATAAAGGGAATCGCGTTAAATTGGTTTGCCTGGTATCCACTTCTGTCTCCCCGAAATCGGTATTGACGGTAAATGTGGCCAGAACGTTGGGGCCAATGCGCTGATTGGCATCGAAACTAATATCTGCATCTAGGTTCATGGTTCCATCGGCCCCTATTTGATTGGCATTGGCTATCAAAGAAGGTCGAATATTAGTGCCAATACCATAATTAAACTCAGGTAGTCCGGTAACCAAACCTGCTCGACTGGTCTGCGCAATCCACTGATCGCGTTTGACGTTTGACCAGCGAATGGTCTCTTGGTTACGCTGTATTCTTCGTTCCACATTAAATCCCCATTCTGATAAGCCTTTTTTGAAGGCAATGCTTTGAATTGGAATCACTATTTCCGCTGTCCAACCCTTTGCCGTAATCTGTGTTTTGGCATCCCAAACGGCGTCCCAATCTTCATTCTCACTTTCACCGCGGTCCGATACCAAAGCATCATAACGCGCTGCTAATGCATTTACTGCGAAGATGAAGCCTGATTGCCCGTCTAAAAAAGGATCTATGACCACTTTCACATGATCTTCTTCTGAAATATCGGCATCCCGAAGTTTGGAAAAGCGAATAATTCCTTCCGGACTAGTATCGTTACAGCTGACACCAATAACCACAGTTCTGCTATCTGCTATGACCTGAACAAAAGTGGATTGCGAGGGGGTACCTCCTTCTTCGGGAACGGTAGTTTTTAGATTGGTAAGCACAGGCGCATTTTTCCAATCATCTTCGTTTAAAGCTCCGTCAAAATTTAAGGGTTCGGTCAAGTTTCCAGAAGCAAATTCGGGTCGCTCAATAGTTTGGCTTAAACCAGATTGAAGAAAACCCAATAACAGGATTAAAACCCATATGTGTTGAAAGACGGACTGGAAACTTTGAAGGTTTTTTTTGGTGTACACGTTTTGGATTGGATTCAATACTGCTAACTAAATCACTGATGAAGATAGTCAAATGATTGTTTTATTAGCGCAAAACATGTATGATTTGTTAGGTTTATAATGCGCTAATGAACCAAGACAAATTTTTGAAAGTGTAGTTAAAATTTCTGTGGAACCTTATTACCAATGAGATAGGTGATTTCTTTGATGGTATCGTGATTTCTAGGGTCTACACTGGTTTTGCATTGTCATGGCCGGAGACCAAAAATGAGATTAGTGAGAGAAAAAGGAGGATACAGGCCAAAATTGCAAAAATTAGTATGGCCACTTCGAAAACTGTGTTTATATTTTTTCTTTTCACTTACTAAATTTTGACACTATTTTACTGTTACTGGCAAGTTGCGTTGTCAGGATAAGTAATCTGTGTGCCGTAATTTTTTTCCAAATCGCATACCGATTGCGGTATGGTCATTATATCTGGATTTCCCTCAAGATCTAAAATCTCAAGATTTACTAGGTGTCCTATAGCTTCAGGGATTTCTAAAAGTTCATTAGCGTTTAGAAACAAATTTTTTAAATTGATGAGATTCCCAATTTCTTGAGGAATTGTTTTCAGTAGATTATTATATTGTAAGAAAAGGTTCTCTAACCCTGTAAGCTGTCCAATTTCACTATCAATAGTATGCAAACTACTTGTGTGGAAGCTCAAATATCTCAATTGTGATAAAAACCGGATCTCTTTTGGAATGACATTCAATTTGAGTGCTATGTAAACCTCTATTACTTCAACCCTTTCTACTGAGTTTGGGAGTGGTGAGATTACTACCCCAGACCAGGATTCCATTGTCAAATCGTTTCTATCCCAATTTAATTCGTCTTCAAGTCCTGGATTAGTATCTAAAAGGGAGATCAATGCATAGTAATCGGCCTCTATTGTATCTTCACAAAAAACATCAGGGTCTTTTGTGATTTCCGTCTGCTGTGAAAGTTCGAGCTGGCATACTGCGTAGGGCAATGCCACAATATCGTTATTGCTAAGATTGAGTTTTTCCAAGGATTTGAGCTTTCCGAGTTCTTCCGGTACTGCCTGAAGTTCATTGCTGCTCAAGAACAATTCTTTTAGATTGCTTAGCAGTTCAAACTTGATGGGTATCTCTACAAGGGAGTTTGCGCTTACCTCCAATATTTTGAGGTGTTCCAGATTCCCTAGTTCCAGGGGTAGGTTTGTGATTTGATTCCCTCCCAAGTACAAAGAGACAAGATTCTTTAAATTGCCCATTTGTGGGGGGATCTCCTTGATGATATTTTCAAGTAGATGCAATTCGGTCAAATTTGCCAAATTGCCTATTTCCAATGGAATTTCTTCAATCACATTTTCGCTGAGTTTCAAAACTAAAAGTTGATCCAATTGCCCAATTTCTGCAACAATGTTTCCGATCTTTTTAGCGGAAGCATCCAAATGGGTAACTCGGTCATCCTTCAATACCACCCCACCCCAACTTTTCATGCTGAAGTCTGTCATATCCCAACCCAGGGTGTTGTCGGGATTTGCATCGTACAGGGCCTTTAATGCAAGGTAGTCGTTTGATGGCTCGGGCTCAGAGTCATCGGAGTTTTCATCGGTATCGTTGTCATCTCCAGAATCTGCATTGTCTACATCATTGGTGCCATCGGTATCTTCCACCTCGTTTTCAGGGATTAGTACACCATCATCATTGTTGCACGATACGGTAAACAAAAAACCAAATAGCAGAAATATGGTCAAATAGTATACATAGGATTTCATGGCCACAATTTTTTAGGGTTCTAGTTTTTGAGGGCGAACCGAAAGGCACTAGGGAGATTCTTTAGGGCGTCCTCGTGTTAAATTTTATTCGATTTCTTCTTGGGTGGGGTCTTTGACTACCACGTACCGTAT
>JBFOMC010000117.1:0-22637 GCA_040830565.1 Flavobacteriaceae bacterium
ATTCCTCTCAAAACATCGAATTCTCCAACTGCGGCCGGGATCTTTCTCAGATCTCTGCTATCTAACTGCAATGCTCCCATCTGGGGAGATTCTATATTTTCGACAATCTTCTTTGCTCTAACGATCACCTCGGACAATTGTTCTTCCTGTTCCTCAAGGGCTATTCTGAGTATTACACTTTCGTTTAAGGTTAAGGTCCGGGTCTCATCTTTATAACCAATAAAGCTAACATTAAGTTCATAGGTGTCTTGAGGTAAACGTATGGAAAACCTTCCGCTTCTGGAGGTTATTCCTCCACAATCACAGGGTGAAATCGATATTTGGGCGTCTTGCAGCGGCAAGCCGGTATCAAAATCTATAACTTGAAATGACAGGGTGTATTCTTGCCCGAGAATGCTGCTCGAAAAACCGAACATCGATAAAAGCAGGAGGTAAAATATTTTTCTTTTTATCATTCGATTTTTACTATTGATCTATCCAAGCTTCGGGCCTTATTGCTGTTCTAAAACGCGTTTCAGTACAGGGTGCAGTCGTGGTTTGCGGCGGAGGTCCTTCTCCAAAACGTTCTACGATTAAAGGGTCAATGGGTTCTATTTGCGGTTCAGCAATATCCGTACGATCAATGAAGATAGAGGCCACTGAAGTTGCTGCCGCGGTGAATCTGCCAAATACAAACTCCTCACTATCATTGACATTCTGCATATTACCAATTAGGGCGGCCGGAGGCGGAGCATTTAGGCCTCGGTTATCATCAACGATATCTTTTAGCACCTCGTAAAACTCAAAAGCAGCGGGGGTGATAGAAAACTGTTGCAGCTCTATAACTATGTCTTCTTTGGTATATAGTGGAATCTCAGCTACTTCAATATTTCTAACTTCATTTCCATCAATAAAGCGGTCCTCCAGTATGCTAACACTTTCCGGAAAGCGTATTCGCCAGCAGTCAGATTCACAGGTATAGCAATAATAGGGCCTGGTAAAAAATCCGGGAGGAGGCACCTGGCACTCTCCATCGCGAAAAAATCTTCCGATGCATTTTTCACAAACATCCAAGTTCTCAAAAGACCTGAAACTCCAGTAGTAGAAGTTTTGCTCTCCGACCGGGTCATCAAAAGCAACAAAGATCTTATGACCCGCAATAAATCCATTTAGGGATTCCCTAAATTCTATCTCCGGATCATATTCTGCCCGAATACTATTGATTTCAACAGCTTCTAAAACGGTTTCCGGGGTGGAAATATACTGGACCCCATCCTCTGTGATCACTTCCAATTGCCAGCTTTCTCCAGGTGCAACGGCAAAATCAGGCGGGGGAACATAGGCCTCCCCCTGTTCAGTTAATTGTACTACTTCCTGGGTTGCCGTATTGATGAAACTGACCCTGGCCCTTTCAACAAAATTTACGACGTAAAAGCCAAATTCAAAGGCAGAAACCTCAACGCTAACAAAGGAAGCTCCTGGGGCGGTGGAGGCAAAACCCTCAACAAAAATGAGCCCTTCCTCCAATTCAAATTCCGGAGGGACGGGATCTATACATGACGAGAGAATCAATAAAGAAAATAACGCAAAGCAACGGCATAAGTTACTTAGGAGAAATTGTTTCTTTTTCAAATCGATTCTTTCTATAAATATATAAATTCTCATTTAATAAAACTATGCTAATTCTGCCAGGTCTCGGGTTCCTCAGATGTCCGAAATCTACCTTCTAAACAAGGAGCCTGGGTGGTAAGTGGTGGCGGACCCTCCCCAAATTCTTCAACGTTGATTGGCTCATATGTTTCTATGGGAGCTTCCGGGATATCTGTTCTATCTATGAAAATCGATGCGGTAGAGGAAGCAGCGGCTGTAAAGCGCCCAAATACAAAATCCTCACTATCATTAACATTACTCATATTACCCACCAGAGCTGCTGGAGGTGGAGCATTGAGCCCGCGGTTATCATCCACAATGTCTTTTAACACCTCAAAATACTCAAAGGCCGCTGGAGTTAAAGAAATTTGTTGAATTTCAATGACTATATCCTCTATGGTGTACAAGGGAATTTGAGCTACCTCAATGTCCCTTACACTATTACCGTCAATAAACCTATCACTTAGGATATTAATGCGCTCTGGATAGCGGATCTGCCAACAAGCTGTTTCGCAGATGTAGTCATAATAGGGATCAGTCCCTGATAAACCTCTGGTACATTCTCCCTCTCTAAGCATGCTGAATCTGCATTTTTCGCAAACAATTATGTTTTCAAACGATTTGTATGTCCAGTAATAATTATTGGTTTCTTGGGCAGGATCTATAAAATCTACCGTAATCAAATGCCCCGGAATGAAGTCATTTTCAGCCTCAACGAACTCCATTTCCGGATTATAGCTTGCTCGGATATTGGTAATAGGTATAGGGTCTAGCACGCTTTCCGGCTCTGAGAGTAATTGCCTTCCATCCTGGAGCATTATATTTAGTTCCCAGCTTTCTCCCGGAACCGCGACAAAATCCTCAGGAGGCACATATACCTCAGCCCGCTCCTCTAGATTAACTACTTCATTGGTAACTGTATTCCTAAAGCTGACTTCAGCTCCGGCAACAAAATTTACGACATAGACCCCAAATTCAAATGCACTGACTTCAACACTGACAAAGGAAGCCCCAGGGGCCGTGGAGACAAAACCATCAACAAAAATAAGGCCCTCCTCCAATTCAAATTCAGGTGTGACAGGATCAATACAGGTAGACAAAAGTGCCCCGGATAGAAGGAGCAAAAAAGTAGTAAGCAATCGATTCACGGAGGGTCAAATTATGCTATCTAAAGATACACTCTTATCCGATGGCGTCCATAAAAAAGCCCCTTGAAATGAGAAGGGGTCTTAAAAATTAATATTTAGATAACATTAGTCTATCTCACCTGCTGTGCTAAGTTTGCAGCTTCGTACACGGACCTCTCTTGTTTATTTATTCATTTCTTTTGCTTGCCCAGACCAATGAGAAAAGGTATACTATGCCTCTTTGAAGAGGGGCCAGCTGAAGCGATGACCAATTAACTTTCATTTTCTTTGCTTTTCCAAACCCTTCGACAAGCTGCGCTTGCTACTTTCACTGCGAATAACTTCGCAGCTCGGCAATGCTCAGGATGACATGGGGATGAGCTTAAATCTTAACTCTGAATAAAAATCAGATAAAGATTCGTGAAGAGTCCACAACCAATTTTAGGTTTCGTAGAAAATCAAGAAAACCACCTGGACATATGGCCAAGCTGTCATATTGAGCGGAGTCGAAATATAGACAGCAGAGCAATGCAAAAAAGAACATCGAAAATCAAAAAACCCCTTTAATAACAAGGGGTTTTAAAAATATCATCTATAAAAACCAACTATCGTTTCCTAAAAATCAACTGTCCACCAGCATTAAAATTAGGAATGTCTAAATCCGCGGCGTCTACGGTCATGGTATTACCAGAAATGGTAACATCTACGGTAACGGTTTGTTGATTGCTATCTACAAAGGTCAGCACCTGGCCATCATAAGTATAGGTGCTATTATCCATATCACTCTCTGTAGGACAAGGAATATCAATACCCGTGCCTCCCGGATTTACGTTAATTTCAAGATAGTTTACAGAATTTTCAGTTACTACGGTCAAATCCTCATTAAATATAAGGGTAAGGATAAAACAGTCCTGGGCAGTTAAAAAATTCAGGATGTCCCTACCGTTCTTTTCATCATCGCTGGCTGTTGCATCATCAATCTGCAACTCATAAGCATCCCAAGTTCCAACTATATTGTTGTCGTCTTCATTGTTATTATCCTTATCGGAAGAACAGGAAAGGGTCATTGCAGCAGCTACAAAAAATACCCATAAATTACGTCTCATCATTTTGTGGTTTAATACTGTTAGGTAGTGCAAAAACGCAGAATTTGGCACTATAGTATATGTGAAAAGGCTGATTATGGCCAGACCTGAAGCATTGGATACTGGTTATTTGCCGGCGTACCCCTCAATTTCTGAAGATAACAGAGCCCAAATTCATCAAAAAACGAATCTGTAAGTGGCTTTAAGCAGGAATATATTCATGGGTTTCTCACCCCCAAAAACA
The DNA here is from genome assembly GCA_040830565.1 of Flavobacteriaceae bacterium. Lineage (GTDB taxonomy): Bacteria > Bacteroidota > Bacteroidia > Flavobacteriales > Flavobacteriaceae > JAFMPW01. The sequence goes on from JBFOMC010000117.1 coordinate 4,086, forward strand.
TTGTCTCCCAAGCTCTTCAACAGTCCCTCAGAAGGATCGCCTGATTGAGAAACATCTTGCGACCAGACCAGAAATATCTCCGACCCAGGAATATACTCCCAGCGTATTACCAGATTGGATCTGAATTGAATAAAAGAAAAGTCAGGATCCCCAAAATGGAACGCTGCCGGGCCATCTAAATCTTCGTCTATGCTATAAGTGCCATCAGTAAGTGTAACCTGGTTATCTCCGTAAAGCGTTATTCTATCATCAAATTCTTTTGCCATAGGGTCTGTGACATGCTTAAAATTTGAATAGCGTCCTCTGGAAATAAAGGGTTGTCCCCAATATTGTATAGTGAGATTAGGATTTATCGTATAGTTTAGTCGAAATGACATGCTTAGGGTGCGCTGTTCTATTTCTCCATTCAGATATCGGGTATTGCCGCCTACATCAATATTGTCTATAAATTGAAGTTTGTCATTATTAATACTGTAGGAGGGAAAGGCCGAAATGCGCAGGGCGTTGGTGGGTTGATAGGAAAAGCCGGCCTCGATATAATAATTGGCATTGGAATTATCGAGGGCCTTTCCACCATTGTGAAAGGCACTAAAGCGCAATTTCTTTCTTCTATCGGTATTGATACCGTTCCAAAAACTTACCTGGGGAGATTGCCTCAACCGTGGTCCTCCTCTTAACGCAAAGTTAGAATACAAAATAGGTCTGTAGTTAAAACCAAGGTTGGTAAACCAGTTACCTTTCCAATTCTGCCAGCTGTTAGTGTTAAATTGTAACTGATTATGATTACCATCAAAGTCCCAAACACTCCAATGGTTGTAATTAATCCCTACTCTCCTAAAGGTACTGTCTGGTTTTAGGGTTTGATATCCAATCCAGGTATAGTGCCTGATATCATCAGCCTGACGTTGAAAACCGATATCATTCAGTTCAAGTTCCGGTGAACGCCATGTAGCCCCGGATTCAAATTTCCAACGCCCATCTCCGACTTTGCCGAGTTGAATATTTCCTCCCGTGCCAGTCATGGCTGTTCTGGTTGTGTCTACTTCCACATGATCTGCGCCTACCCTTTGGAATAGGTGGGTAATAGACTCCTGGGTGCGCTGAATAGCCTCTTCACTCCCCTTTACATGGCTCCAAACAAGGTTACCGCCAACATACCAATCCCTGTCGTTCCACTGATGCTTAAAATCGAACCCTCCGGTATAGGCCGATTTATGCAAAAAATTTAAGGCTTCAGTAAGATTATCCCTATTGGTAGCGGTCATCATTCCTCCGAAGTAGGTATCCCCATTATTGATATCTTTCTGCAATCTGCCTACGGTATAATTTGTAAGTGGCTCTACCACCTCCTTTCTACGGGTACCATTATTATCTATGGTGGCATATTTTTTTGCCGTGACACTTTCTAACACCCCTATAGACCATCCGTCTTTTGTTTTCCCACTGAATTTGGCCGCTCCGAGTATGGCGGTATTATCCGGTTGATCTACAAATTCCCCATCCTCAGTATCCGGAAAACCCTGTGGGCTTCTTCCGATACGACGCGAGTAGAAAACATTGTCGAAACCAAAGGTGTTCCCTGCTTCAGATCTGGATACATTGAAATTAAAGATGTTGTTGTTTTCAACAAAAAAAGGCCGTTGTTCCCGAAAAAAGATCTGAAAGCCATCCAGGGCTATTCTCGAAGGATCTGCTTCTACCTGTCCAAAGTCCGGATTAATAGTTAGGTCCAGAGTAAGGTCATTCGTAATCCCAATTTTTGCATCAAGTCCTCCTGTAATATTACTATTATTTCCATCTCTGAATGGGTTACCTTCTTCTGCTTCAAAGGTTTCCAGTTTGGCTACCGTATAGGGTTGTATTTCCAGTTGTTTTTGGGGCTTTAGATTCACCAGCCCGTGAAGTTCTCCAAACTCGCTTACCCAACCAGGAGTGTCTATAGGTTTTCGCTGCCATAAAGAACGTTCTTCCTCCCCAAAAATCCGCCTGGTAGATTGTAGCCCCCATACCTGATTATCAGATTTGGCAAACTTAAGCTGACTCAGTGGTATTCGCATCTCCGCTGTCCAACCTTCCTCATCAATATTGGTTTTGGTATACCAAATAGGGTTCCAGCTTTCGTCCCAGTTATTTCCATTATTAGAAACAAACTCGTCTCCTTTTACGCCGGCCGCAGTAACTGTAAATGAAAAGGAAGTTCTTTTGTCAAAATAGCTGTCAATATTAATCTCTACCCAATCTCCGGAAAAACCATCACGTCGAGATAATCTACGTTCTATTTTATCGGGCTCATCGTCATAGCACTTGAAAGCCACATAGAGATTTTTATCGTCATAAAGGATCTTGAATTTGGTCTGATGTGTCGGAGGAGTATTCTCATCTGGTTGAAATTCAATATAATCTCCTCCCCATTCCACAAGCTCCCAGGAAGTATCATCAAGAAGACCATCAATAACCGGAGCATTTGCCGTTCCGAGTGCTTTTGTAGTATATATTTTCTTAGGAATAACTGTTGTAGAATCCTGTGCTGTCAAACTATAATGCATAAGAATGACAGCACAGAAAATAAGAAGGTTGGATTTCATTATGACTGTTTCTTGACTGATGTGAATTAAAGACCACGAATTTCTAAAGTAGTTACAGTTCCCCGGGTTTTTTCCGGTTTTTTAACAAAATTTTCACCTTCTCTCCGGAATAGAAAAAAAACCTGAAATTTATGAGAAATAAGCGTTTGTATTTCAACTTAATAGTTGTACATTTGCAGCCCGTTAATCGGGATTAGAGTGTTTAATCTGTAAAAACATAAGGTAGTGGATACATTGAGCTACAAAACCATATCGGCCAATAAAAAAACTGTAGACAAGCAGTGGTTGTTGGTAAATGCCGAAGGAGAAACATTGGGACGTCTTGCTTCCAAGGTTGCTAAATTACTAAGAGGCAAGCACAAACCAAATTTTACCCCGCATGTAGACTGTGGAGACAATGTAATAATCATTAATGCTGAAAAGATACAGCTGAGCGGTAACAAGTGGGAAGACAAAACCTATCTCAGATATACAGGATATCCGGGAGGGCAAAGATCTATTACAGCTCAGGAATTATTGGCAAAAAAGCCTGCAAGTATAGTGGAGAGAGCTGTAAAAGGAATGCTACCGAAAAACAAATTAGGCGCTCAACTTTTTAGAAACCTAAGAGTTTATGTTGGAGCTGAGCACGATCAGGAAGCACAAAAACCAACAGAGATAAATTTAAAAGATCTTAAGTAAGATGGAGGTAATTCATAAAATAGGGAGAAGAAAAACTGCTGTTGCCAGGGTATACCTTTCCGAAGGAAAAGGAAATATCACTGTAAATAAAAGAGATCTAAAAGATTACTTTACCACTGCAACCCTGCAATATAAAGTAAAGCAACCTTTTGCCCTTACCAATAATGAAGATAACTACGATGTGAAAGTCAATGTGTACGGTGGTGGTATTACCGGGCAGGCGGAAGCCGTTAGACTTGCACTATCCAGGGCATTGTGTGAAATAGATGAAGAACACCGTCTTGTCCTTAAGCCTGAAGGCCTGCTTACCAGAGATCCAAGAATGGTTGAACGTAAGAAATTCGGACAGAAGAAAGCTAGGAAGAAATTCCAGTTCTCTAAACGATAAACCTTATATAATAAAAAGACCGAAATTAATTCGGCACTAATCAAGTTCATTGAAAGTCTCTTTGTCATAGAGACAATTAAAAACCAAAAGCTCCTGCACAATTGGGTTCACCCAAAGTACAAGGGAGTAATGGAAAAATTAGTTTAGCATCTAAATGTTGGAGGCTTTGCCCGTCAATTTATGGGTGATACCACTTCAACATTGCTAATTCAAAGGAACGTAAACTAAAATAAAAATGGCAAAAAAAGCTGAAGTAAAAGAATTATTAGAAGCAGGTGTGCACTTTGGTCACCTGACAAGAAAATGGAATCCCAATATGGCGCCCTACATCTACATGGAGCGAAATGGGATCCACGTCATCAACCTTTACAAAACTGTTGCAAAAATTGAGGAAGCCAATGAGGCCCTTAAAAAGATTGCGGCATCTGGCAGAAAAATTCTGTTTGTAGCTACTAAAAAACAGGCAAAGGATATTGTTGCTGAGAAAGTGGCTAATATCAATATGCCATATATTACGGAAAGATGGCCTGGCGGAATGTTGACCAACTTCGTAACCATCCGTAAGGCGGTTAAGAAAATGGCTTCTATTGATAGAATGAAAAAAGATGGCACCTTTATGACACTTTCTAAGAAAGAACGTCTTCAGGTAGATCGTCTTAGAGCAAAATTGGAAAAAAACCTGGGATCTATTTCTGAAATGACCCGTTTACCGGGAGCGCTCTTCGTAGTAGATACAATGAGGGAACACATTGCCGTAAAAGAGGCTCAGAAATTGAATATTCCCATCTTCGCTATGGTGGATACCAATTCTGACCCAAGGCCCATCAATTATGTTATCCCTTCTAATGATGATGCTTCTAAGTCTATTGATGTGATCATGACTCAGGTTACTAATGCCGTTGCAGAAGGATTGGCAGAGCGCAAATCTGAGAAATCATCAGCTGCCGAAGGTGCCGAGACTAAACCGGCAAAAGAGGAGACAGTGAAGGAAGAGGTTGCTGTGGCAGCTGAGCCGGTTGAAGAAGCTGCTCCGGTTGAAGAGGTTGCAGCTGTGGAGGAAGCTGTTGTAGAAGAACAGGTTGAAGAAGTGGTTGCTGAAGAAGCTCCAAAGGAAGAACCAGCAAAAGAAAAAGCAGCTCCTAAGAAAGAGGCGAAATCGGAGGAGGCAGACAATCTTACTAAAATTGAAGGGATAGGACCTAAAGCAGCTGAGGCATTATCAAATGCCGGAGTTGATTCCTATGCTAAGCTGTCTAAAAGCAAACCTGAAAAAATTAAAGAAATTCTGGCGGAGGCAAGTTCTCGCATGGCGCACCTCGACCCAACTTCGTGGCCGAAACAAGCTAAAATGGCAGCTGATGGGAAGTGGGATGAGCTTAAAGAATGGCAAGACAAAGTTAAAGCCGGAGTAGAGTAAGTAAAACACAAAATACAGTAATAGTATTTCAAAAAAAATAGAAATAATGATGGTAAAAGTTACCGCAGCAGAAGTAAACCAATTAAGAAAAACCACCGGGGCCGGAATGATGGACTGCAAAAATGCCTTAGTAGAAGCTGAGGGCGATTTCGAAAAGGCCATTGAAATTCTTCGCAAAAAGGGTCAGAAGGTTGCTGCTAAGCGTGCCGACAGAGATTCTTCTGAAGGTGCGGTTATCGCCAAAGTGAACTCTGACAATACCAGTGGAGCTATCATTTCATTGAATTGTGAAACAGATTTTGTAGCTAAGAATGAGAGTTTTGTTTCTCTTGCAAACGAATTGGCTCAGCTAGCCCTTGGTTTTGAGGATAAAGACAACTTCTTAATCGCAGATTTCAACGGAATTTCCGTTCAGGAAAAACTTACTGAGCAAACAGGTGTTATTGGAGAGAAGATAGAAATAGGTGGTTTTAAAAGACTAAGCGCTCCTTTTGTTGGTTCTTACATTCATGCCGGAAATAAGATAGCCACCTTGGTTGGATTATCGGCCGCTGTTGAAGGCTCTGCCGCTGCCGCCAAAGATGTTGCTATGCAGGCTGCTGCCATGAATCCCGTAGCGCTTAACGAAGAAGGAGTAGATCAGGAAGTAATTGAAAAGGAGATAGAGATCGCAAAAGATCAATTACGTCAGGAAGGAAAGCCAGAGGCCATGTTAGACAATATCGCTAAAGGAAAACTTAAGCGTTTCTTTAAAGACAACACACTGGTAAATCAGGCTTTTATCAAAGACAACAAGCAAAGTGTATCTCAATACGTAAACTCTGTAGATTCTAATTTGGAAATTACCGGGTTTGAGAGAGTAGCGCTTGGATAATTTATTAGGTTTATACCCTAAACAAAAACCGTCTTCAAGATCTTGAAGACGGTTTTTTTGTTGACCAGAAAATCAGCTACTATTTTATCTGGATCTGATAAGTATATCTCCATTTAAGGTCTTGAACAACATCTCAGGCCCGCCGCCATTGATGGTTCCACCCACCCACTTATCTACAGTAACCTTATATACTCCAGATTTACTTCTGTTGTTTATTGTTTCAGATTTTAACGATTGCTCTATGTCAAAGTCTGTAAAGATATCTCCGTTCTCCGTCCTGGCCTTAATAGTGGCTTTCAGACTCGTCGGAAACGTAACATCCAGGTTTCCATTTAGGCTGGTAAAGGCCATAGGAGTACTTGGGGTTATGCTTGTAAAATCTACTACAATATCCTTGTTTAAGGCGTCTGCAATTACTGAGCCAGCCACATTTTTAAGGGTAATAGCTCCATTGGTATTGCTTATTTCCATTTCGCCATTCACTCCTTCAACATAGATATTTCCGTTATTTACTGTTCTTAGTTCCAGAGCGAAATCTTTTGGCACCTTAATCTCAAAATCGACCGACTTATTGCCAATACCAGATTTTACGATCACTTTATTATTGTATTCCTCCACACTATATTGAGAAGAATTGTTACTGATTTTTCGCAAGCCATCCTTATATTGTTCTTTTTCCTTTTTTTTAACCCGCTGGTTCGACGCTATTACAACATCTTTTCCCTGGTGTGCAGCTACACGTATTGAGCCGTACAGCAGCGCCACATGCAGTTTCCCCGGAGCTCCCGGATCACTTAAAGGCACAACTAAAGATTCTTTTAGGGATTCCTGCGCAGCAACTCCAAACGCAAGTAATAGTACTGCAACCGTCAACAAGCTCTTTGTATATATATTTCTCATGATTATATCTTTTTTACAGTTACATCTCCGTTCAACAAATTAAAATCGAGTTTTGCCCCTCCAGATCCAATCTTAAAGGCGTCTTTGGCGTTTAGTTTGTATTTAACGCCTTTTCCATGCTTTACCTCCTTTTTAGTCATTTGAGGGGTAACTTTGACCGTGTCAAAGTTGGTATAGAAGTCTCCATTCAAACTCTTAAAAGTCACATCGGCATTTAAGTCTTGTTTTACGGTAATATTGATATCCCCGTTTAGGGAGTTATAGCTAGAGTCGTCCTTAGGCTTTGTTCTGTACGAAATATTAATGTCCTTGTTAAGCGCATTGACATCCGTTCTTCCGCTGATGTTATCGAGGGTAATAGCCCCGTTCAAATTGTTGACAATCATTTCATTGGGTTGCACATTTTTAACATGGATATCTCCCTGATTCATGGTGCCCAACTTTAGATTGAGATTTTTAGGAACCTTAATTTTGAAGTCGAGATAGTGATGGTACTTACGATCGTCCCAATCGTAGTTCTCCCTGTGCTTAAATCTTTCTGTCTCCAGATTGAAGTAGGTCCATGGCGAATCCAGATAAACAAATATCTTATTGCCCTTCTCTTCTACCTTCACCCCTATTTCCTGTCTTCCTAGATCTACATATTCTTCCTTTCTCGCCTCAATTGTTTTTTCTACTACCAGTTTTATGGTGTTTCCCTGGTATGCTTCAACTTCTATAGGGCCATTTACATTCTGAACTACTAGGGTGCTTTTAGCGGCATCGGCATTCAAGCCAATTTCTTTGGTTATGGTTTCTTCAAAATCCTGCGCCAAAACCGTCGCACTCATCAGCATTGCTGTTAATGGCAGTATTAAAAACCTGCCGTTCTTATGCACAATGCTTGTCATAATGTTATAGAATTTTAAATGTTGCTTTAGAATTTTCATGACTGTTCGTTTTTTGATTTGCCCATCAAAAGGCAAGATTGATTAATAGAGTTATATGATATGATTGATTGATTCCTCAAGTTTTTGTTTAACGGTAGTATCTATACCTGGTTTTTCTAAAAGTTGTTTCATGGAATCTACCGATGATTTTTCCTGAAGTCTTACCATAAGGTCTGCAAGAGCTATTTGTACCAGGGGAGACTCTTGTTTGCTGATAGCTTGAATAAAACCCATTCTCACCTCAGGTTTTTCAACATACTTGGTAAGGGACTCCAAAGCTGCTAATCTAACATTGATATTGGGGTCATTGTTAAGCGTGGTAAACAGTGCGTTAATGATACTTTCTGTTGCAGAGTTTAACTTGGTAGCTTCGCTCACGGCTTGTAATCTTTTATTTGCCGAAGGTTGATCTAGTAAGGTTAATACCAATTTTTCACGCACCTCTTCGGTTTCATTACTATCTACAATTGTGGTATTTGCAGGTTCCACATTTCCCTGGTCATTCATTAAATATCCCGCGACCAATCCTATCCCTAACAAGATTATGCCGTAAGCCAACTGGGGCTTCCATAGCCGCTGCAGTAGCTTTAGAAGCTGATCTAAAAAGCTCACAGACGTACTTTCCATAGCTTCCACCTGGTCGTATAGCATACCGTAAAAGGCCGTATCCATACTCTCAGAAGGTTCTGGGATTGTCCGCTCCAGATTATCTAACTGCTTCCATGTACTTTGAGCTGCATCAAACTGCTTTTGACATTCCGGATCCGAGGCGATCTCTTTTTCAAACATCGCCCTCTGTTTTTCGTCCATTTGCCCGGACAAATAATCCATGATTCGTATTTGAAACTCTTCTTTTTCCATAATTATATGGTTTCCATTTTTAGAAATACCGTTCTTAGTTCATTCAGCGCCCTATGGGCTTTTACCTTTGCTGCTCCTTCACTACACCCCAAAATATCTCCAATCTCGCTAAATTTTAGTCCTTTATATTTGCTCAGCATCAAGATTTCACGTTTCTCTACCGGCAGTTGCAGCATTGCTCTTTTTAGCTGGTTGACAGAATCATTATGATCCATTTTAACATTCATATCTTCTTCATCGGTTAATTTGAATTCAAGACTCGAAAGATCATGCTGTTGGCCGCTTTTCTTGCTTTTTCGATAATGATCATAATTAACATTTCTTGCTGTTCTGAACATCCAGGCCGCAAAAGAGCCCTCTCCGGTAAAGGTGTGCTTGTATTTAAGCATTCTTACAAACACATTTTGCACCAGGTCCTCGCTCAAGGAAGCATTACTATTCATATTGTAAAAGAACCCAAAGAGCCTTTTCTTATGACGCTCGTAAAGCAGCCCCATCTTTTGCAGATCGCCAGATTTTACTTTAAGCATTAATGCGTTGTCGGTTAGTGCATGCAAAGCATCAAAATTTTAGGTCTTCAAAAGGGTAAACTCCCCTTTGTTGAAAAGGTTACAAAAAAGTTTCATTTTTTTAAGGTAGTGCTTTTAAATAAGAATTGAACACCTCATTTTCCCTGGTCTAACACCAAAATAAAAAGACCCGGACAGTTCTAAAACCATCCGGGTCCTGATTTCAATTTAGCTGTAAGATCGTCATCCCTTCATCCAAACCTTTCTTAACTTGGTCTGCGCCGGTGAGGCATTATCAATAGGTTGAATTCTCTCTACATTTACCATTGGTGTTCCCACTTTCCCCTCCAAAGTAATCTCTTCATCTCCTCTTTGTACCACCATAGTTATTTCAGTATCTGGTGTCCAGCCAAAACTCTGTCCAATTATGGGGCGAATAGCATCCAGGTTGATTGGTGTTCCATTAATGCTTTTAATTACATCACCTCCCTTAGCCCCTAAATCTGTAAAAAATGAATTTAACTCGATACCCTTTCTCACAAAAATTGCATTATCACTGGATTGATCCACATCAATAAAGGGAACCTCCCCTCTTAAAAAGTATCCGCTTTTTTCCTCATTACTTACACTTTTAAGCCCGGCTCTGGACAAGTATGAACCGTAGTCTATAGGAGTATCTCCTATTACGTGGGTGTCAAAAAAAGTACGCACTTCAGGATAGGTCATTTCCACAATCTCGTCTATAAGGTCTTCATCCTCAAATGGCGTATTATTCCCGTATTTTTTAGAGAGCTCTTTCATTAACCATAGAACGCTTTTTTCACCATTGCTAAGTTCTCTTAAAGTAATATCTAATGCCATATTGATCAAGGCTCCCTTTTCATAAACATTGGCATAGTTAGCCTTATAGGGTTCTTCCAATATATTCTTGCTCATGATGGTAAAGGACATGGCATCATCGTAGGACTTGGCATTGCTGATTTTTTCCATGATCCTATTGTAAAACTCGGTCTCATCTATCAACCCTTGTTGTATCTGGAACAGATTTGCAAAATACTCTGTCGTACCCTCATACATCCATAAATGCTGAGACATTTTTGGGTCGTTAAAATCAAAGTACTGTACTTCTTTAGAATGCACATTCAAAGGAGTGACAATATGAAAAAACTCATGAGAAACCACGTCTACCATAGCTTGTTCTAGCTGCTCTTTGGGCATCTGCTCCGGAAGTACGACTACAGTAGAGGTATGGTGTTCCAAAGCACCGAATCCTCCGGCATCATTGTCCTCAAGAGTAGATAAGTAAAGCAGGATATTGTACTCCTTAGTACCATCTATCTCTCCCAAAAAAGTTTTTTGGGCACCCATCATCTTCTCCATTCGGGCACTTAAGTCAGCGGCGGAATACATTCCATTGGGAGAATAAACGCTGATGGCAACGGTGATATCCTTTATTTTGAAAGATGCGGTGCTGCCTTTGGTATATTGAATAGGATTATCAATAACATCAAAATATCTATGAGCAATAAAGGTATCTACCCCAGCACTGGCCGCTTCTGTACTTTTCTTTAGAGAAGTAGTGGCGGTCAGATCATTTGGAGCAAGTATGTTTAAGGTATATGGCACTTCCTTATAGCCACCAAAGTACCCTACAAAACCGTGAAGATTCAGCATATAATTTTCTCCGGCAAGAATATTGGTGCCCGCAGGAGAGAATACGGCTTCCTCTTGCTCTCTTTCCGTGTCATAGGTATCATTGACATAGTACGAAATCTTATCAAGCGCTTTTGCTCCTGAAATATTCCAGGTATTCTCGTCTGTCTTTGTTACAGCCAATTCTTTGCCATCGTAGTCTAAAGCCTTTAGTCCTTCCACATACTTTCCATAATTATCTGTGCTGTACGTCCCGGGAACTGTTTTAGGGATATAAAAGGTAGCGGTATCCATGGTGAAAGCTCCCGGGTCCATTGTAACCATAACCTTATCATCTGAAACATTTACCAGGTCTATAGTAGTTGTTATAGGAGTTTTGTCTACCGCGATCAAAGCTTTGCCAGCGCCACAAGCTGTAATAAAAAGTCCTACGACTGAGAGTAATAATGCATTCTTCATAATATCCGTTTGAGTATTTCGGCACAAGTATAGAAAAAATTCTCAACCTAGCGGGTCATATTGGCAAATAATTAGGAACTTCTTTTAACCCCATCCACGACCAAAGCCATAAATTATTTTGATTATTTTTGTTCGCAAATAAGCCAGATATCCATGCAATACAAAAGAATACTACTAAAACTTAGCGGGGAAGCCTTAATGGGTGATAAGCAATATGGAATAGATCCTGAGCGACTGTCGGAGTACGCCCAGGAAATTAAGGAAGTAGTAGACAAAGGAGTACAGGTTGCCATTGTAATTGGCGGCGGCAACATATTTAGAGGAGTTGCAGGAGCGAGTAAAGGAATGGATCGGGTACAGGGAGACCATATGGGAATGCTGGCTACGGTCATCAATGGCCTTGCCCTACAAAGTGCCCTGGAGGTAAAAGGAATTCAGACCCGGCTTCAATCTGCCATTAAGATCAATGAGGTTGCAGAGCCTTTTATACGAAGAAGGGCCATGCGCCATTTAGAGAAGGGCAGGGTTGTCATTTTCGGCGGAGGTACCGGAAACCCATATTTTACCACAGATTCCGCTGCAGTTCTAAGAGCTATAGAAGTAGAAGCAGATGTGATACTAAAAGGCACTCGAGTTGACGGCATTTATACCAGTGATCCTGAAAAGGACAAAACAGCGACCAAATTCGACACCATAACCTTTGAGGATGTACTTACTAGAGGTCTTAAGGTAATGGATTCTACAGCATTCACTCTGAGTCAGGAAAATGAGCTTCCCATCGTAGTTTTTGACATGAACAAAAAGGGAAATCTGATGAAAATAGTGTCCGGAGAAAATATCGGGACTGTAGTTAATCTGTAAATTTGGTATAATTTATGTTAATTTGATTTAAATTACTGTCATGAACGAAGACGTTAAATTTATATTAGACACCACCAAAGAAAGTATGGACCATGCCATAAAGCATTTGGAAAAGGAATTTGTGAAAATTAGGGCCGGAAAAGCTAATCCTTCAATGCTTTCTTCGGTTATGGTCGACTATTATGGATCGCAAACTCCCTTATCGCAGGTATCTAACATTAACACTCCCGATGCCAGGACAATTTCTGTACAGCCCTGGGAGAAAAGTCTCTTACAAGATATTGAAACGGCCATAATGAATGCCAATCTTGGTTTCAATCCTATGAACAATGGAGAGATGGTCATTATTAATGTACCTCCTCTTACCGAAGAACGTAGAAAACAATTGGTAAAGCAGGCTAAGGCCGAGGCTGAGGATGCCAAAATAGGTGTTCGTAATGCCAGGCAAGAAGCGAATAAGGAGGTAAGAGATCTTGATATTTCAGAAGATCTTCAAAAAAATGCCGAATTAGATGTACAAGAGCTAACCGATACCTACACCAAAAAAATTGACAGCTTTTTGGAAGCCAAGGAGGCAGAGATCATGAAGGTTTAAATACCAGGGATCATCAAAGAAAATAAAGCGACTTGAGAAAGTCGCTTTTTTATTGTTCTAAATCGTACCAATCTATCTCTTCTAACGGAGCTCTCCTCCCTTTGGTCTCCGGAGGGTAGTTCTTTACCAGGTAATCCACAATAATTTCCTCATTGTCCCCAAGATCCCAGAGATTCTGTGTTTCTTGCATCCACCTAATAGCACTAACCCATCCCTCCTTGCTCAACCTATTCTGAGTAATGAGGCTGGCCGAATGACAAGCGGTACAATTATTTACAGTCTCCATCAGTCCCTCACCGGCAATTAACCCGGTACGAAGGTGTATTCCATTTTCAATCTTGTCAGGATCCTCCTCAGGTGGATTGGTATATGCCTCCTCTGACCTTTCCCCAAAATAGGCCAGGATGATAGCCAGGATCAATGCCAGGGTACAAATGACTATCAGCACCCTGTAAATTCCTCGTTCTCTTTTCCAAAACTTCTTATGATCCGTCATACTACCTTAACCGCTATACGGTGACAAGCATTGTTTAAATACCCTTTAGGATTCCAGCCTGGAAGTACCATAGGCTGCCCTTGGCCATTTTCATCCGTGGCTTTTGCCCATACTTCATAATACCCGGGTTTAGGAAAAGAAACAATGGCGGAAAAATGTTGCCAGGCCAATCTATTTACCGGTCTTTTTAAAACGCAATCGCGCCAGCTGGCTCCAAAATCAATAGAATATTGCATCTTTCTAACTTGCAATTCTCCTGCCCAGGCATGTCCGCCCAAGGCTAATTTTTCACCTTCCTTAATCACGGCTCCGGTCTTAGGACTGGTGATCAGAGATTTAACCGGCATCGACTCAATTATGCACATTTGATCATCCTCAACCTTTGCCCCCGGAGCCACAGTCTCGCAGGGAATGCGATATGAACTCCCCGTCATTTTAGCTCCGTCATGGACCTTATTTCGAATACTGATCCTATGTATCCATTTGCCCGATGCTGAAGCCGGCCAACCTCCTGCTATCAATCTTAAGGGAAACCCATGCGCCAGAGGTATATCTTTTCCATTCATCTTAAAAGCCAGCAAAGTTTCGTCTTGTAATGCCTTTTTCATAGGTACGCCCCTGGAAATAGGCTCCTTACTTGGGTCCCTACTCAAATGTTGATCCGCGGCATGATATCCTACATATATGGCATCCTCTTCGATTCCTGCATCGTTGAGAACATCTCTTAGTCGAACGCCTGTCCAGTTTGCACAAGAAACAGCTCCTATGGTCCATTGATTACCCTTTGCCGGGGGATCAAATTCGCTTCTCCCATTGCCTCCACATTCGAGAGTCAACTGATAGGTGTGATGCTGAAATTTTGATTTTAGCTCATCCAGGGAGTATGTTTTTTCTTCTCTAACGGATTCGCCATCTATGGTAAGTACCCAGTTTTTACTATCAATATCTTGCGGAATTAACCCATTGTTGCGAATAAACATGTATTTATTTGGGGTAATCTCATCGTTTAAAAGATGTGCCCTTGCTTCAATATTCCACGGCTTGTTGTTAAGTACTACCATCTCCTTGTCCTTACTGAACATCTGAAAAGGATCTCCTTCCTGCAAGGCAAGTGGCCTGTAATCTACCGGCATATGCCTGCCATAAACTATATCTGCGCCGATTGCGGTAGCCATAGCACCTAAAACGGACTTTTTTACAAACCTTCTTCTTTCCAATCTAAAAAGTTTTATATTCCCATCTCTAAATTACACATTTTTGCCACCAAGGAGTGCTTACCTTCTACTCCAAATACCACTAAATTATTTGATCCCTTCATTTTAGGAACACTGCCTCGCATTTTCTACCTTTGCCGGCGTATTATAAGCTAATGCAAAGAGATGACCCCGCCAAGTAGCGGGGTTATATTGAACCGGCCAAGGCTGCAGTTCTTCTTTGGGCATAAAAAATTAGGAGGTCGCGCTAAGATGGTGGCAAAACTAACACAGGGTTTTTGGGCAAAGACTGCAAGGATCATTCTGCGTAACAGAATTTTGATCCTTGTTTGTATAGCAGCGGTGACGGTCTTCCTGGCCTTTCAGTGGGAACATATGCGATTTTCTAATTCTGAAGCTAATCTGTTGCCCGATGATCACCCCATAAATAAGGAATACAATGCTTTTTTAAATCTTTTTGGGGAAGAGGGTAATGCCGTAGTGCTAGGAATACGGGACAGTGCCGTGTTCAACCCGGTAAACTTTAACCGTTGGAACACCCTTAGCAAGCAACTTGATGCTTTTCCGGAGGTAGATTTTGTACTTTCTACGGACAATCTTCAAGAGCTCATTAAAGACGATGAAAAACAGGAATTTGTTTTACAGCCCTTTATTAAAGAGACTCCAGATAATCGGGAGCAAATTGATAGTCTGGCCCATCGCTTATTCAACGAACTTCCTTTTTACGATAATTTACTTTACAATAGTAAAAGTCAGACCATAAGAACGGTTGTCTACCTTGATAAGGACTTGGTAAATACTTCGGTCCGTAAAGACTTTATCCTTAAAGATCTCAAGAATCTGGTAGACAAGTTTGAAACCGAAACTAAGCTGGATGTCCGAATCTCCGGAATGCCTTATATCCGGACAATGAATTCTCAAAATATTATTGATGAAATTGGCAAGTTCATTGTGGCAGCACTTGCCGTAACCTCTCTTATCTTTTTCTTTTTCTTTCGCAGCGTAAGAGCCACTTTTATTTCCATGTGTGTTGTGATCATAGGGGTAATGTGGGCATTTGGTATTTTGGGATTGTTGCAATATGAGATTACGGTACTTACAGCATTGATACCTCCACTCATTATTGTAATCGGTATCCCCAATTGTATCTTTCTCATTAACAAGTACCAGCAAGAAGTTAAAAAGCATGGTAACCAGGCATTATCGTTACAGAGAGTTATCTCCAAGATAGGTAATGCTACCCTCATGACCAATGTAACCACAGCCTCAGGTTTTGCCACCTTTATCATAACTGATAGCAAATTACTGACAGAGTTTGGGATTGTAGCCTCCATAAATATCATTGGGATTTTTATCCTCTCCCTACTGATCATCCCAATTGTGTACAGTTTTATGGCCTTACCTAAAACCAAACACCTGAAGCACTTAAATAAAAAATGGATAGACGCTTTTGTCAATTGGATGGAGCGTATTGTAAAGGAGCGTAGGATTGCCGTCTATGTAGTTTCTGTAATGCTCTTGGTAATGAGTATTATTGGAATATATCAGATCAATATTTCTGGAAGCCCTATAGAGGATATGCCTAAGAAAGCGGAATTTTTTCATGACATTCGTTTTTTTGAGGAAGAGTTTGACGGTATTATGCCAGTGGAAATAGTGGTAGACACAAGGCGAAAAAAAGGAGTTCTAAAACCGGCTACACTAAGGCGAATGAACGAATTGGGCGAAGTAATAGAAGAAACACCAGAGCTTTCCAAACCGGTTTCTGTGGTAAACCTGATCAAATATTCCAAACAGGCCTTTTACAATGGTATTCCGAAATACTATCAATTACCCACAGCCCAGGAAAACAACTTTATCATGGACGTTGCCAGAAAGTCTCAGGACAATGGAGATCTCCTTAAAAGTTTTGTAGATAGCAGCGGACAGGTAGCGAGAATTACCACCTTTATGAGGGATGTAAAAACCGATAGAATGGAGGAGATTGGAAAGAGACTGCAGGAGAATATTGACAAGACTTTCCCGGCTGAAAGATATGATGTGTTTATGACCGGAAAAGCACTACTCTTTCTTGAAGGCACTAAATATCTGGTTAAAAACCTGGTACTGTCACTTACCCTAGCCATTGGGCTGATTGCCCTTTTTATGGCCTATTTGTTTCGCTCCTTTAGAATGATCATAATTTCCTTGATCCCTAATCTCCTACCACTTGTAGTTACGGCCGGAGTTATGGGGTTTGTTGGGGTACCCATTAAACCTTCAACCATATTGGTGTTTAGCATCGCCTTCGGTATTTCTGTAGATGACACTATACATTTCTTGGCAAAATACCGTCAGGAGTTAATTGCCAATAAATGGCGCATTCAGAAGTCGGTTTATGCAGCCCTCCGAGAAACCGGGGTAAGCATGTTTTATACCTCTCTTGTTCTATTTTTTGGTTTCTCGGTATTCGTAATTTCAAATTTTGGAGGTACGGTGGCCCTGGGCGCATTGGTTTCGGCTACACTACTTTTTGCCATGCTGGCTAATCTGATATTACTTCCTTCACTTTTAATTTCTTTAGAGCGAAGTATTGCTAATAAAACAGTACTTAAGAAACCTCAAATAGATATCCTTCCCAAAGAAGAGCTATCTGCTCCGGTTGAGGAAGAGAAAATTTAGCCAGAGCCTCTTCAATTATATAGGGCTTTCAGCCTATAGTTTTGCCCAAAAAGTTATCTTTGCGTTTCACATTTAGAATAGGTTTCAAATGAAGGTTTACAGTGTAAAAGAGTTACTTGCATCTGCACCATTGCAGCAAGAAGTTGAAGTAAACGGATGGGTTAAGACATTTAGAAGCAATCGCTTTATTGCGCTAAATGACGGTTCTACCATAAACAATATTCAATGTGTTGTAGACTTCGAAGAGCTAGACGAAGAACTGCTTAAGCAGATTGCCACGGGAACCGCTTTAAAAGTATCCGGAACACTAGTTGAGAGTCAGGGAAAAGGACAGTCTGTTGAGATCATGACGTCTGCCATTTTTGTTCATGGAGCGGCAGATCCGGAAACCTACCCCATACAGCCTAAAAAGCACTCCATGGAATTTTTGAGAGAGCAGGCACATTTGAGGGTGCGCACCAATACTTTTTCGGCTGTTATGAGAGTCCGTTCGGCCCTCGCATTTGCGATTCACAACTACTTTCAACAAAATGGATTTTACTACTTCCATGCACCTATAATCACAGGGTCTGATGCCGAGGGAGCCGGAGAAATGTTTCGAGTGACCACCCTTGATGCCAAAAACCCTCCTTTAGACGATAAGGGCAATGTGGACTATAAAGCTGATTTTTTTGGAAAAGAAACCAACCTAACGGTTTCGGGGCAGCTGGAGGCAGAAGCCTATGCTATGGGATTAGGAAAAGTATACACCTTTGGCCCTACCTTTAGAGCTGAGAATTCTAATACTTCCAGGCATTTGGCCGAATTTTGGATGATAGAACCTGAAGTTGCCTTTTGCGACCTCGACGGGAATATGGATCTGGCCGAAGATTTTATCAAAGGGGTACTGACCTATGTTTTGGACCATTGTCAAGAGGATCTTGCCTTTTTAGAAAAGCGACTTTTAGACGAAGAAAAAAGCAAACCCCAGGCCGAGCGCAGTGAAATGGCTCTTATTGAGAAGTTGAAGTTTGTCGTAGACAACGAGTTTAAGCGTGTAACCTATACAGAAGCTATTGATATTCTAAGAAATAGCAAACCCAATAAAAAGAAAAAGTTCCAATATCCCATTAATGAATGGGGAGCAGACCTACAAAGCGAACACGAGCGCTTTCTGGTAGAAAAACACTTTAAGTGTCCGGTTATTCTCTTTGATTATCCTGCCAAAATAAAGGCCTTCTACATGAGATTGAACGAAGACGAGAAAACGGTAAGAGCCATGGACATTCTTTTTCCTGGTATCGGTGAGATTGTAGGAGGGTCTCAAAGAGAAGAACGCCTTGATGTTTTGAAAAGCAAAATAGCGGCCCTTGACATTGATGAAAAAGAACTTTGGTGGTATCTGGAATTGAGAAAATTTGGCACAGCTGTTCACAGTGGATTTGGACTTGGCTTTGAACGCCTCGTACAATTTACTACAGGCATGAGTA
>JBFOMC010000118.1:0-14683 GCA_040830565.1 Flavobacteriaceae bacterium
AGCCTCCTCGGGCTCGTCTGCTTCAAGAAACAGCAACCCGAATTTGTTATGGGCCAGGGCAACTTCTTCGTGCTTTTTATCTTGCCATTTTAGTTGATAGAGTTCCAGGCTCTGTTTTAGGCTTTGTTCGGCGGTTGTACGGTCTGCTTTTTTAGCATAAAAATCTCCCTCAATAGCATAGTAACGGTTCCAGAAGGGATGGTTTTCCGGAAGCTGTTGGCGCATTAAAGAAAGGTAATGTTGGGCGCTATCGGGCTGTGAGAGATTAAGGTGGTTTTTAATGATATTCTGTGCTATAGAAACTTTGGTATTGGTATTCCCATTGTTCTGCAGGTAATAATTAAGGGCCCGGGTAAAGTAGTCGTTAGACCTGGCGTAGGCCCCTTCATTACTAAATACTTCTGCCAGGAGGCTGTAGTTGATATGTAGAGAGGACAGGTCGTCGGGTTTAACTTCAGAAATCAGGCGAATGTTACGGTTGTAGTACTGCTTGGCCAGATCGTATTTAGACTCGTTGGCATACATTTTGGCCATAAAGGAATAGGCGGTAGACAAAAGGTCATTTTGTTCTGCCAGAAAAAGGGTATCTGAGGGGTTCTCCGTATTGCTGATAAGTTGTTCAAAGAAGTCGCGGGACCGTTTTAAATTGTCTACCTCAAAATAGTATGCGCCTTTATCGTATAGGAGGGAGTTCTGGTAAAAATGATAATCCGGAAGCGCTTCAAAGTAGCTGCTTTTTTGGGTGAAGAGGGTGTCCATAGCTGCAATATTGACACGCATCTTTTCCAGGTCATAATGATAGCCGGCAATGCGGTTTACACTGATGCCGGTTTCCAACAGGCTCTTCCAGTCTTCTTCCTGCCGGGCCAACTTAGAGATCTCGTCAAAATAGTAAAAGGCAGAGTCTTTTACGGTGTACAAGTATTGATAGGCAAGTTGGGTGAGGGAATCTACTTTTTTGGTATAGGTGGTGTCCTGGGATCGTGCGCTAAAGATCCCCAGACTAAAAACAAGGATTAAAAGGAGTTGTTTCATAAGAAAAAGCCCTCATTACGAGGGCTAATATACAATGCTTTGGCGGTTATTTATTCTTGACGGGCAGCGACTTCATATTGAACTTCATTGCCCTGGCTATCATTTCTTATGACGTTGATGGTGATCTCCCCAACATAGTTTACCGGTTCAATCTCGTTAAAATTGGCCAGCCTTCCGGAGCCTCTAAGCCTTCTGGCCTCACTGGCATCTGCCGAATAAAGACTGCCTCCGTTGGCATCGAACACTTCAAAGAAGAAGTCGCCAAGCGCGCGGTCTGTGATTATGTACTGCAATTCTGCTGGTAAACAAAGTCTGTCTGGGCAGGGAGGGCGAGGGGGTACAATGCCTCTGCTTACCAGATCTATTACGTTAACTAACTCATTGTTAAGATAGGCTTGCTGTTCCTGGGCGGCGGCCAGATCCTCTTCGGTTTGGGTGTCTCCCTGGTTGTTATCTATGATGTCTTGAAGCGTTTGAATTTCTTCTTCCACCTCTTCCAGGGCCAGGGTTAAATATAGTGAGTAGATCTCACCTTCGTACACGTAATTGTTTTCAGTGATCTCGATCTTGTTCTTTTTGCCGATATAGTCCTTGATACAGGAAGAAGTGAGTACAAAGGCGAACAGGATGAGTAGCGTTTTTGTTTTCATATTATTGGTTTTATTTGTGGGATTATGATTGCGCTATGACCTCTTTAAGTTAAGGTTTTTTGTCTTGTTTATAAAGGTAAAACTACGTTACCAGGGCCAGAAGTTGTAAAACGTATGTAACAATGCATAGAAGAGATGTAACATCAATAGTTTACAAATGTTGCATTGACAAAATTGTCTGACATGAATCATGTAAAATCTTACAAAACAAGGGCTTAGGGCCAGATAGACTTAAGAAGCATTACTGTTTAAATGCCGAGACGGTATAGGTGATATTATCGCCTTGATCTTCTTGCCTGCTGACTTCTATACTTACCGGTCCTGTGCCTTCTTCCACTTCAAAGCTGATGTACTGCAACTGTCCGTTGCTGCCTTCCAGCGGCTTGGTTTCCGCGTTGGTGGTCATAACAACAGGATTTTGCTGTGCGTCTAGAATGGTGAAGGATCCTATGTTGATGTTACTGTCTGTAAGGAGGTACTTAAAGTCGGAAGGCAAGCACAGATCCCCATTGGGGCATGGTGGCCTGGGAGGCACAATGTCAAAACCTGCAATGTCCGGAATCCCGGCGAGCTCATTGCTAAGCGATGCTTTATTTTCAAGGGCTTGTTGTAGGGCAATCTCGGTTTGCTCATCTCCCTGGTTGTTGGCTATGATAGCTTCCAATTCTCCAATAGTGGTATTCACCGCCTCCAGTTCCCCTGAAAGGTATAAGTGGTAGAGTTCTCCTTCATAGACATAATTATCTTCGGTAAGGGTGATGCTGTCCTTGCCATTACAGGCCAGAAGTAAGCAAACAAGAATGAGGGATAGGAGAGGAGTTGAGCGCATGGTTTTCGTGTTTAGGTTAAATATAGGGAATTTATGGGATTAGCATTCGACATCGTTCGGTTCTTGCAGGACGAGGTTGCTTCGCCCCGCTTCAAGCGGGGCTCGCAATGACGGACACCTAACTCTAATTTATGTTTCCCACCCGTCATTGCGAGACCGCCAGATGGCGGTCGTGGCAATCCCGCAAATGCAACACTGCGCGTTAAGAGAAGCGAAGCAACCCCCGTAAATTCTAAACTGAGGGATAAGGGAAGTAACCATGTAATCCAGTATATTCGGTTGGGAATGTAGTGAGGCAATCCTAAAGGGTCGAAAATATTACCTTTCAAGTTCTGCCTTTTCAACAGCCTTGAATCCAGAAGTTTTGACGAATTTCATTTTATGAACAAAATTCTGCATACTGTCCGAAGGGTCTATCGTATCTAGGTTTAAGTTTTTAAGAGTCGCAATAGGAATGATAACCGACAGTATCGGCTTTTCTTCTTTATGTCCTGTTTTTGTATTTAGTAATTCTGATACAGCATTTACTCTTACTATTTCTAGAGGTAAATAGGCTAAGACCTCTCGTGCAATGCGGATTACAGCACTACAGATATGATCTTGGTAGAGCTCATTGAACTTTGACTTTGCCATGTTCTTCTTTGACAATTTTCCAGTGGAAGTCTGCCTAAGCTCATAATCCGGAATAACTTCTAAGCTATTAACAAATAGATCAATGTCAACTAAGTCTTCAGAAAATGAAAAGCTAATTTTAGAGCCTAACTCCGCTATGTCCGAAAAAGGATTAAAATACTCTATTGCTCTTTTATAGTCTTCCGGATTTTTCTCTGAAATTCCTTTAGCTATATTTTGCAATTCTTTCCAGTCCTCCAGTTCTTTTTTGAATTGCTCATAATTTAGATCATTTTGCTTTTTGTCTTTTCGGATAGCCTTTTGTACTGAATCTTCAAGTTTTACCACCTTCTTTTTTGCTGAACCAAAAAGTTTATCAAGTGTAGAAGGTTTGTAGTTTTTCAGTTTTTCTCTAGCTTTTAGTTCGAAGTTTTTAAAAATTTTTGGCTCTGCAGGTTTAGGTTGTGATTTTATTGATTCCCAGTCAACAGAAGCCGTACAGTTTTTGTGTACAGATTGAAGCATGTCAACATAAAAATTATAATCTTCAACAGCTTGTCTGGCGTCTTCAATCGCCTGAATTTTTTGTTGTTCCTTAAATCTTTTTGCCGCCTCACGTGCCTTTCTTTGTTGTTCTCTTTCAATGGCTCGGACAGTTGCTCCAAACGATCTTACTACTCCTTTTACTGTTGTCATTTGATTAGATTTTCAGTTATTGTCCGCATAGTTAATGTCAAGCAATCAACTTTACTATTAGATTTACTCCTCCGAATCAACTCTTCTTGAATTGTACTTCTATTTTGGTGTGGTACAAAACCAAAATGAATTATAGGTATTGGTAAGTACCGGCTTTTTTATTTATGTTGTTTATCATGACAAGGTTTGCAAATTGAAACAAGCCATTTTATAGGCTCCTTTCCAATATTTTTTTTAGCGTATCTTTTATGATGGACCTGTGTTGCCCGATTCCCACAGTAAACACATTTCCAATTGTCTCGTTTAAGCACAACATATCTTTTCCTCTTCCATGCATCAGACTTAAGGTATACGTTCCGATAATAATCCCGACGTCTACGACGTTTCCAATCAAAAGACAAATGCTTAATTAGCCACACAACTATTCCAAAAATTAATATAAGTATTACTTTGGGATCCATACTATTGTTGGTTCGATCATTCTAATTCATAAGAAATACCGGGACTTTCAGCGCAGTTGCATCGGTATTAAGCGTTTTTACATAACCATTGTTGTACTGCGTTATTTTTTATAAAACTCAACTTTCCCTTTTTTCAATTCCGCATAGAAGTTCTTGTATTCAATCCTTCTAAAAACATGTTTCCTTCCATTCTCGTAGAATAGCGAGTATATGTAAATCCACCATTCTTCTTCCTGCTTTTCTTTGATAATATTATCTATCAAGTCGAAATATTTGTCGGTATTTAAGCCATTTTTTACTGAGTAGTAATAACAAAGCAACGCTGGAAGGCAATCTCTATCATTTATTAAATAGTCTGAATAGTTCTTAAAGTTCTCAATTGTGAAATCAAACTTCATTGCTAAAAACAATCCCCATAAGGCAACATCAGACCTTGAATATTCCAAATGTTCTTTTAAGATGGAATTTACTTCTTTAGAAAGCATTGATTTCATTTTGACGTTAGGAGGATTGTTATCCAATATTTCGTAAAATACATCAATGAAATAAGGATAAATAAAGCAAATTCTAGAAAGGTACATTAGTGTAAAAACATATACATCATTGTCGGAAAATTTCTTGTCTGAAATGATTTTTACAGCGTATCGTAAAGCTGAATCATTTGGATTCTTTTTTGTGAGTTTAATCGACAAGTCTATAAACTCACTAATAAAGTTAATGTCACTTTTACTTAGTTCGTTATCTGTTAAAAATTTATTGGCATAGGCCTTTAAATCTCTTACCCAATCTTCTTCAATGGTTTTCGGAAGCTCAATAATTTCAGTTTTTTTCTGATTTAGCCGTAAATGGTATTTCTCTAGTTCCTTGCTTAAGTTCTTAATGAAATTATCCGACTCCTCCTTAGACCTACAATAACATTTAAAATCATCTATAAATCTGAAATAATGATATTTTGATAACGCCTTATCTACTTTTGATAAAATTATTTCAGAAATAATACTCGAAGTGTCAGGACCAATTGGAATTCCAACTGTTTCGTTCCTTTGTAATGCTCTTATTTTAACATCAAGCTTGTTATACCACTTTGTTCTATCCCTCATATTATCTTTTGCCTCTTGCTTTCCGACTAAAGCCCAAGGAATAGAATGTGAATAAATACTTGGGTAGCAATTTGCTATGTCAGCATGTACAAAATATTTCGCATTAAATGATTTTTCTAAAACCAAGAATTTCTCGTCTTTATTTCTGTCGTATGATAGCATTGAAACCAATCTTTTACTCAAATTATTTGGTTTAGGAATTATCATACTTCTGTCCGTATAGTCGTCAACTTCACCAATACTAGCAGATATTTTTGTCCAATTTGTTTTAATTTCTTCACATAAAAAGTAGTACGGAATAGGGTGTGGAATATTTAAAATTCTTGGTGCGTTATTGTTTCTTGTCAAATGGAACGTAACATTTGAAAATGCTTTTCTAGTATGAATAGATATACCTTTTTTACGAGTCCAAACTCCAAATTTTTCACTCGAAAAAATTGTGGATATTTTCTCAGGAAACATTCCATAGTCAAGCAGCTTTTCATAGACTTGGTTTTCGGTAAGTTTTAACATCTTATTTGTTTCTTTTTAATACTCAAAAACGGTCGTGGTCAAAATGCTTACACGGTCAGTCCTAAATCTTGCAAGTTTACCAGCATGAATGTGAATAGCGATATTCAGAAGTATATGAGAACAAGTAAGTAATAATTGACTTTTCGAGATCTGGTAAATTTTTATTTTAACAAGGATTGCAAACTCTACGTGTGCAAACTCTTCTATGACCGGAAACGCATATTCTTCTTCCGTTTTCAATCCAACATCTGGTATAGGGTACACTTCTTCTTGCGACACACCGACTTCCACATCTACAAGCTAGCATGAATTCTTCCGGTTCATTTTCTACAAAAAGTTCCGATACAAATAAATTTTCAATTCCTGCTTCTTTGAAAACATTATTTGCAGCTTCATAAGCTCGTTCAACTAATTCGTCAGATGCTCCCATTTTAGTTAGATTTTCTTTTATAAATGAATCATCCCCATTTTTTATGAACTTGATTTCTCCTTGAATTTCTCGAATTTGATTTTTGTCATTTGCCATAATAGTTGATTTAATTATTCTGAAATATTAGTTTTAAAAAGTATGCGAGAACATACATGATTTCAATTTCTATTGATAGGTTTTTATCGAGCTTAACTCGTTATATCTGTACTTTTCATCACCGCCTACCCCAAACACGCTCTGCTGCAATAGTAACAACCTGTCACCCGGGTATAGAGTTCCCTGGCTTTTTTTAGGGCGCCTTTGCAGTTGGTGAAATTCCCCAAATACTGCCGGTATTCTTTTAAAGGCAAATAGATGCAAGCATCTTTATGCACTTCATACGCCCCGTTTGGGCCTTTGTATTTGTTTAAATAGTAGCTGGGCATTTTCAATTAGCAATTAACAATTAGCAATTAGCAATGGTTTTTGGATTATTAGATTGTTGGATCATTGGATTGTTAGTTTCCTGGCTTAAACCCACACGGTTAATTCTTAATTATTCATTATTCATTATTAATTATTAGCTCTTCGACTTTTCGTTTCCTCGATTTTTCGATTGTTGGACTGTTAGATCATTGGATTGTTCGATTCCGGATCAAACCCCACACTCTTAATTATTAATTCCTCATTCTTAATTATTAACTCTTCGATTCTCAGTTTTCCATTTTCCACTTTCAATTTTCCATTTATATCAGCCCTCCAGGTACCTTAGCGCTGCAGTACTCACAGGCCTTGGCCCTGGCGTAATAGACTCTGGCTTTCTTCACGGCTTGTTTGCTGCTTGTAAACCCGCCCAGGTATACACGTTCTTTCTTTTCCGGTAGCAGTACGCAGTGTTCACTATGAACTTCGTGCTCTCCATCACTTTGAGGATATTTGCTTACATAATAATTGGCCATGGCACTCATTTTTTAGATTTGGTGGGTGTTTAGTATGCTTTATCTTTTGTCTTCTGGTCTCAGCTTAAGGACCTTTACTTCTTCCCTGGAGCAGTAGTAGCAGCCCTTAGCCCGCTTAAAATATTTTTTAGCCTTCTGTACCGCATGCCTGGATTTCATAAACCTCCCCAGCGGCACTCTGTTCTTCCGTTCCGGCAACCAGATACATTCCTTTTTGTGTACCTCGTGTTCCCCTCTGGTCTCCCCGTTAATCGTTACATAGTAATCCGTCATCTAAATAGTTTATGGATCTTGAGATCATTGGTGGTACCCGATTTGGAAGACCCGGTATTTTTGCTCAAAGTAAAGCCCAAACTCAGTCAGAATTGTGGTCAACTTTTGGAAAAGATTGTCCAAAATCTGTCCAAGACAATTTTTACAAAATGGTTATCTTACTCTTTGCAATAGCCAACAACCATTAACCACATGCTCGCTAAACTACTCTCCTCCGCCTTTGAGAAGATTGGCCAAGAAACCGGAAATCCTTCGGCAAGTGGCAGGGCCAATTATTTAGAGGATGTGTTAAGAGACGACTTTAAGACCCCCATTTCAGCCAAGTCGCTCGTACGTTACCTCAAAGGACAAAGTAATCCCAGCCTGGAAGTCCTGAATGCGCTGGCCGAATATCTGGGCCATGATAACTACTCGGACTACGTGGCTTTGCAAAAGGCCGAAGAGCAGCAAGAGACTACAGCCTCAGAAAGAGCAAAACAACTGGCCAGTATCATCGCCAAAAATCCCTACAAAGGACTGGCTTCCTTTGGTGTGGAAGACGGGGCCTATTTTTTTGGACGCAGTGCAGAATTAACATCTTGCCTAAAAAAGATCAGCACCCTGCACAAGCATGCTTTTTTTTCGGTAGTGGGTGATTCTGGCATCGGTAAAAGTTCTTTTGTACAAGCCGGGATCCTCTATACGCTGCAAAAGGAAAAAAACCTAGGGTTCTCTAATTGTACCCAGATCATTGTAAAACCTGGCAGCACCCCCTTTACCAATCTTTGCTATCAGCTAAAATTACATGGAATAGACGCCAGCGAGCTTATAGGATCTGACAGCAGGCCCGTACAACTTATAGTATTCTTAGACCAGTTTGAGGAGGTCATTACCCAATGCCACAGCAGCTCTTCCGAGGCCGAACGAAAAAAGCTTTTCAACTTTCTGGAAGCTCTTCTGGCCAATAAAAATCTGGCTTCCAACATCCTGATCATTAGCACTTTTAGAAGCGATTTTCTCTCTCAGATGGCCAATTTTGAGCTGGTCAAACACGGGGAATCCGTATTCCTGAGCAACCTGGATTACAAGCTCCATTCTGGTAATTGGGAAAACAGTATGGCAGAAATTGTTTGTGCTCCTGCCAACCTTCACGGCGTGGAGGTCACCCATAACCTGCTTAGCCAATTGTTGCAGGAATTAAAAGAGGTACAGGGATCCCTGCCTATTCTTCAATTAGCCCTCTCTAAGATCTGGAACAAAGAAAGCATAAAAGACGGGAGCCTGGATGCCGCAGATTATATTCGTATTTCCGGAGGGAAGGGGATTTCCGGAATGCTGGAAAACCATGCGGAAAAGGTAGTGGCGAAGGTTACCGCCAACGGAAGGGATACCGAAAGCCTCGCCATTTTGAAAAGCATTTTTGTAAACCTGGTAGAGGTGCATGAAAATGGGAGAGACGTTAAAAAAACGCTCCCCAAAGAACAACTCCTCAACAAAATAAAATTTGCAGACCCGCTTAAGGTAGAGGACGTTTTAGAGCAGCTGGTGAATGAAAAAAGCAGGCTGATCACCATAACCGAAGGGAGCGACAAAAGCATACAGGTAGACATAGTGCACGAAGTCCTGATCCGCAAATGGGAAAGGCTCCGTACTTGGCTAGAGGAGGATTGGGAATTTTTGATATGGAAAAAACGACTAAATGCTGCGCGAGACCTCTGGGAATACAGCGGAGGTGATAAGGACCATCTTTTGAAAGGGAAGGCACTTTTAGACGCAGAAGAATGGTTGGCGCACAATGAAGCCCGAATAGATACCAATGAGCTAGTCTTTATTACTGAAAGCAGCAGGATCGTAAAAAAACAAGCTAAAAGGAAACGAGCAGTCACTTATGGCTTTACTGCCCTTTTCCTGCTTATAGGACTCATTATGACGGGCTTTTACTTTAAAGCAGTTGGCGAACAGGAAAAGGCCCAGGCCAATTATCTCATTTCCGAGGCAAAAACCATGGTAGCCAATGACCCTAACCTGGCGCTGAGGTTGGCAGAAGCCGCTATTAAAATTCAGCCCAATGATGTAGCCCTACAAAAGGATGCGAATACACTCTATGGCGCTACTAGTTTTTATAAAACCGCTTTAAGACATGAGGCCAATGTCTCTCTTGCCAGGTTCTCACCCAATGGAGAAATCATGCTCACCGTGTCTGACAGTAGTACGGCAAGACTATGGGATAGCAAGGGAAATAGCATTGGTCAGGCGATGAGGCATTCAGATCTCATCTATGCTGCCAGTTTTTCTCCGGACGGTAGCAGGGTGCTTACTGCTTCGCTAGATGGAAGGGCGCAGATCTGGGATCTGAAAGGGAAAGCTCTGGGGGGACCTCTGCGTCATTCAAGGGGAGTGCAGATGGCTGTCTTTTCGCCAGACGGAAAAAGAGTACTTACCGCCTCGGCAGATGGGACAGCGCGGATGTGGGATGCCATGGGGAAGCAGATAGGTGCACCAATGTACTGCAGGGGAACGGTAAACTCGGCTGTGTTTTCCCCGGATGGAAAAAGGATCCTTACGGCCACATCGCTGGGGGAAGCCCAAGTTTGGGACCTGGAAGGGAACAGGCTGGGGCAGCCTATGAGGCATTCACTCGGAATAAATTCAGCCGTATTTTCACCGGATGGTACCTTGGTTCTCACGGCATCTCAGGATCGTACAGCTCGTCTGTGGGACCTTGATGGAACCCCAGTTGGTAGTCTTATGGAACATGAGGATGTTGTGCGTACTGCTAAGTTTTCTCCAAATGGACGCTTGGTCCTTACAGCAAGCTGGGACCGAACAGCCCGACTCTGGGATCTAAGCGGAAATGCCGCCGGACCTCCGATGAAGCATGACGGGATTGTCTGGTCTGCAAACTTCTCCCCGGATGGAGAGCAAGTGGTAACTGCTTCCAGAGATAAGACCGCCCGTATCTGGGATCTTGAAGGTACCCCCATAGGAAACTCGCTCAGGCACGGTGGCATTGTATGGGCTGCGGTGTTTTCACCAAGCGGCCGGCAAGTACTTACGGCTTCAGATGATCGTACAGCGCGTTTGTGGGACCTAAAGACGATGTCGATGCCCCTTCAAATGAAGCACGGCAGCATGGTGCGCACCGCTTTATTTTCAAAAGATGGGAACCGCATCCTATCTGCAAGTCAGGACCATAGCGCCCGGCTTTGGGACCTGGCAGGAAATTTAATGGGCAAACCCATGCAACATACCGATGCTGTGAATACCGCAGAATTTTCACCTGATGAACGCATGATAGTTACGAGTTCCTGGGACGGAACCTCCAAAATATGGGATGTTGAAGGGGACTCCTTGCGTACCACTATCCGGCATGGAGGAATTGTCAGGACCGCAGTTTTTTCTTCAGACGGGAAAAATGTCCTGACGAGTTCAAGTGATGGCACGGCGCGTCTGTGGGACCTTGATGGCAATCCGGACAGTAGAACTATGGTACATGATAGTAGTATCAATGCTACAATTTTTTCTCCTGATAACACCTTGATCCTAACAGTTTCGGACGACAGAACTGCGCGACTTTGGACCCGAAAAGGGGAACCCGTTGGATCTCCAATAATGCATTCGAGCTGGGTAGGAGCAGGAGCCTTTTCGCCAGATGGGAAACTATTTCTCACCGCCACTTTTGATGGTACTGTGCAAGTCTGGGATCTGGAAGGAAAAGCGGTGGGGAAGCCAATAAAGCACATGGCATGGGCCAGAGTTGCCAAGTTCTCTCCGGACGGCACCATGATCTTAACCGGTTCTAGCGATAGAACAGCCAGATTGTGGGATCTGAACGGCCTTCCTAAAAGTGATCTTATGCAGCATTCGGATGCTGTGCGCGATGTGGCCTTTTCGGCAGACGGCAAGAGGCTACTCACATGTTCCAGCGATGGCACGGCTCGTATGTGGGACCTTAATGGGAATGTTATTGGCGCCAGTATGATACACGGAAGTTTGGTGAATTCCGTTGAATTTTCTCCTGATGGCACCAAAATTCTGACCGCTTCCAGAGATGCCAAAGTGCGACTTTGGGATTTACCCATGTCGCTTTCAGACTTTTTAAAAAGCGATCAAATTAAACCCTTGAATGTTGAGCAGAAGGAAATGTATAAAATAGATTAAGGTTGTTTATACATCACCTATACTAACTCTTAAGTTCTTTTAAAGCGTTGATGACCTCCATCTCTTTACTTCTTTCCAACCCAACAACCTCCTTGCCCAACCCAAAGACAATATCAGGATCGCCTTGCTTTTTATACCAGGCGAGGCAGTCGTCTACGGTTTTGGTGAATGGAGTATAGGTGAAGCCGGCGGCCAGGGACTTGGCATTGCTGTTCTAAACCAATGCCTTCTGTTTTAGCGGTCTTTTAAAATTACCAAAAAAGGAGCTTGAGGAGGGGAAATGGGTTTTTTTTAACACGAGTAGGTGATTCTAAGGACCTGAAGTGGTGATTTCGGGAGATTGCCGCGGCACTTTCGTGCCTCGCAATGACAAACGTGTATTCGCGTTTTTCCTTACATCTTTCTGTTTTCCCGGCCTTGTTTTGTTATTCATGGAATGTCCTAAAACCAGGCGGGGAAAACACAAGCTATGTCCGGAATATGCTTTAAAACTCAAAAAAGTTGCTTTTTCCATACAACCTTTTTTCGTTTTTTGTGACAAATAGATAAACCAAGGTTTTAATGAACGACAGACGTCTCGTTGATGAATTCTTAAGGAGCCGGTCAGAGAAGGCATTCAGAGCCCTATACAGGGCCAAAACGCCACGGTTGTATAAAATGGCGCTGCGCTTAAGTGCTCATAACCAGTATAGGGCTGAAGAATTGATACAGGAGATGTGGATCATTGCGCTTAAGAAACTGGTAAACTTTGAGTGGCGATCTGAATTACTGACCTGGCTAACCGGGATTTTAATCAATCTCTCCAGGAGGCGGGAAAATAAAACTGTCGAGGAACCCCTAGCTGCTCAAACCTTCGATGCCTCCTGGCAGGAAACGGAAAATACTCCGCAATTTTCAGTAGATGATCTTGAAACGGCTATGAATAAGCTTTCTCCGGGTTACCGTAGGGTGGTTATACTCCACGACATTGAAGGTTATAAACACAAGGAAATAGCAGTGATGCTAGATCTGAGCGAGGGCACCAGCAAGAGTCAATTACATCATGCCAGAAAGGCTTTACGGCAATATTTGAATGAAGGAAATGATAAAAAAACAGACTTATGAACGAGGAACTTTCTACATACGAAAAGCAGTTGTTTAGAAGGCTGGAGCGTGATGAATCGCCCCCCGCATTGATGGAAGCGCGTATTATTGAAAAACTGAAGTCACATAATTTAATAACAACAAAAAAAGCAAACAAAATGAACACGGCATTTAAATGGATAGCTGCAGCGGCTGCGGCAGTAACTCTTTTCTTTTTTGGAAATTACACTGGCAAGCAGGCCAGCGCTGTACCGGAGATTGATCCTACGAAAGCGTATATGCTAATCTTGCATGAAGATGAGCGCTTCACCCCCGGGGATCCTCAGGAAATGTATCAGGAATATGCCCGTTGGATGGAAAATACGATGTCTAAAGGAATAGCAATGACTGGAAATGAACTGAGTAATACCACCTCTATAGTGGATCAGCAGCAAAAAGTAACAACACCAGACCCTAACAGTGCTATTACAACGGGTTATTTTCTAATGGAGGTGAATTCTTTGGAAGCGGCCCTGGAAGTAGCAAAGGGCAATCCGCATATAAAGTACGGGGGCACCATTGAGGTAAAACAAATTATAGTGAGATAAATCGATTAACATGAAATTAAAAAGAGTATTTCTGGCAGTAATATTTGTGGCAACCACAGTCATTTCTTTGGCCTTTATATCGAAGGAGAAAGCGATAGAGGTAGACGAGGTGGCAGCGTTTAACATTGATGATTATAGCTGGTTGGCTGGACACTGGGTGGGAGATGGTTTTGGCGGCATATCTGAAGAAGTCTGGACCTTACCGGCTGACGGCACCATGATGGGGATGTACAGGCACATAAAGGACGGGAAATTGGTGTTTTACGAATTCTTACTTTTAGATGAGCAAGGGCTACGGCTAAAGCATTTTAATCCGGATCTCAAAGGTTGGGAAACTAAAGATGAGTTTGTCAGCTTTCCGATGGTCTCCTATACGGCAGACAAATTGGTCCTAAAAGGCCTAAGCTTTGAAAGAAAATCGGATACTGAGATGGAGATCCGGTTGCGATTGAGAAAAGGAGAGGAGTTAACTACCGAGGTATTTCAGATGAAAAGAAAGTAAAAACAGCCTAGATTTTATTCCTACTCCCTGGTCAGCTAATCAGATTCCCGAGCCGCCAAGGGCGAATCCTCTCAATAACATACCAGTAAGACAAATCGTAAATACACGTTCGTCATTGCGAGGAGCCTACCAAAGGCAGGTGACGGAGCAATCCCGTTAACCTACCACGGACCGTGATTGATGTAGCCAGCATGCACTTCGGCATAAATGAGCCTACAGCAATACCTGCCTGTTCAATACAGCCATCACAAAAAAGATGGTAATCGAGATAATTAGGCAACTTATTGCGGCCAGTAAATTATCTCCCTGGAATTCTCTTTTTAGGCGTAGTACAATCACTTTCATAGGTTAAGATTTTGAACAAAATTCTGCCTAATTGTCCTTACAAGCTAAAAATACCGATCTGGAGCTAAGACAGCTCGATAAGCGGGTAGGGAGGGGCGTTTTATCGAGAACAATTGTATCTATACCTAAAAAAGTTGAAGGTCGCCGCGGTCTTAAGGATTTCTGGAAAACGGCCCCTTTCGCACTATAAAACCAAGGATCAAAATAAGCACTATTACCCCTATAAGCCAGTAGTACCTGCCTGCGGTGCCATTTAGTTGAATAGCACTACTGTCGCCCATCAATACCAAGCCTGCCCAATATTGTGGAGCTGCCGTCCTGCCTTCGGCCGTGAGCATATAATCCAATTTGGCTCTTCTTAAGGCTTTATCTTTGGAATATCCCTCTGCGAGATACTCATAGAAAAGGGAGATGATCTTTGCGCTAGATTGCTCATCTATTTTCCAAAGACTTGTCAGGATACTTTCACTACCTGCATAGTTAAAGGCA
>JBFOMC010000119.1:0-7280 GCA_040830565.1 Flavobacteriaceae bacterium
AATTGGCCAAGTTGTTAGGAGCTCTTTCGAGTGTAGATTCCATACCATTAACCGGAACATAACCCATTAATAGCCAATAGCCAATTAAGAGAAAAACACTGATTCCTAACAAGGTTTTCCAATTGAAATTAAGAAATAGGATGGCAGCAAAGAAAAAGACCACTCCAATGCGCTGTAGCACTCCGGGGAATCTGATATCGGCAAAATCTTTGATAAAGGGAAAAGATATTGTAAAGGCTCCTAAAAACAACCCAAGTCCGATAAGTTTAAGACTACGAATAGTTATTTTCTTATAGGTTGAAGCGTTAGCAGGTTTTCCTCTATAGGCAAAAACAATAGAGGTTCCCACAATGAAAAGGAAAAAAGGAAAAACCAAATCTGTAGGGGTATAACCGTGCCAATCTGCATGCAAAAATGGCCCATAAACATTTGACCAGGTGCCTGGCGTATTTACCAGGATCATTAGAACTATCGTAAGCCCTCTAAAAATGTCTACGGAAACTATTCTATCTTTCATTAGATCCAAAATTTACAAGAGCGTATCTTTCATCTTATTCCAAACTCTAATCAGTAGAAGGCCCGAAACAAGAGCAACCCCTGTGAGAATCAATGCTGAAGTAGTTCTCCCATAGATCCAATATCCGGTAGCAAATAGTAAGGAATAAATAAGGGCAACACCCAGTATCATTGCGGTTAGGCCAGAAGGAACACTCCATTTTTCATCAGTTTGAACGATTTCAACACTATCCTCTTTTGCTTCGTTTACTATTTTGGACCAGCCCGGCCCTCCAGGCTGTATTTTAAGATAAAAGCTCCTCAACACCTCCTTGGTCTCCGGTTGGGTAACAAATGTGGCTGTAAGCCAAACTATTGAGGTTACGATCATTATAAAGGGAAGTTCTCCCCATTCCGGAAATATACCGGTATCCGGGTTAAAGAGAAAGGCCTTTAGGGAGGTTGTTTCCATTAGAATAGCCAGGATACCTGAGGAAAACATCGCCGTAATTTCGCTCCAGGCATTAATTCTCCACCAAAACCATCTGAGAATAAAGATCAACCCTGTTCCGGCGCCAAAAGACAATAGCAAATTAAAAACTCCCATAGCACTTTGCATGGCAAGGGCCAGGAAAGCACTTAGGACCATCAGTACCACCGTTGATAATCTCCCGACGGTTACCATCTGTTTTTCTGTTGCATTGGGATTCACCTGTTGTTTGTAGAAGTCGAAAACTATGTAGGAGGATCCCCAATTCAACTGTGTTGAGATGGTACTCATATAAGCAGCTACCAACGACGCCAATACCACCCCGAGTAAACCGCTTGGCAGTTTAGTCAACATTGCGGAATAAGCCAGGTCATGCCCAAGTTTATCTGCCGGGACATTTGGAAAGGCCGCTGAGATACTGGCAATATCAGGATATACAACCAATGATGCCAAAGCCACTAAGATCCACGGCCATGGCCTTAAGGCATAATGCATAATGTTAAAGAAGAAGGTAGCGCCTATGGCGTGATTTTCATTTTTTGCCGCCAACATACGCTGTGCTATATAGCCCCCTCCTCCCGGTTCTCCCCCAGGGTACCAGGAACTCCACCATTGTACAGCAAGGGGAATAATCAAAATAGTAATTACGGCCTTGGTATCACTAAAATCCGGAAGAATATTTAGTTTATCCTTTACGTTATCGCTTTCAATTATGGCCTGAATTCCGCCAACCTCAGGAATATTCACTAAATAAAATGCGGCACCTATCGCCCCCGCCATCGCAACAAAAAATAGGAGGAAATCTGTGTAAACCACTCCTTTAAAGCCGCCGAGAGCACTAAAAATTACGGTAATTAATCCTGCCCCTACTACGGTTTCCCAGGGCTCCAGCCCCAACATAATACTTCCTATTTTAATGGCGGCAAGTGTCACAGCCGACATGGTGATTACATTGAACAATATTCCGAGGTACACCGCCCTGAACTTTCTTAGAAAACTGGCAGGTTTACCCCCATATCGTATCTCGTAAAACTCCAGGTCTGTATTCAAGTTAGATTTACGCCAGAGTTTGGCATAGACAAAAACGGTAAGCATCCCAGTAAGTAAAAAACACCACCATCCCCAATTCCCGGATACTCCTGTTGTTCTTACCAGGTCTGTAACTAAATTGGGAGTGTCCGTAGAGAATGTTGTAGCAACCATAGAAAGTCCTAGCAACCACCAAGGCATTGTGCGCCCGGAAAGAAAAAATTCCGAAGAGTTTTTTCCAGATTTTTTGGAGACATATATTCCAATCCCCAAAACAATTGAGAAAAATACAATGATAAAGCTATAATCTAGCGTACTGAGTTCCATAGTTTGGTTTTGTTGCAACTAAAGATATTATTTTTTGGGATACATTTGCTTTTTCTCGCTAAACACCAACTCTGGAACTACTAACAACATCTCATGTTTCCTTGACAGCCTGGCTGATTGCCCTAACAGCTGCATTTGTTATTGGGGTCTCTAAGGCCGGGATCAAAGGCATTGCCATAATCAATGTAACCCTGATGGCTTTGGCTTTTGGAGCAAAGGAATCTACCGGTTTGGTTGTACCGCTACTGGTGGTCGGCGATATTTTTGCAGTTGTTTACTACAACAGGCATGCGCGTTGGTCTTATATTGTCAAATTCTTACCCTGGATGATCCTTGGAATATTACTTGGGGTACTCATCGGGAACGACCTCCCAGAAGATGTCTTTAAAATAGCCATGGCCGTCATCATTTTGGGGAGCGTAATTATTATGTATTGGTGGGATAGGCGAAAATCTAAGACCGTACCAACGCATTGGGCGTTTGCAGGTTTTATTGGAACCACTGCAGGAATCACCACAATGATAGGCAATTTGGCCGGAGCATTTAGCAATATCTACTTTCTGGCCATGCGATTACCCAAAAATGAATTCATTGGCACCGCTGCCTGGCTATTTTTGATCATCAACGTTTTTAAGCTCCCGTTTCATATCTGGTCATGGGGGACTATTACCACCGAAACTGTCCTGATAAACCTAAAACTATTACCTGGTGTTGCTTTGGGTATTGTAGTCGGGATCAAGTTGGTTAAAATAATTAAGGAGCAATTTTATCGGAAGTTGATCCTCATCCTTACTGCGGCCGGTGCAATACTGATCCTATTGAGATAGATTTCATTGAATTGACGGTCAGAAAATGTCTTATTGAAAGATAAAACCATTACAAATTAAAAAGCCTTAACATCTCACGATATTTTTACCAAAAAATGGAATAATATCTGTACATTATGGTTCCCTTTTCAACTTCCTATCTTACACATTATGCCAAATAGAATTGTAAAACACCTCACAAGCTTACTGCTATTCAAACATGCGCATAAACCTCCTAAAGATCAGTTCCCTATTGTAATTTATAATGACTTCATAGGAAAGGTTGTCATTTTAGACGGTTTTTACGAGAAAAAGCTCATGGAGGTCATATTTGGCAGTTTAAATTTTGATACAAGGAATTATAGATGTTTGGATATTGGGGCCAACATCGGGAATCATTCTCTTCAATTAAAGAATATATTCAAAACGGTAAGAAGTTTCGAACCTCAGAGACGCACTTTTGCCATATTGACTTTGAATACCGAGCATTTAGAAAATGTTGAAATACATAATTTTGGTTTATCCAACGAAGAAAATAATGTGATTTTTAGAATACCTCGACACAATGCCGGAGGGGCTTCCCAAACATTTTCAGGGCAGAATTTCTATGAGGAACCCGTAAAATTGAAGGTTTACGACCAGCTTTTTGATGATGAGATCTCTTTTATAAAAATTGACGTTGAAGGGAATGAACTCGCCGCGCTGCAAGGGCTGAAAAAGAATATTTTGAAATACAAACCTGTTATTTCATTTGAATATAATTCTGGTAACAAGGAAGGCCTTAGAAAGTTACTTAGAGAGCTTGGTTATACTACTTTCTATGTGCCAAAAAGGCATTTTATTGAGTCATACATCCGCACTAATAAACACCTTCTTCTGTATATAAAATTGCTCGTAAGGGTACTAACTCCGCCTGTCAAAAACAAACTCGTTGAAATAGATCTGGACGAGAGTACAAGAAACTATGGGCTGATAACTACCTATCATCCAGATTCAAAATTTAAGATCGATATATAATTAATATCCTTTTTAACACTTGCTATATCAACCCTAATTCATTAACCGCAATTTGGTGTAGACCGGTAAATGATCTGAAGGGTATCGGCACTCTTTAGAATCACTAAGGATTCCATATTTTTCAACATCAAAATCACCTTTTGAGACGAATATATAATCTATTCTGCGATTCACCGGTTCGTCAAATCTAAAGCCATTAAAAGTTCCTTTAGGGCCAAAGGCATTTTCAGCTGCCAGGAGATGGGTGTCTTCCAATTTGTCTGATAAAAACTGAATGCTTGAGTGTTGTGGTTCCAGGTTTAGATCCCCCATCAGAATGACAGGATACCCCTGAGTATTTACTTCAGCAATCTTCTTTAGAATAAGTAAAACGCTTTCTTTCCTGGCCTGTTCGCCAACATGGTCAAAATGTGTGTTAAATACCCAAAAAAATGCACTTTCATCTTTCGTTTTGAGCAAACCATAGGTGCACACGCGCTTAATTGCGGCGTCCCAACCTTTTGAAGGAATATCAGGAGATTCTGAAAGCCAGAAGGTCGCTTCCTTAACCAATTCCAATTCAGTCTTATCATAAAAAACTGCTGAAAACTCCCCAGCTGTTCTACCATCATCTCTTCCTTTACCAAAATAGGAATACTGCTCCAGTTTATTATCGATGTCTTTTAGTTGGTGAAGAAGCCCTTCCTGAGTTCCAAAAACAGAGGGCTCATAAAACCTCAACTGTCCTATGAGAAATGCCTTCCGATGGTCCCAGCTATTAAGGCTATCCTTAGGGTTGTCATATCTGATATTATAGGTAATGACATCTATTGATTGTCCATAACTCATACTTGTAAGACAGCAAATTAATACAAAAAAATAGTTGCTCTTCCTATTCATTATTTTTTCCCCTTAATCTCGCAAAACTTTTGTAGGCTTTTTCAATACGCTCTTTAGATGCTTTCTGAAACTCTGCTTCGGTTACCTGATATACCTTCTGAACACTGTCCAATTTATGATGCATCTGTAAGACCACTTCTCTGTATGCTTCATCTTCATAGGCATTGTAAAGTTCTTGAGGATCTTTTAGGAGGTCGTAAAACTCCCACCGGTCAATATCATCATAGAAATGTATCAATTTATAGCGTTTAGTCCTAATTCCATATTGCTTTTTCACCATATGAAAGGCGGGGTAGTCGTAATAATGATAATACACCAGGCCCCTAAAATCTTTTTCATGAGCGCTCCCATCCAGAAGTCCCTTAAAGGACTGCCCCTGCATCTGCCCGGTAAATTCCATCCCGTCCGCAAAATCTAAAAACGTTTGAGCAAAGTCTAAGTTTTGCACCAAGGCGGTCACCCTTGTCCCTGGTTCTATTACTCCCGGAAATTGCATCAAAAGAGGCATTCTTAGCGACTCTTCGTACATAAAACGTTTGTCAAACCAGCCTCTTTCCCCAAGGTAAAAACCCTGATCCGAGGTATAGACGACCAAAGTATTTTGGTCCAGCCCTGTTTCTTCCAGATAGTCTAAGATGGCCCCTACACCTTCGTCTACTGCAGCAACAGTGGCCAAATAGTCCTGAAGATAGCGTTGCCCTTTCCAGATCGCCAATTCCTCCCCTTCGAGCTTTGCTTCATGGAAAGCTTCATTTTTAGCCTGATAGGCCTTGTCCCATGCTTCTCTTTGTGATGAGGTCATTCTATCAAAATCTGTCTTCCAGGGATTATGAGCAAGCTCAAAACTGCCATGCTCCCGGGTCATCTTCAGGTCATGACCCTCATACATATCTTCATATATGGTTTGTTGCTGTGTTGCAGCCGCCTCCTGATCCTTAAAATCTAAGAAATATGTGCCGGGTAAGGGAAAGGTTATAGAGTCATATTTGTTTGTATGTCTAAGGGCAGGCATCCAATTTCGGTGCGGCGCTTTATGATGTAGCATTAAAAAGAAGGGCTTTTTCTGCTGCTGTTTCTTTTCTAACCATTTTAAGCCTTTGTCGGTAACAATATCCGTTACGTAGCCCTCAATGATGGTACTGTCCTCACCTTTTATGAATTCCGGGTTATAGTAGTTGCCCTGATCATTGATAATGTCCCAATAGTCGAACCCGGTCGGCTTCCCATGTAAGTGCCATTTGCCTATGACTGCGGTTTCGTAGCCTTTCTTTTGAAGGTATTTGGGAAGTGTAGGTTGCGTACCGTCGAATTCTTCTCCATTCATTCGAAAACCATTCATATGGCTGTGTTTGCCTGTAAGGATTACAGCCCTGCTTGGGCCACAGATTGCATTGGTACAAAAGCTATTCTCAAAACGAGCACCGTTCTTTGCAATTCGGTCTATATTAGGGGTAGGAGCCAAAACACTAAGGGGATGCCCATATGCGCTTATGGCCTGGTAAGCATGGTCATCGGCCATGATAAAAATGATATTGGGAACAGCTGTTTGCCTACCAGAGATTGTTGTGCTATCAGCACATCCCAAAAGGAAAATGAGGAGAATCCCAGCAATGATAACCTTGAGCTTCATGCTAATCTTTAGACTTGGTGCTAATACGCGATTGTATGTTTTGCCCTTCTAAAACGGTTGCCCGGATAAATTCTGAAACGGTCTCTACTCGCGCATAGGGGATGTTCGCCCAATCGTGGTTCCCATCAGGGTCATACATCAATTGATAACTTTCATTAAGTTCCCTCATTCTATCGGCGATGGTCTTAGCTCCCTCTAAAATGAGATAGCCGGGGGTGCCAGGAGCACAATAGTGATGGGGAGCTGTAGTGAAAGGCACTAAATTGTCTTTTTCTCCATGAAATAGAAGGATCGGTATTTTATTGTCGTCTGTTATATAATTCACATCTAATAGGGCTCCTGCAAAGGAAACCAGTCCGGCATATTTAATGTTTTTATAAGGCAGCTCTTTGAAATCATGATGATATTGCATAAATGCAGTATTCAATACCGCTTCTGCACCTGCACTACTACCTACCAGGATGATTTTTCCGGGATCAAATTTTAGCTCGTTGGATCTTTCCAATAGAAAAGCTGTAGCTATAAGAATGTCCCTTGCCGCTTCTCTAAAAGTGTTTATTTTAACTTTGGCCGGGCAATCGCAGCCAAAAGATTTCCCTTTACGAAG
>JBFOMC010000120.1:0-10801 GCA_040830565.1 Flavobacteriaceae bacterium
CATCTTAATTCCAATATCTAAAGCTTCTATTTTATAGGTATCATCTTCGTTTCCATAAAAATAAGGATCTGAAGTAGACACCTTAGCGGCCAATTCCAAAACGTCCATACTAGGCACTTTGGCCAACGCCTCTTTAAGCTTGTCTATATTATCAACTTCGGTAGATATTACCGCATTCATGGCGCCATGATCTCTAATGTAACTTACCAGGGCTCTGGTGTCTACATCGGAAATAGCGAACAATTTATTTTTGTTTAAAAACTCCTCCAAGCTAGAATCCGTGTTCGGTCTTGAATAGTTATAACTGAAGTTTTTGCAGATTAGTCCGGCAATCTTAACAGAGTCTGATTCCGTTTCTTCATCATTTGCACCGTAATTACCAATATGCGCATTGGTAGTTACCATGAGTTGTCCAAAATAAGAAGGGTCTGTAAAGATCTCCTGGTAACCCGTCATTCCAGTATTAAAACAAACCTCTCCATAGGCTGTTCCAACTTGG
Organism: Flavobacteriaceae bacterium; assembly: GCA_040830565.1. GTDB lineage: Bacteria > Bacteroidota > Bacteroidia > Flavobacteriales > Flavobacteriaceae > JAFMPW01. The sequence goes on from JBFOMC010000120.1 coordinate 500, forward strand.
TCACCCACTGCCTTCCCGTAAAAAATTGTTCCGTCTGCCAGTAAGATTAGCGCTTTTCTCTTCGATTGATACTTCATACTTTACTTATAGGTTTTGAGTTTGACAAAATAACATAAAAAAAGGATAGACTTTTAGGTCTATCCTTTACTAAAATTAAAGTTTTTATAAACATCTTATTCCTCAGAATCATCGGCTTTGGTTTTGACTTCCGTTGCTTCTTCGGTTGCGACATCGGCTACAGGTGGTACCGTTGTCTTTTTAGCTCCACCTCTTCTACTTCTTCTGGTAGACTTCTTTTTAGGCTTATCAGCGTTGTATAGCTCGTTAAAATCTACAAGCTCTATCATAGCCATATCAGCATTATCTCCCAGTCTGTTACCAAGCTTTATAATCCTGGTATATCCGCCAGGTCTGTCGCCCACTTTTTCCGAAACTGCTCCAAACAACTCCGTAACTGCATATTTATCTCTGAGACTTCTGAAAACTATACGTCTGTTATGTGTTCCCTTTTCAGTGCTCTTATTATTCTCGGCCTTAGACTTTGTGATCAGGGGTTCTATAAACACCTTCAATGCCTTCGCCTTAGCTACTGTTGTATTTATCCTCTTGTGTTCAATCAAGGAACAGGCCATATTGGCTAACATTGCCTTCCTATGAGCTGTCTTTCGACTTAAATGATTGACTTTCTTACCGTGTCTCATCGTTCTTTTCTATTTTCATCCTTGTCAGGGACTCTCCCATCCAATAGACTCAAATTAATCTTTATCCAATTTGTATTTAGAAAGGTCCATACCAAAGTTAAGACCTTTATTGATAACAAGCTCCTCTAACTCGGTCAAAGATTTTTTACCAAAGTTTCGGAACTTCATTAAATCGTTCTTATTAAAGGAAACTAAGTCTCCTAAAGTGTCTACCTCAGCAGCTTTCAAACAATTTAGGGCTCTTACGGATAAATCCATATCTACCAATTTTGTTTTGAGCAACTGACGCATATGCAAGGATTCCTCGTCATAGGTCTCAGTCTGCGCAATTTCATCTGCTTCTAGCGTAATACGCTCATCAGAGAAGAGCATAAAATGATGAATCAACACCTTTGCGGCTTCTGTAAGCGCATTTTTAGGGTGAATAGAACCATCTGTTACGATCTCAAAAACCAATTTCTCGTAATCAGTCTTTTGCTCTACCCTAAAGTTTTCAATGCTGTACTTTACGTTCTTTACCGGAGTAAAGATAGAATCTACAGCAATACTACCTAGGGGTGCATTTGATTTTTTGTTCTCTTCAGCAGGAACATATCCTCTACCTTTTTCGATGATCACCTCCATGTTGATACTCACCTTGGGATCCATTTTGCAGATCACCAATTCAGGATTTAGAACCTGATATCCCGAGATAAACTTCTGAAAATCACCCGCAGTTAACTCGTCTTTTCCGCTTACGGAAATAGAAACTGTTTCTTCGTTAACATCGTCTATCTGTCTTTTGAAGCGTACCTGCTTCAGGTTAAGGATAATCTCTGTAACATCCTCAACAACGCCGTCGATAACAGAAAACTCGTGTTCTACCTTATCAATTCTTACAGAAGTGATTGCAAATCCTTCCAAAGATGAAAGCAATACTCTTCTTAATGCGTTCCCAACTGTCAATCCATAACCAGGTTCCAAAGGGCGAAATTCGAATTTCCCTTCGAAATCTGAGGAATCAATCATTATAACTTTATCGGGTTTCTGAAAATTAAATAATGCCATAGTCTGGATCTGTGTTGATTTATTTAGAGTATAACTCGACGATTAATTGTTCTTTAATATTTTCCGGAATCTGAATCCTTTCGGGAATAGAAACAAAGGTCCCCTCTTTCTTATCAGAATTCCAGGTAATCCATTCATATACGCTGCTGTTTGCACTAAGGGCATCTTGAATGGTCTGTAAGGATTTTGACTTTTCTCTTACACCAACCACATCTCCTGCTTTAAGTGAATAAGAAGGTATATTAACCAGCTCACCATTTACGGTAATATGTCTGTGAGAAACCAATTGTCTGGCTCCGCTTCTGGTGTTAGCCAATCCCATTCTGTATACCACGTTATCTAAACGAGATTCGCACAATTGAAGTAACACCTCTCCTGTTACCCCCTTACTTCTGTTGGCCTTGGCAAACAAATTTCTAAATTGCTTCTCCAGAATACCATAAGTGTATTTGGCCTTTTGCTTCTCCATAAGCTGTACAGCATATTCCGATTTCTTGCCTCGGCGTCTGTTGTTACCATGCTGTCCTGGAGGATAATTCTTTTTCTCGAAAGATTTGTCATCTCCGAAAATTGTTTCGCCAAACTTACGGGCGATCTTGGTTTTAGGTCCTGTATATCTTGCCATTTTCTATAGATTAGGAGATGTGATTATGAATTAAGGCTTATCCTTCGATAATCGTAACTACATCTCCAGTGAAACTGCCATCTTATGTGATGGGCTTTATTTTAATTATACTCTTCTTCTTTTAGGAGGTCTACAGCCGTTGTGAGGTAGTGGAGTAACATCGATGATTTCTGCCACTTCTATCCCGGAGTTATGAACAGCACGTATTGCCGATTCTCTTCCGTTACCCGGCCCCTTAACATAAACCTTAACTTTTCTCAAGCCAGCTTCATGTGCTGTTTTAGCACATTCTTCAGCGGCAACCTGAGCAGCATAAGGGGTATTCTTTTTAGACCCTCTAAATCCCATTTTACCAGCAGAGGACCAGGAAATAACATCTCCCTTCTTGTTGGTCAATGAAATAATAATGTTGTTAAAGGAAGCTGTGATATGGGCTTCTCCAACCGACTCCACAATAACCTTTCTCTTCCTTGTGCTCTTAGTACCTGTTTTTGCCATTTTTAATTGTATTGAAATGCCGTTTATTGAAAGGATCTGATCCTAATTCTTCTGGCGAGCTATTTCTATCTATTATTTGGTTGCTTTTTTCTTGTTAGCAACTGTTTTTCTCTTTCCCTTTCTGGTTCTGGAATTGTTCTTAGTTCGCTGACCACGTAATGGAAGTCCGGCTCTATGACGCACACCTCTGTAGCATCCTATATCCATAAGACGCTTAATATTGAGCTGTGTTTCTGAGCGAAGTTCTCCTTCAATTTTATAGCTAGAAACCGCATCACGAATACGCCCAATTTCATCATCAGTCCATTCTGACACCTTGGTATCTTCGCTAACTTTGGCTTTTCCTAAAATCTCAAGAGCTCTGTTCTTACCTATACCATATATGTAGGTAAGCGCAATAACTCCTCTTTTTTGTTTTGGTATATCTACACCTGCAATTCTTGCCATAATTACCCTTGTCTTTGTTTAAATCTAGGATTCTTTTTGTTGATTACGTACAACCTGCCTTTTCTGCGCACAATTTTGCACTCGGCACTTCTTTTCTTTATGGATGCTCTTACTTTCATCTTCTTGAAATCTTAATATCTATATGTAATTCTAGCTTTGGTAAGGTCATAAGGACTCATTTCGAGCTTTACCTTATCTCCCGGAAGCAACTTGATATAATGCATCCGCATCTTACCAGAAATATGTGCCGTTACCACATGACCATTCTCCAGTTCTACTCTGAACATGGCATTGGACAATGCTTCTATGATGCTGCCATCTTGCTCTATAGGTGCTTGTTTGGCCATAAATTATGCTACTTTTCTATTTTTACCTGTTTTCATTAAACCGTCATAATGCCTATTTAGTAAATAGGAATTAACCTGTTGCACTGTATCAATGGCAACCCCTACCATAATTAGTAATGAGGTTCCTCCGTAAAACAGTGCCCAACCCGGTTGTATATCCATTAATTTCACAACAACAGCGGGCAATACAGCCAGCAATGCGAGAAATATCGATCCCGGTAATGTGATCAAGGACATGATTTTATCTAAAAAGTCCCCTGTCTCTTTTCCGGGACGTATTCCCGGTATAAAACCACCACTTCGTTTTAAATCATCCGCCATTTTATTCGTAGGTACGGTAATGGCTGTGTAGAAGTAAGTGAATATGATAATCAAAACTCCAAACAAAATGTTGTATGCCAGTCCGAAAATATCCTGGAATTGTACTTCCATCCATTGTCCTATGGCCGTATCATTAAAAGTTCTACCTAGTAAGCCGGGAGCAAACATAATGGCTTGCGCAAAAATAATCGGCATTACTCCAGACGCATTCATTTTTAAGGGAATGTACTGTCTTGAACTTGCCATATTCTTTTCATAACCTCCAGAGGCACTGCGCCTGGCATACTGCACGGGAATCCTCCTAGTAGCCATGACCAGAAGAACACTAGCCAAGAGTACGATAAACAAAAGGATAACCTAAATAAGAAAAAAAAGGAGCCCGCCAGTATTGTTAGCAGTTCTTGAAATGAACTCTTGGACAAAAGATTGAGGCATGGTAGCAATGATACCTATCATAATAAGTAATGATATTCCATTACCAATACCCTTATCTGTAATCTTTTCTCCCAACCACATGGCAAAAACACAACCGGTGACCAGAATAATTACCGAAGGAACAATAAAATTAAGCCCCTTGCCTAGCAAGAAGGCACTATCAGGTACACCAAGAGCTCCTAAACTGTAGAGATACGCTGGCGCCTGAACGATACAGATGGCAATCGTTAACCATCTGGTAATTTGATTTTTCGTTTTTCGTCCGCTTTCACCTTCCTTGTCAAGTTTTTGCAAATAAGGCACTGCTATACCCATTAACTGCACCACAATAGAAGCTGAGATATACGGCATAATCCCAAGGGCAAATACAGAGGCATTAGCGAATGCCCCGCCCGTGAAGGCATTAAGTATTCCCAGGATACCCTGATCTGCTCCCGTACTTGCCTGAAGTTCGGCAAGTTGGCCAGTATCTATACCAGGAAGCACCACCTGAGCACCAAAACGGTACACCAATAGCAGACCAAGGGTTACCAGAATTCTTCCCCTTAGCTCTTCTATCTTCCAGATATTTGATATGATCTCAAAAAACTTCTTCATAGTTTAGTTATTCCTTATAAACTTATTGCTTCTCCACCGGCAGCTTCAATTGCAGCCTTGGCGCTGGCAGTAAATTTATGTACAGTGACTTTTAAGGAAGCTTTTAACTCACCTCTGCCTAATATTTTAACTAAATCGTTCTTGTGTGCTAAACCATTATCTACCAAATCTTCAAGACTTACCGTCTTTTTCACCTTGCCATTGTCTGCAAGCTGTTGTAGGGTATCGATGTTAATCCCCGTGTATTCCTTACGGTTGATATTGGTAAAACCGAATTTAGGCACGCGACGTTGCAATGGCATCTGACCTCCTTCAAACCCAAGCTTTTTGGAATAACCAGATCTGGATTTAGCCCCTTTATGACCTCTTGTGGCGGTACCGCCCTTACCAGAACCCTGACCTCTTCCTACAGTCTTGCCCGCCTTATGAATAGAGCCTTTGGCCGGTTTCAAATTACTTAAATTCATCTGTTCTTCTTTATATTCTTTTATTGCCTAAGCTATACTTTTGAGATCTCGTTATTTTGAGGTCTCTGTGGTCACCAAATGTTTTACAGTATTGATCATACCCAATATATTGGGAGTATCTTCATGCTCTACAACCTGGCCTATTTTGCGTAAACCAAGGGCTTCCAAAGTCTTCTTTTGGTTTCCCGGTTTTTTAATACTGCTCTTAACCTGTGTAACTTTGATCTTTGCCATCTTTTTCCTTATCCTTTAAATACTTTTTCCAGAGAAATACCTCGCTCATTGGCCACAGTTTGCGCATCTCTAAGTTGCAATAGGGCATCAAAAGTAGCCTTGACCACATTGTGAGGATTAGAGGAACCTTGAGACTTAGAAAGTACGTCTTGTACCCCTACAGATTCCAATACGGCTCTCACAGCACCCCCTGCAATTACTCCTGTACCGTGAGACGCAGGCTGAATGTAAACTCGTGCACCTCCATACTTTCCTTTTTGCTCGTGTGGCAGTGTTCCTTTTGCCAGGGGAATTCTTATCAGGTTTTTCTTAGCGTCTTCAATTGCCTTGGCTATTGCAGTTGCCACCTCCTTAGATTTTCCTAAGCCATGACCTACAACGCCATTTTCATCACCCACAACAACAATGGCCGAAAAGCCGAAAGCTCTACCTCCCTTAGTTACTTTGGTAACACGTTGTACCCCTACCAAGCGGTCCTTTAATTCCAGGCCTCCAGGTTTTACAGTTTCAACATTTTTGTATTTCCCGTACATAGTATCTATTAAAATTTAAGTCCTGCTTCTCTGGCTCCTTCTGCCAATGATTTTACTCTTCCGTGATATAGATTACCCCCGCGATCAAAGGCCACAGTTTCTATTCCGGCTTTTTTTGCTTTCTCGGCAATGGCTTTACCCACCTCAGCTGCAATTTCAGTTTTAGTGCCCTTTGCTTTGCTTAGCTCTTTATCTCTCGAAGAGGCAGCGACCAATGTAACTCCATTGTTATCATCTATTAGCTGCGCATAGATCTCCTTATTACTTCTGAAAACCGACAACCTTGGTCTTTCAGCTGTACCAAAGGAAACTTTTCTAACCCTTCTTCTAATACGTAATTTTCTTTCAGTCTTTGACAATCCCATAATTCAACTATTAAGCGGATTTACCTGCTTTTCTTCTTAATTGCTCACCCACAAATTTGATTCCTTTCCCTTTGTACGGTTCTGGCTTGCGAAATGATCTGATCTTTGCTGCTATTTGCCCCACCAACTGTTTGTCATGAGACGTAAGCTTGATGATTGGATTTTTTCCTTTTTCTGAAGTAGTTTCAATTTTTACCTCGGGAGCTAAATCCATCACTATATTATGTGAAAAACCCAGGGCCAGATCCAACTTTTGCCCCTGGTTACTGGCTCTGTATCCTACTCCTACCAGTTCCAATTCCTTGGTCCATCCTTTACTAACACCCTCAATCATATTGGCCACCAAAGATCTGTAAAGGCCGTGCTTGGCTTTGTGTTCTTTGGAATCTGAAGGTCTTGTTACAGTTACCTCTCCATCTTCTACCTTGATAGAAACTCCGGAAAATTTCTGAGTCAGTTCTCCCAGTTTTCCTTTTACCGTAACTACATTCTCCTGTACTTCTACCGTAGCACCTTCGGGGATTGCAATTGGATTATTACCTATTCTAGACATTGTTCTTTTCTTTAAATCGTATTAATAAACGTAACACAATACTTCACCTCCAACATTCTCCTGCTTGGCTTGTTTGCTAGTCATTACTCCGTGAGAAGTTGAAACTATGGCAATTCCCAAACCATTAAGCACACGGGGCATATCATCAGAGGAGGCGTACTTTCTTAAGCCAGGCTTACTGATTCGTTGAATCTTTTTGATCACGGGCTCTTTAGTCGCTTTATTGTACTTAAGGGCAATCTTAATGGTCCCTTGTACCTTGTCTTCCTCGAACTTATAACTCAAAATGTAGCCCTGATCAAATAAGATCTTGGTTACCTCTTTTTTGAGGTTAGAGGCCGGAATTTCAACTACCCTGTGGCCTGCACGACTGGCATTTCTGATTCTTGTTAAATAATCTGCTATAGGATCTGTAAACATCTTTCTTAAATTTAGAATTACGAATTACCAACTCGCTTTTTTTACCCCGGGTATCAACCCTTTATTGGCCATTTCTCTGAACAAAACTCTGGAAATACCAAAAGTTCTCATGTACCCTTTGGGTCTTCCTGTCAGTTTGCAACGGTTATGCATTCTTACCGGAGAAGCATTCTTTGGTAATTTCTGAAGCGCTTCATAATCTCCTGCTTCTTTAAGCGCTTTTCTTTTTTCCGCGTATTTTGCAACCGTCTTCGCCCTTTTTCTTTCGCGGGCTTTCATAGATTCTTTAGCCATACTAGTTCTTTTTAAAAGGTAAACCCAATTCTGCTAAAAGTGATTTAGCCTCTTTATCTGTTCCGGCAGAGGTCACGAAGGTGATATCCATACCGTTGATTCTGTTAATCTTATCTATATTGATCTCCGGGAAAATAATCTGTTCTGTTACACCCAGACTATAGTTTCCTCTTCCGTCAAAACCGGTGGCTCTGATCCCCTGAAAATCTCTAACTCGGGGAAGTGCCGTGGTTACCAATCTATCCAGAAATTCATACATTCTTTCTCCTCTCAAGGTCACCTTTGCTCCAATAGGCATTCCCTTTCGAAGTTTAAAAGCGGCAACGTCTTTTTTGGAAACGGTCGGGATAGCTTTTTGCCCGGTTATCATAGTTAATTCATCCACTGCATGGTCTATTAACTTCTTATCTGCGACCGCTGCACCTACACCTCTGCTCACCACAATTTTTTCCAACCTAGGCACCTGCATTACATTCTTGTAACCAAACTCGCCCTGAAGCGCTTTTACAACACGCTCCTTATATTCTTGCTTTAATCTTGGTATATACGCCATAACTAAATTGCTTCTTGGGATTTCCTTGAAATCCTAACTTTTTTACCATCCTGAATCTCATAGCCCACTCTGGTAGTTTCTCCTGATTTATCGATCAGTGCCAGATTAGAAATATGAATAGGAGCTTCTTTCTTTACTATACCACCCTGGGGGTTTTGAGCGCTAGGTTTCTCATGTTTTGAAACCATATTGGCACCTTCGACAATAGCCTTGTTTTTTTCGCGATCCACGCTAACTATCTTACCTTCGGTCCCTTTATGATCGCCGGCAATAATCCTAACCGTATCTCCTGTTTTTATTTTTAATTTCATCTCTCCTCTCTTTAAAGCACCTCGGGGGCCAATGATACTATTTTCATAAATTGCTTATCCCTTAACTCCCGGGCAACAGGTCCAAAAACTCTTGTTCCTCTCATTTCTCCTGTTGGGTTAAGAAGCACACAAGCATTGTCGTCAAAACGGATGTAAGAACCATCTGGTCTTCTCACTTCTTTCTTAGTTCTAACCACCACAGCCGTCGAAACTGCTCCTTTTTTTATTCCCCCATTGGGAGTGGCCTCCTTTACAGTAACCACAATCTTATCACCTACTGAAGCATACCTTCTTTTGGTTCCACCCAAAACGCGAATGGTCAAAACTTCCTTAGCTCCTGTATTGTCAGCTACTTTTAGTCTGGATTCTTGCTGTAACATATTATTTGGCTCTTTCTAAGACTTCTACCAATCTCCAACATTTGGTTTTACTCAATGGACGCGTCTCCATTATCTTAACAGTATCGCCAATATTGCAATCGTTGGTTTCGTCGTGTGCAACATATTTTTTTGTTCGCAATACGAACTTTCCGTACATAGGATGTTTTACCCGCTTTACTTCAGAAACCACAATTGATTTCTCCATTTTGTTGCTGGTTACAACTCCTATCCTCTCTTTTCTTAAATTTCTTTTTTCCATAAAGCAGAACCACTTATTGGTTTTCCCTTTTTGTTAATTCAGTTGCCAATCGCGCTACAGTCCTTCTCGCCTTCCTAATTTGAAGCGGATTTTCCAGTGGGGTAACAGAATGCGCTAATTTTAAGTCGGCATGTTGCTTCTCAAAATCGGCTAATTTCTCTTTAAGCCCCTCCACTGATAATTCTTTGATCTCTGATTGTTTCATCTTTATTTGCAATAAAAATTAGGCGGCATCATAATCTCTGGCCACTACAAATTTTGTTTTTACCGGCAATTTTTGCGCGGCCAACCTCAAGGCCTCTTTAGCCACGTCCATTGGCACACCAGCCACTTCGAACATAACTCTACCGGGCTTAACAACGGCCACCCAATACTCCGGCGCACCTTTACCTTTACCCATACGCACCTCCAAAGGCTTCTTTGTAATTGGTTTGTCTGGGAATATCTTTATCCATAATTGTCCCTGCCTCTTCATATACCTGGTCGCAGCAATACGCGCGGCCTCTATCTGACGCGAGGTAATAAAATGAGAATCCAACGATTTTATTCCGAACATCCCATTAGAAAGCTGATGGCCTCTTCCAGAGTTACCTTTCATTCTTCCTTTCTGCGCTTTTCGAAACTTGGTTCTTTTTGGCTGTAACATCCTTAATTACTTCTTTAAATTACTTTCTACGACGTTGTTTCTTTGGTCCGTCTTGCTTCCCACCTTTAGACTGTCCTTTAGACATTCCTACCAAAGGAGAAAGTTCTCTCTTTCCATAAACTTCGCCCTTCATGATCCAAACTTTTATTCCCAATCTACCATAAGTGGTATGTGCTTCGTGCAAAGCATAATCAATATCCGCTCTAAAAGTAGATAGAGGAATACGGCCGTCTTTGTAAGACTCTGAACGGGCCATTTCTGCGCCGTTA
>JBFOMC010000121.1:0-4970 GCA_040830565.1 Flavobacteriaceae bacterium
AATTTTGGAGTATATTTTTTTCATGTAGTATGTCGGTTGTGCCAATATTTTTCAATAACTTTGTTTATTATTTTTAGTGATTCATTCCAGAATCCTATAATTAGATCAAGTCCTTACACCTGATTTTTTTAATTACGTGGTTCGCCGGCCTGTTTTACATGCCCAGACTATTTATTTACCACATAGAGGCTTCTTTGAAGCAGGAACCGGAAAGGCAAATACTTTCAACACAGTTTAAAATAATGTCTAAGCGTCTCTGTTATATTATTACCTGGCCTTCGGCAATTTTAGCAACTGTTTTTGCTGTGTGGTTACTTATTCTAATGCCGGGCTGGCTAGAACAGGCATGGATGCATGTTAAACTGGCTTTGGTTGTACTTCTCATATGCTATCATTTAAAGACCGATCAAATTTTTAGACAGCTCCAAAGTGATGAGATCAAGTACTCTTCAAAGTTTATGCGAATCTGGAATGAGGGCGCAACGCTTTTTCTTTTTGCCATCGTCTTTTTAGCCATTTTAAAAAGTGCTTTTAACTGGATTTATGGCCTTATTGGAATTGTGGTCCTTGGAATTCTTCTTATGCTGGGAATTAGGTTGTACAGGTCAATAAGAAAGGGAAACGAATAGATTTTACAGCACTTAGAAATTAAATCCCAAGCACCAAATTCCAAACTCCAAAGGCTTTCATCGAGAGCAAGTATATTGGGATTTGGAATTTGGGATTTGGAATTTGGAGCGACCAAGCTTGGCGCGATAATTGCTATCTTTAAACTCAAATTCTGACTCCTTGTTTAAAAAACTATCCCTTAGATCGCGCATATTTATTACCATGATCTTATTAGTGGTCATTGCCTCCGTTTTGATAGCAGGAGTTACGATATATCAATACCGCGAACAGAACCGAGACTATCATCAAGAAAAACTGGAACGGAAGGAGACGCAGATTCAACAGAGCATTGCGTACACCCTAAAGGAAACAACATATCCTCAGACGACCGAATATCTCGGGCTTATTTTTAAAGATGCTATTTATCAAATAGCAGATGTACAGAATGTAATTTTTAATATTTATGACTTGGATGGCCAATTGATCAAAGGTTCCAGGCCTCAATTCAACAATGATTCTATAATGCTCTGCCTAGATTCCGAAGTACTCAACAATCTGGATGAAAGTTCCACAAAAAGATATGTTGAAAAGAATGCTGCTGCAGGGGATAATTATCAGGCATCATATACTTATATCACTGATGGAAAATTTAAACCAATAGGTATATTACATTTCCCATATTTTGAAGATAACACCTTTAACGACAAGGAACTGAAAGAGTTTTTACTCCGCCTAAGTGGTGTTTATCTGCTCATGCTGGGGATAGCCATTGCCCTGGCTTTCTTTATATCAAAATACATTACCAGGTCACTACAAACCATATCAGATAGGCTAACTGAGACAGACATCACCAAGCGAAATGAGAAGATCCTCATTGAAGATCCAAGCGAAGAGATCGGAAAGCTGGTGGACTCTTATAATAGTATGATTGATGAACTGGAACTAAGTGCAGCAAAATTGGCCCGGAGTGAAAGAGAACAAGCATGGCGTGAAATGGCCAAACAAGTGGCACATGAAATCAAAAATCCGCTTACTCCTATGCGTTTAAGTGTACAGAGTTTTGAGCGTAAATTTGATCCTGATGATCCCGACGTAAAAACCAAGGTAAAGGAATATTCCAAAACGCTTATTCAGCAAATTGATACCATGAGCAGTATTGCCTCTGCATTCTCGAGTTTTGCAGAGATGCCTGCACAGCAGAACGAAACTTTAAACGTAGTCAAAATCGTTAAACTTGCGCTAGATATCTTTAATGAGAATTACATTCATTTTATAACCGACGAAAAAGAGATCATCGCCAAGTTAGATCGGACCCAACTCATTAGGGTGGTTACCAATCTGGTTAAAAATGCAATTCAGGCCGTGCCGGAAGTTGCTTCTCCGAGAATATTGGTATCCGTTACAGCCGAAGAGCATTTCGTAAAAATTGCTGTTGCCGACAATGGAATTGGCATTGCAGACGAATTTAAGGACAAGGTGTTTGAACCAAAGTTTACCACAAAATCCAGTGGAATGGGTCTTGGTCTCGGGATGGTAAAAAATATTGTAGAAACTTACGGGGGAAATATCGACTTTACCTCCCAACCGGGAAAAGGCACCGTCTTTACTGTGAGATTACCAAAAGGATAATAAAAATAACTTAACAACGATATGGGGTACGAGAATATTTTAGTGAACAAAAATGAGGCTTTAGCAACGATTACCATAAACAGGCCAAAAAAACTAAATGCACTAAATAAGCTAACCAGCGCGGAGCTGCATAAGGCGTTCAAAGCACTGGATGAGGACAAGGAAACAAGGGCTATCATTATAACCGGAAGTGGGGAAAAGGCGTTTGTAGCCGGAGCAGACATTTCTGAGTTTGCCAATTTTTCTGTCAGCAAGGGCACTGAGTTGGCGGCTGAGGGACAAAAATTGTTATTCGATTTTGTGGCTGAACTATCCACCCCTGTGATAGCGGCGGTAAATGGTTTTGCTCTGGGGGGTGGACTAGAATTGGCGATGTCTTGTCATTTTAGAGTAGCTAGTGAACATGCCAGGATGGGACTTCCTGAAGTCTCTCTGGGCGTAATTCCGGGCTATGGTGGAACCCAGCGTCTGCCTCAACTTGTAGGTAAAGGGAGAGCCATGGAAATGATCATGACTGCCAAAATGATTAACGCTCAAAAAGCACTTGAATATGGCTTGGTAAATCATGTAGTAACACAGGAAGAACTGCTGCCTTTCTGTCAAAATATTGCGGGCAGCATATCGAATAATTCTCCAGTTGCCATTTCCCATGCAATAAAAGCCATAAATGCGGGTTTTAAGAATAATGCTAATGGTTATAAAACCGAGATAGATGCCTTTGGAGCCTGTTTTGGTACAGCCGACTTTAAGGAAGGTACAACCGCCTTTTTGGAGAAGAGAAAAGCAGACTTTCCGGGAACATAATGTGATTAAATTTTAGAATTGATTATGAGAAACAGTTGCCTTGTTCTTTTAGCAACACTGGCATTCCTGTGCTCTTACGCCCAGGAAATGCCCGTAGATTATAGCTTTGGAGAGAAATATAACGATAGGTATAAATATTCAAATTTGTCTACCATCTCGGACGATGGTAACGGCGGATATCTTCTGGTAAGATCTTATTTTACCGGAATGATCTTAAAACCGAAAGGATATTTTATTGAACATTATAACGAGAATCTGGAATTGGTCAATGAGTACAACTATAAGTTAAAAGGCCCCGAATTTGTGAATGGTTATGTGAAGAACGGCCAACTTTATATGCTTTTTTTGGATTACGACTACTTAAATGAATCTTACGATTATGTCGTACATCGGAGTCCCATAGACGAATTCAACTTCACACAGGAAAAGCTCCTTTCCGTTCAATCTGAGCCCGTGAGGAATCCACTCGATAAGAATTACTACAATAGGAACTTCAGTAAGGGATTTACCACCACCGCGCTTTTTGCAGAAGATAAATCAGCATTTGTAATTAGTACGCATTTTAAAAGGGGGAAGATTAACAAACACCATATCTATGTTTTTAATGCTTCTCTGAAGAAGCTTGTAGAACATGATTTTTCGGCTGAAGTCGAAGAGAAAAACTATGCATTTGAAAATATCACCTTTTCCAAAGATCTGAGCAACACATATATAATTGGTAAGGCCTACTTTAAAAAGAAACGATTTACTGCTCTTGAGCGAAAATTTCAATACGAACTCATTAAGGTAAATAGTCAAGGAGCCAAAACACAAACCTTTGATGAGGCTGGCAAATATTCTGAAGGTCTTAAACCAATTCTTAGAAACGGCAGCCTTATTTGTGTTGGATTTTATGCAGATAGAAAAGATAATAGATACAATGGTCTGGGATACTTTAAGTTAGATCCTCAGAGTTTGGTGGTGCAGACCAAGAAATACAATCCTTTTTCCGATCAATTCATGTTCGACAAGTTTGGTAAGGACAATGTCGAGCGCGTAAAAGATCTGATATTTAAGAATGTAAGCTTTACAGATGATAACGCCATACTTTTCAATGCAGAGGAGTACTTTGTTACTACCAGCGTCCAGGCAAATTCCAGTGGGGGCAGGGTCAGGGTAGAGCGCTTTCATCACAACGACATTGTTAGTGCAAAAATTGATGCTTCGGGCAATATGGTATGGGCCAGGAATATCAATAAATCAGAAGTTACTCAAGGCGATGGTTCCTACGCATCGTACAGCTCCTACACCAAAGGAGGCAAAACCTATTTCTTCATCTGTACCGCTTCAGAGAATCCTCAGTTGTTAAACAACGAACGCCTCATATTTAAGCAGGGTCTTAGTAGGAACAGAAATGTTTTTGTCATACAATTAGATGAGCAAGGGAAAATGAGCTATGAGAAGGTAGTAGATGATCAAGAGGCCCGATTGCCGCTTATGGTTTCAAAACCCCTGGCCAATAATCAAGAAGATGAGGTTCTTTTTTATGCCAAGCGGGGCACCAAAAAACAGTTGGTAAACTTTTCGTTGAAGTAACTTTCTTTAAAATCTTCTCGCCGAAACCCAAAGTTGATTTGAGTGCCTACTTTGTGTACTTTGGCTGATGATATTTAACGGTCAAATATATTTTTAAATGGATTTATTCCATAAATTTGGAATAAATCCATAAAATTGACAAAAAAATCATATTTAAAGGGGAGGGGTGCTCAGAAAAACACTCCCAACAAATTTTTGAAAGACATCCACGAAATGAGGGAAGACTTCCTTGAATTTTGTAGGGTGGAGGGTGAAATACCCGAGGATAACAAGACGCAGTATCTTCCCATTTTCCCAAAAACGATTGTCAACAAAGTTCCCAGTCCTGATGTGGGTATGGAGTATTCAATGAA
>JBFOMC010000122.1:0-2243 GCA_040830565.1 Flavobacteriaceae bacterium
CAGGAAAAACCAGTAATGCAGCAACTAATAATACAAAACCCAGTGCTCTTGACTGAGCGGGGATATTCTCGTATAATTTAAACAGGGATGTCGTATTTGAGTCGGTGTTATTCAAAGACATATCCTACAAGCATAAAATACTGCGATTTAGTTTTAAGCAAACAAGTTGTGAACTGAGATCCAAGCAACATTGGAGGGGAATGCCCAAGAGGTGACAATTATTAAACTGCTACTCCTACCTTGCCAGTCGAGTAGAACAAGAGACTGCTAAAAAATCAAATGACATGTGCCAAGCCGCTGGAAGGGGTAGAGTGGTGAGTCGCGGTTGTTTCTCGGTTGCCTGAATGTCTGGTAACAATCTGCCAGCCTAGTTTGATCAGCCGATGGTGGGTGATACCATATGCCTAACTGGTGTGACCGCCGGAGAAACGCACTTGGGTCTGAAGGAGCCAAGAAAGATCTGCTCGAGTCGCTGCACTGGGTTACGGATAAACTGGGATTGGGGATACATGCATTAGTGATTACTCCATCTTGACGCGGCCACGGGAGTCTCAAATTGGAAATTAAACACCGGCGAGGAGTGTTTTCTAAATGGTGAAGTCGGAATCTCAATTATATTATCGTGTTTCAAATAACTCCGCTTTTCCTAGTCTTTCCCAGTAGTAGTTTTCGGCGTCTTGAAACTGCGCTGCTGTTGACCAAGACAATGACATTTCGAAATCTTCCTCGTAATTGAAGTTCTCTGGAGTAATTTCACTCCAGGTAGATGTAATATCAGAACTTTCAATGGTCATTCTGTACACGGGCAATCCGTTTATCATGAAATCAACTTCAATGCTATGGAAACAGTCCAGGTAGTCATTAAAACCGGTGCACATGTTTGATATTCTATCTGTAAGAGCCTGTTCGGAAAATCTCTCAAAATATCGGGATGGAATGACGAACTCTAATCTGGCATTTATCAATCCGTTGAGCTCTGAGATGTGCCTACCAAGCAAACGCTGTTCAAAGGGTGCAAAAAGATGGTACTCTGTGAGAATTTTGAATGAGTCGCTTCCGTTTAAGGAAGTATCTTTCTCATCCTCTCGAAAGAGCTGCAAGGGGGATGCATCTGGACCTTCAAGCCAGAGATAATTGAACAGCGGTGGGTTATACTGCGAGTCTCTAGCTTCAGGGGAGTACACATAGTTTATTCGAACCGTGAATGACTTGATTCGTGTATAGTTTAAATGTAGTTGTCTGAATATCTTTGAATTTGTTTCACCACGAACAAATTCCCGCAGAGATTCGATGTCCTCTATCGTAGGCTTCAGGCTTTCTAGCTGGGAATGACTATCCTCAACAAGCTTACGAGCTGCGAATTGTTGCTTCTCAATATCCTCATTGACCCGTTTAAGTTGTTCTTGTAGATCGATCAACTCACGTTGTAGCTGTTCAGAGTTAGATATTTCAGCGGAGACTCTTTTTGTGACTTCGGTAAACTCCTCCTTCCCACTCTGATATTCTTCCAGAGCGTCTTGTGTATTTTCTAATAATCGGTTTATCGAAGATTCGCTTTCCTTGGTAAGATCTTTTAGTCGATCTGCAGAGTCTGCCAATTGGGATTCAATGGATTCTGTTTGGTCAATTACTTGCTTCTCAAGTGCCCCCAAAGATTGATGAAGATCACCTGACAACCTTTGCATTCGTTCACTTTCAGTTTGGGACCATCGCTCAATCGCTTCTAACTCTTTTAACACCCATTCTTTCGCGGAGTTGATTCGTTCATCGTAATCGTTGCGGAACTCGGATTTTGCCGTCTCGACGAGCTGATCAACTTTGTCTTCTGCTTCCTTCTCCGCTAGATCTATTGTTGCTACTCTCCATTCTCCGAGTTTGTTGTATCCCAATAGACCAAGTCCCATAGCGACGATAGAAACAATAAGGGTCGCGACATTACGAATTTTAAGTAGTTTAGCCTCGACCGCCTTTTCTACGCACTTGTCAATTCGATGTTGAGTTAGTTCCTTATAAATTTCCGATTCATTTGGAGGAAAGTCTTTTTCTCCTTGCTCGTTTGTACTCATGCAATGGGTTTCCTATGTGTTTAGAGTGTATTTTAGTATATTGTGGAAGTGGCTAGATTTTCCTATTTCTACGAAGAGCATGAGCCCTTAGTTTGTCGCGATATCGATCCATGTTATGGTATTTATCAATTCGATCACCCTCGCCTTTTGAAACAAGCCCCCAAAAGCGGGATAGAC
>JBFOMC010000123.1:0-4783 GCA_040830565.1 Flavobacteriaceae bacterium
AGAAGAAGTACCCCAGAGCCTTGGCAATGCCTATGCCACCGTCATTGGTTGCGCTCCCTCCCAAACCAATATATATGGCCTTGGCCCCCTTGTTTATTGCATCCAATATTTGCAGTCCCGTGCCATAGGTGGAAGTGTATAAAGGGTTACGCTCCGAGCTTTCAAGAAGGACCATCCCGGAAGCTTTGGCCATCTCAATAAAGGCATGTTTTGAAACTTCGTCAAACAAATAGGAGGTGTTGAGCTCACGTCCCAAAGGGTCTACAGTTTGGGTTTTAATCGCTTTGGCTTCAGTGTACTGAGAAACTGCCTGAAGAAATCCGTCCCCACCGTCTGAAGCCATTACAGTGCTTATCTTGGCAGCAGGAATTACTTTTAATATGCCTTTGGTCAAGGCATCAATGACCCCTTCTGCGGACACAGAGCCTTTGAATTTATCAGGAATCAATAAAAAGTGCATTCTTAAATAATTAAGTGGCTCATCGGAAAGGTAGTGAATCCATTTTTCCCCTCCTTGCGGAAATTGCTAAAATATTGTGGATTTTAGTTGCGTTTTGCTCGTAACTTTCCTTGAAAATAAGAGCTACCAGACTAGCTCAATATGTCTTTCATTCCAATTGAAATTAGCACGATCAGAATAAAGAAGCCTAAAAGAATACCTACTTCCTTCTTTGCAAAGAAAAATGAGGTGTCTATACCCTTTTTAGGTTTTCCTGGGAGTAGTATGCTTACTATAAAAGCAATAACCATCGTTACTACACAGCCAATTGCATTCCACCAAAACCAAAATACATCGGGTACATAAAGCCAAAGATACATATTGAATAGTACCCCGACCACAATGCCAATATTCGCCCCTACGGCATGCGTCCTCGGCACCAGCAACCCCAGGATAAAGGCCGCCAAAATAGGTCCGTAAAAAATTGAGCTTATCTTATTAATAACCTCGATGACAGTTCCTTCAATATTTCCGGCAAAAAAGGCAAAAAACAAACATACCAATCCCCAAAAAATCGAAAGCATTCTCGAATAGCGCACATATTGTTTGTCTGACAGATCGGTCTTAAAACGTTTAATGAAATCCTCCAGGGTTACGGCTGAGAGGGAATTTACTGTAGAACTCAAAGAAGACATGGCCGCAGACATTATAGCTACTAACAAGATACCGATGATCCCATTCGGTAAATATTTTATGATAAAAACCGGTACCAACAGATCATCTTTTTTCCCTTCTAAACTTTCAAAATTAGCTTGATAAATGGAAGCCACCTCATCCTGAAAACTTAGGTCTGTCACAAGCAAAGTCCCTAATACAAGACCCATAATGCAATAGGTAAGCGTCACTGGAAACCTGAACAAACCATTGGCCATCAACAAATTCTTAATCGTTGGCATTCCCCTGGCAGATAGCATCCGTTGCGTTTGGGTCTGATCTGTCCCATAATAAGAAGTGTACAAGAAAAAGCCTCCAATGACCATTGGCCAAAAGCCGAACTCATCATTTTTATCGGCATTACTAAATCCCCACTTCCCGAAATCAACAGCAGTCAATCTATCCGTATCTACCTTAGCCAGGAAATTATCGAAGCCTCCAAGTTCACTTAAACCAAAAGTCAGGCAAATAATAATACCTAAAAACAGAATGAGCATCTGAACCACATCTCCCCAGATGACCGCTTTCATCCCTCCCTGGAAGGAATAAACCAGCGTAACTACTCCAATGAGGAGAACAGAAATACCAAAATTAATTCCGGTCGTTGCCTGTAAGATCAGCGCCATGGTATAGACCATAACCCCGGTTGCTACCGATCTACTTATTTGAAAGACAAAACTAATGAGTAGTCTGGAAGAAGCATCGAACCTTCTTTCAAGGTACTCGTAAACGCTTATTATACCAGCCTTGTAAAGAGAAGGTATTAATGCTATGAGCAAAAAGGCCATGGCTAAAGGAACCCCAAATTCATAGGTAAGCCATTGCAATCCTCCACCTTCCTTTACACCGACAAAGGCAGGAGCAGATATAAAGCTAATGGCAGAAAGTTGGGTTGCCATTGTAGAGAGGCTCAGGGGTACCCAACCCATACTTCGGCCTCCCAGGAAATAATCTCCCGAATCCTTGTTTTCTTTGAAGAAGTAACCTATGCCAAGAAACCCCAACAAATAGGCAACAATGATTATGTAGTCAACATAGTTCATAATTTTTCTTTAAGTTGGTTTTTCACAGATTTTAACCACTCTTGTCTTAAAACACTAAACATCACGGCATCCGCCCTACCCTCTCCATCAATTGCCGGGAAAAGGTTGCGTGCTTTACCTTCCACGATGCAGCCAACACTCCTCATGGCAGCGAGGCTTATTTTATTTTCGGCATGGGCGCCTAGTCCTATTCTTTCAACTTTGAGCCCTTCAAAAGCAAATTCGAATAAAAGATATTTACAATGGCGGTTCAGGCCGGTGCCCCTAAAATCTTTGCCGTACCAGGTATATCCTAATCTAATTGTATTTAAGTCACCGGCGTAGTCAAAGAATCTTGTACAGCCGGCATATTTTTTGGTACGCTTGTCAAAAACTGCAATAGGGTATTCAACTTTTTTTGCTCGAAAGTCCAAGGCATCCATTACGTAATTATCAAAGTTCTTGCTCCCGTCAGATCTTCCTAGAAAGTAGGTCCAGAGATTCCTTTCCTTTGCGATATCTTTCAAGGGGTCAATATGAAATTCCGATAAAGGTTCCAATCTTACCACCGTATCTTCTAAAACATAATCTTTTGAAAAATCAAGTGCCATTATCTATCCAGCTTTCATTCTACCTCCGATAGAAAATCTATGATCAAAGCGGCACTCCAGGAGAAATTACTCCCTCCGTAGCCTCCTCCTTCTTTTGTTTCGGAATATTCTTTCCTAGAATCAAAATACTCAAAGAAGCCATTTTTTTCTATCAAGGCCAGGGAATCGCTTTTAATTCTCTCGGCCAGGCTGTGATAGCCGTATCGGTTTAATCCGTGAAACAAGATCCAGTTCAAATTTATCCAAACAGGTCCGCGCCAATACTTCCTTGGATTAAAGCGTTCGTGGGTCGGATCAAAAGATGCACACAGATATTTTCCTTCATCTCCAAACTTTTGCAGCATAGTTTCCACCAGCCTCTCCGCTTTTTCTCTTTCCGGAGCTCCGGAAAACAAAGGCGCAAATGATGAAGAGGAAATATAGGGCAAGGTCCGGTCATTTCTTAGGTCGTAATGCAAATAGGCTCCGAATGCATCGCTATAAAGTTTGGTATTTAAACTTGCTATACTTTTTGCTTGTTTTTCTTGCAGGTATTTGATGTTATCTCCTGCATTTCCAAGGAGCTTATAAAGTTCAATCAAGGCTTCATTAGACTTTATCAGGATGGAATTAAACAAGGGATCTTGTACCAAAAAAGGAGAATGTTCAGCAATTTTTGAATCGTCATAATTAAACTTTTTCGCAATATCAATAATATGCAAATAGTGATCATATTCTCTTTTTGAAGGACGTTGAGAAGCATCTACATGGGTGGTATCCCTTCTTTCGAACTGGTATTCCGGGGGATTCATGGTTTTCCATATATCATCCCACATGGGACTATTATCGGTGCCGGATTCCCAGTTGTGATAGATATAAACCAGGCCTTCATTATGGATATCCCTATGCTCATAAAAATACAGGTGATTCTTAAATACTTTATCTATGTGTTGCGCGATAAAATGGAGCATTTCGTCCTTGTTCTTGGCAATACGATAAAGTTCCTTAAGAATAAAACCCATGACCGGAGGTTGGGTCATACCCGTAGAACGATATTTTTTGGAAGCTTTTGGGTGAAGATCTGATAGATGAAAATCCGGTCCCGGAAAGTAGGTATCGCTTTGGTTGTGGAAAATGATGTGAGGAATAAAACCGTTCTCCCATTGCGCATCAAGCAGGGTTGTTATTTCTTGTTTTGCCTTTGGCATATCATAATGTGCAAAGCCTAGAGCAATAAACCCGGAATCCCATTTCCATTGAAAGGGGTATAATCCTTTACTTGGAATCGTGAATCCGCCCTCCTGATAATTTCCATTAAGAACCTCGATAGCTCTATGTAACAATTGTTCTTTCATAAATTTTCTGTGAAAACATACTGGCGGTAGATCACACCGCCAGTAATAAACCTAAACTTAACTCAAAACTAACTTAAACTAATTCGGTTATAATTAAAAATTAAAAGTAGCTGTTAAAAAGAATCTCCTGGGTAATATTGGTCTTCCAAAGAAGAATTGACCATCATCTACCTGACCCCCTATTCCGGCTCTTGGGTTTCCTTCAGTTAAGCCCACACTATCAAAGAGGTTAAATACCGAGAAGCCCAATCGGACAGAATTTACATCTTCTGTTTTAAAAGTATAACCCGCACCTAGTCTTGCAATCGTTATAGCATCCAATTCAACATTGTTGCTATCATCAGTGAACTTACTCCCGGTATGATTTAGTGTAAAGTTTGCATCGAACATACTGTTGTCAAAGTTCAGCCCCAGACTACCTAAGAAATTTGGTTGCCGTCCTATTTCATTACCTTCGTTAATGGTAGATACCTGTCCGTTGGTAAGGTCGGTGGTTTCATTCTTGGTGATTTCGTGGTTTTGATATGTAGCTGTTCCATTTAAGCTCCAATCCTCGGCAAAACGATAATTCCAGGTACCTTCCAGACCAAATGTGGCAGTGGTCTGTTCACTCCTGCCCTGATCTACCAACTGACCATTTACAATAGCCTGATCTATTCTTAT
>JBFOMC010000124.1:0-19847 GCA_040830565.1 Flavobacteriaceae bacterium
CGCTGCAACTCATCAGCGGAAATACGGACAAGATTTTGGGTATATACGAACAATATGGAACCTTGGAGGTGGGTAAAAGTGCAAACTTATTTGTCTCTGAAGGTGATGCCTTAGACATGAGAGGTAACCAACTTACTCATGCTTTTATAGACGGGCGTGCTATATCTTTGGAAACTCATCAAACCAAACTCTGGAAAAGGTATATGGGTAAGTTTGAAGGGAAATAAGAGGACCCAGATTTCAAAGTAAAAAGGCTCCTCCCCTTGCCTAAGGGGAGGTAGATCAGCCGTTTTAAGACGGAGGGGTTTGGAGCTAAACTTAACTATTTATTTTTCCGTTCTGCTACGCTACCACCTTCAGGGATGGCATAAAAATCATCTGACTTAGCCGACACACTCAAACTGACATTTTCAAAGGTTACCGTACTTTTGGCTTCTTTAATATCCCTTCCTTCATACGCATGCCAGGTAACTGCCTTTGGAAGTATTAAACCGGCAACATCTTCCCAGTCGTGATATCGGATCCATTTCACATTATCAGATTTCTCCCCGCTCCGATAGGTTACAGTATAACCTAACCAGCTCATTTGATTAGAATCCTTATCGAAGTGAAGATAATATTCGTCTTTAGGCGAAGTTCCCACTCCGGAATCATAGCTGATGCGTATCCCAGGATACGACTTTCCTTCAAAAACAAGATCCTCTGTGCCTTCATAATTGATGCCCTTATCTCCCAAAATAAATGGCATGGCATAGAAATAGGACATCAGATTATGGTAAAAGACAGCATCGCCCTCATAAGCGGCATCTTTACTTAGCCATACTTCCCTCCCGTCGAAACCCATAGAAAAATTGGGTGCGTCAATGCGGTCCTTCCGGCTTTTTAGATCCAGGGTATGGATTTCTTTCCCCTTATTCTTGGGCATCTCATAGGACAAAGTTCTTTGCGTTGCCCACGCTTCTATACCTCCATGGGCCTCAAAAACTTTTTGAAGGGCTTCCGGGTAATTCCTAGAAACAGCCTTAGCCATCGGCATGGGCTCTTCCATTTTTTTCTGCGCTTCTTTGGGGGCTTCTTTACATGAAACTGCCCAAAGTACAATTGCTAAAAAGTATATGTTCTTCATGTCTACATTTTTAAGATCTCGCTCTTGGTCGGGTAACCATATCAATGTTTACAGTTTCCCTACTTTTGTGTTGATGAACGAAATTAAACAAATTAGCAGCTTACAAAACCCTCTGATTAAGAAAGTGGTGTTACTGAAGGAGAAAAAAAGAGGAAGGAATAAATCGGGTTTGTTTGTTTTGGAAGGGGTTCGCGAGATGCAAATGGCGCTCAAAGGAGGGTATACGTTCGATACTGTCTTTTTTTACCCTGATATCCTTTCTAAAGATGAGCTTTACACCATCCTTGATGGTATAATTTCTGACACTCAAATAGTAGAATTAAGTAAGGAGGTCTATCAACGTGTGGCCTACAGAGAAAAAACCGAAGGAGTATTGGCCATTGCAAAAACCAAATCTCACGAGTTGAAGGATCTGAAATTTACAGCTGACAACCCTTTAGTGTTGGTAGCAGAAGCCCCTGAAAAGCCTGGTAATATAGGTGCATTACTTAGAACCGCTGATGCAGCCAAATTAGATGCTGTAATCATTGCCAATCCCAGGGCCGATCTTTATAATCCCAATGTAATTCGGTCCAGCGTTGGATGTGTTTTTACGGTTCCCTTGGCTACAGGCAACAACGAAGAGGTTATCAGCCACCTAAAATCTAAAGGCATTGCGATAGTTGGAGCAAGTCTGCAGGCAGCCAAGAATTATACCTCTCACGATTATCGCCCGGCCACTGCTATAGTTGTGGGCACAGAATCCACTGGCCTTACAGAAGAATGGATACGGCATTTGGATTCCAGCGTAGTGATCCCCATGCAGGGAGAAATAGATTCAATGAATGTCTCAGTTTCCGCGGCAATACTTATATTTGAGGCCAGGCGTCAGAGAACTACGCAGAGCCAGTAAAATAAAATATCCCCCTCCGATGGATCATACCCTCTTATTTTATATCATCATTGCTATCCTTTGCGTGCAGTTTGTTCTGGAATCTGTTCTGGACTACCTGAATGCTAAAAAATTTGCAGATCCGGTTCCGACGGAGTTGGATGATGTTTTTGATGCTGAGGAATACCGGAAGTCCCAAGACTACAAGAAAACCAACTACCGTTTTGGACTGCTAACTTCGCTATTCTCTCTAGCCCTTACCCTCTGCTTTCTGATCTTTGGCGGGTTTGAATGGGTAGATGCTATAGCCCGTAACCTCTCCCTGAATCCAATCATTACGGCACTGGTCTTTTTTGCCATTATTATGCTGGGAAGCGACTTGCTAACTACGCCATTTTCCTATTACCAGACCTTTGTTATTGAGGAAAAATTTGGCTTCAATAAAACGACTCCAGGACTGTTT
This sequence comes from Flavobacteriaceae bacterium, assembly GCA_040830565.1. Lineage (GTDB taxonomy): Bacteria > Bacteroidota > Bacteroidia > Flavobacteriales > Flavobacteriaceae > JAFMPW01. The sequence goes on from JBFOMC010000124.1 coordinate 2,461, forward strand.
TTCATGGACAAGCTAAAAGGTTGGTTAATGATGATGATTCTTGGAGGCGGAATATTAGCCTTGGTTATTTGGTTTTTTCAATGGGCAGGTACAAATTTTTGGATCTACGCCTGGGGTCTGATATCGGCCTTTACTATTTTTATGAACCTCTTTTACAGCAAGTTGATCGTACCACTTTTTAACAAGCAAACTCCCCTACAAGAAGGAAGTCTTAAGAGTAAAATTGAAGGCTATGCCAGCAAGGTAGGCTTTGAGTTAAAAAATATTTTTGTGATAGACGGTTCCAAAAGATCGACCAAAGCCAATGCCTATTTTTCCGGTTTTGGAAAAGAAAAACGAGTAACGCTCTACGACACCCTGATCAACGATCTGGAGGAAGATGAAATAGTCGCTGTACTCGCTCACGAAGTAGGGCACTACAAACGCAATCATATTCTTTTTAATCTGGCCGCGTCTATATTGTTGACAGGTTTTACGCTTTTTCTTTTGTCCGTTTTTGTGAACAATCCTGAGGTTTCCTTGGCTATAGGGGTTTCTCAACCCAGCTTTCATGCCGCACTTATTGGTTTTGGTATTTTATATAGTCCGATTTCTGAAATACCGGGATTAGTCATGAACTATCTTTCTCGAAAATTTGAATATCAGGCCGACGATTTTGCCAAAAACACCTTTTCGGCTATGCCCCTGGTTACCTCGCTCAAAAAATTATCAAAAAACAGCCTAAGCAATCTCACTCCTCATCCTGCTTATGTGTTTATGCATTATTCCCATCCACCCCTTATAGACCGCATCCGGAACCTTAAAGCCTAAACCCTTTTCCATTTTCAACTTTCAATTTTCCAGTTTTAACTTTTAACTATTAACTCTTAATTCTTAATTCTTAGTGCGATTTGTTAAATAGGATTTGTTCACCGATAAGCAGACACCAATGGCCCGCTTTTTGTTGGTTACTATAAAAGATTGTGGTATTTTTAATATATGAGGACTGCAGCCGCCATAGAGAAGGAGAACAAGGAGATCGCTAAGGAGTATAAGGAATTACTCCGTATTAGCTATCAAACCCTTACGAGGGAGGATAAAAAGCTTATTCGTTCCGCATTTGATGTGGCAGCCGACGCACATAAGAACCAACGCAGAAAAACTGGAGAAGCCTATATCTTCCACCCCATTGCAGTAGCCAAAATTGTGGCTTCAGAAATTGGTCTAGATGCAGTATCCATAGCCTCTGCCCTGCTTCACGATGTGGTAGAAGATACAGAGTACACCCTGGATGATCTTGAGCGAATGTTTGGCGAAACCGTGGCACGCATTGTGGACGGCCTTACCAAAATAGCGCATCTCAAAAAAGACATGAATATTTCTCAGCAGGCTGAGAATTTCAGGAAAATGCTATTGACCCTAAATGACGATGCGCGGGTGATCATTATCAAAATTGCAGACCGGTATCACAATATGCTCACCATGGACATCATGCCGGAGCATAAACAGGTTAAAATAGCTTCTGAGACCTTATATATATACGCCCCCTTAGCCCACAGGATTGGTTTATACAATATCAAGACCGAGCTAGAGGATCTTAGTTTAAAATATACTGAACCGGAGGTATATCAGGATATCCTTGAAAAAATTGAGGCTACCAAGGAAGAACAGCAGGCCTATATTGACGACTTTTCTAAGGTCATCAAGAATTCACTCGATAGAGAAGGTTTTGATTATCAGATAAAAGGGCGTATGAAGTCTATTTACTCCATTCGTAAAAAAATGCTGGCTCAAAACGTTTCCTTTGATGAGATATACGACAAGTTTGCTATAAGGATCATCTATGACTGTGATGCAGAGAATGAGAAATTCCTGGCCTGGAAGATCTATTCCATAGTTACAGACCATTTTACTCCTAATCCTATCAGACTAAGAGATTGGATATCTTCCCCAAAATCTAATGGTTACGAAGCCTTGCACATCACCGTGATGGGACCTGAGGGTAACTGGGTAGAAGTACAGATACGAAGTGAACGTATGCATGAAATCGCCGAAAAGGGTTATGCGGCACATTTTAAATACAAACATGGCGACCAAAAAGAGCAAGGTATAGAGGAATGGCTTAACAGGCTGCAAGAGGCCCTGGAAACCAGCAATGGCAGCGCTGTGGACTTTGTAGAGGAGTTTAAGCTTAACCTCTACTCTAAAGAGATCTTCGTCTTTACTCCAAAAGGCGATCTGAAGTCACTTCCCAAGGGAGCAACTCCCCTAGATCTGGCATTTCACATCCATACGGAGATAGGCATGCGCACCCGAGGAGCGAAAGTGAACGGAAAACTGGTTCCCTTAAGCACCGAGCTCAACAGTGGAGATCAGGTTGAGATCATCACATCCGAAAGTGCACGACCTAATCAAAACTGGTTAGACTATGCCACAACTGCAAGAGCGAGATCTAAAATTAGGTCCTCTTTGCGAGAAGAAAAGAAGCAAATTGCCATGGAAGGCAAGGAAGTTCTAAGGCGAAAATTAAAGTCGCAAAAAATTACCCTTGGAGAAAATGTGATCAACAGTATGGTGATCTACTTTAAACTGAAAACTAGCCTTGATTTGTTTTACAGGGTAGGAAACGGTGCTATAGACAACCAAATGATCAAAGATTTTGCTTCTTCCTATAACAATGCCTTCATAAGTTTCTTTAAAAATAAGATCAGAAGAAAGCCTGTACCGGAAGATATTGACAAAGATGAGATTACTTCCAAATACGATATGCTCGTGTTTGGTAAGGAAGAAGAAAAGTTGAATTATACGCTTTCCAAATGTTGTAAGCCCATTCCCGGAGATGAGGTTTTTGGATTTATCAGTGTAAATGAAGGTATAAAAGTGCATAAAAAGAACTGCCCCAATGCCATCTCCTTGCAGTCTAATTACGCCTATAGAATTATCAGCGCCAAATGGGTAGATTCTACTCAGGAAGAGTTTACTTCAGACATTATGCTTACGGGGATAGATAACCTGGGATTGATGAACGAGATCACAGAAATTATCTCCGACAATATGCACGTAAATATGCGAAATCTGAACTTCAGCACAGATGGAGGCACCTTTACAGGGAAGATCACCGTAGTAGTAAAAAACAAAGGGATCTTAAAAAAATTAATCCACAATCTGAAGCAGATAAACGGCATTGATAAAGTGAGTAGAATTTAAATTTAAGCTGTACCTTTGCACCTTGATGCAGTGTCAATCGCCATGGGAAATAAAGACCAGGAAATTGTAAAAAATGTATTTACCTCTTTCTTAGAGGAAAACGGGCATAGAAAAACTCCCGAGCGCTACGCCATACTTCAGGAAATTTATGAAAGCGATGACCATTTTGATATTGAGTCGCTTTACATCAATATGAAGAACAAGAACTACCGCGTAAGCAGGGCTACCCTCTACAACACCATTGAGCTTTTATTGGATTGTAAATTGGTGCGGAAACACCAGTTTGGCAAAAGTCAGGCCCAATATGAGAAGTCTTACTTTGATCGCCAACATGATCATGTGATCCTGACGGATACGGGCGAAGTAGTTGAGTTCTGCGACCCTAGAATACAAAGCATTAAAAAAACCATAGAAGAAGTTTTCGACATTAAAATAAACAACCATTCCTTGTATTTCTACGGTACCCGAAATACAGAGGAAGCAAACAACTAACCAATCATATACATGGCGGTAGATTTACTACTAGGACTACAATGGGGCGATGAAGGAAAGGGAAAGATCGTTGATGTACTCACCAAAAATTACGACATAATTGCAAGATTTCAAGGAGGGCCAAATGCAGGGCACACCTTAGAGTTTGATGGCATTAAGCACGTGCTGCATACCATCCCATCTGGCATATTTCATGAGAACGCAATAAACATTGTAGGTAACGGTGTTGTTATAGACCCGGTGATCTTTAAAAAAGAATTGGATAACCTGACGCAGTTTAATTTAGATATCAAATCCAAGTTATTTATCTCCAGAAAAGCTCATCTGATATTACCAACACACCGACTTCTGGACGCTGCATCCGAGGCGTCAAAGGGCAAGGCCAAAATTGGATCTACCCTAAAGGGTATCGGCCCTACCTATATGGATAAAACCGGTAGAAACGGTATGCGAATAGGGGATCTTGAGCTTAATAACTGGGAGCGCAAATACAGAGCGCTGGCCAACAAGCACGAAAAGATGATTGCCTTCTATGATGTTGATATTCAATACGACCTTAAGGAGCTGGAGGCGGAGTTTATGGAGGCAGTAGAAACCCTAAAGGGACTCACTTTTATAGACAGTGAAGAATACCTGCATCAGGCTCAAAAAGCAAGTAAAAAAATCCTGGCAGAAGGAGCTCAGGGATCATTATTAGACGTTGACTTTGGCACCTATCCTTATGTCACCTCCTCTAACACTACCGCGGCCGGTGCATGTACCGGTTTAGGTGTTGCTCCTAATAAAATAGGTAGAGTCTTCGGGATCTTTAAGGCCTACGCCACTAGGGTGGGAAGCGGCCCATTTCCCACAGAACTTTTTGACGAAGATGGAGCAACCATGGGGAGAGTTGGCAACGAATTTGGCGCCACTACCGGAAGGCCAAGAAGATGCGGTTGGATAGACCTTGTTGCCCTAAAATATGCCGTGCAAATCAATGGAGTTACGGAATTGATGATGATGAAGGCCGACGTCTTAAGTGGTTTTAAAAAGATTAAGATCTGTACCGCCTATAAGTACAAAGGAGAGGAAATTCAACATTTACCCTTTAACATTGAAGAAGAAAATGTAACTCCGGTATATACCGAAATGAAGGGTTGGGCAAAGGACCTTACCAAAATGAGTAAGGAAGCAGAACTGCCCGAAAACCTTATGGCCTATATACAATTTCTTGAAAAGGAACTGGAAGTCCCTATTAAAATAGTCTCTGTAGGCCCAGACCGTACGCAGACCATTCATCGCTAAGCACCTATCGTTCTCTTAGAGCACTAAACGGTTACATACCACAGGTTGCTAATAGGAACATATGAGCTAAAGACAGCGTCATATGTTCTATTAGGCGAAAAAAATTCCATAATTTCCAGAAATCCATATCTTTAAGAGCATATTGCTATTGTAATGTGCAGAAAGATATTTTGGCTGGTCATTTTCGGAGCAACACTTAGTTCCTGCTCGCTAAACATGCCGGATGATGTGGCAACCGCCTACGAGGATCTTCCCGAGAACATCGATTTTAATTTTCAAATACAGCCCATATTGTCCGATCGGTGTTACAATTGTCATGGGCCGGATGAAAATACCCGCAAGGCCGGGCTGCGATTAGATCTCGAAGAAAATGCCTTCCAAAGATTGGAATCTGGCAATTTTGCCTTCCGTGCAGGAAATCCATCAAAGAGTGAAACCGTTAAGCGCATCTTGAGTGATGATCCGGAGATTCAAATGCCCCCGACAGATTCTCATCTTAGTCTTACGGCAGAGGAAAAAGCCACCATAATCAAATGGATAGAACAAGGAGCTGAATGGAAAGCGCACTGGGCCTTTAGTAAACCTTCTGCACCAACTGTTCCGGAAATTTCTCAAGGGAATTGGCCTGCGCATAATCCCATAGACAATTTTGTACAGGAAAAATTAGTCCAAAAAGGATTTGAGCCCTCTTCCGAAGCAGCCAAAGAACGTTTGCTACGTAGGGTTTCTATGGACCTTACAGGCCTCCCTCCTACTATTGCAGAAATGGATGCCTTTCTCAAGGATACCGACGCAAAGGCCTATGAAAAGGCAGTAGACAGATTACTGGCTTCAGATGCCAATGCAGAGCGACTCGCTCTAGATTGGATGGACATTTCCCGATATGCTGATTCTCATGGCTTGCATGCCGATGGTTGGCGTTTAATGTGGCCCTGGAGAGATTGGGTCATCAACGCCTTTAAAGACAATATGCCTTATGATCAATTTGTAAGCTGGCAATTGGCAGGGGATCTTTATCCTGATGCCACCAGAGATCAAAAATTAGCTACGGCATTCAATAGAAATCATCCAATGACCGCCGAGGGTGGTGCAATTGAAGAGGAATTCAGATTGAATTATGTTTGGGATAGAACAGAAACCGTGGGTACAGCTCTGTTAGGACTTACCATTAACTGCGCACGTTGCCACGATCATAAGTTTGATCCCATCAGTCAGAAAGACTATTATCAGCTCACCTCCTTCTTTAATAATGTAAAAGAGCTAGGGATGACCGGGGACGATGGTAATTATGGGCCAATGCTCACGCTCCCTGATAAAGGGACAGAGGAAAAACTAGCCAAGCTGAACTCAGAAATTGAGAAGAAAGAAAAGGAAGTAGCGCTGACCAAAGAGGAATTAGCCAAACTGGAAAAATACATTGCAGCCTTACCTTCAAATTTTAAGCAAAAAGGTCTTATCGACCATTATCCCTTAGACGCCCTTAAAAAAAGAAGCGGGAAGCAAAAAGGCTATTATGTTGATGGGAATACCCAAGTAACTTCCCGGGAAGCCCCTAAAGTGACCGAAGGTGTTAAAGGGAAAGCGCTTGAATTTACGGGAGAGTACGATGAAGTGTACTTGCACAATGTGCCGAATTTTGAATGGACAGATGCCTTCTCAGCCAGTCTTTGGATGAATACTACCAAACGTGAGGCGGGCTTAACGCAAACCCTATTAGGCACTACGGGCCAAAAGAATAATTTTTGGCGGGGATGGGAGTTCTACCTCGATAGCCTCAATCACCTCAATGCCAGACTAATTCATTCGCTTCCACATAATTATATTCATGTGCGTTCTAAAGACTCGCTGAAAGTAAATCAATGGAAACATGTGGCCTTCACCTATGATGGCGGAGGTAAGGCAAAAGACCTTAAACTATTTGTAGACGGACAGGAAGTCAATACCTCCATTCCATACGATCGTCTCTACAAGTCTATTCAAACTGTTCGCAACGCCACACATGAGCCTTTTAAAGAGGCGGTTAGGGTGGCTAAGAGTTATAGGGCATTTACTGGAGAAAACGGCATTTTTAAAGGAAGAATAGATGATATATACGTGTATTCTCGGGCTTTAAGCGCCTCAGAAATTGCCATGTTAGCAGATGTGGAAAGTTTAAAAGGGAAGTCGGCACCTGAATATTGGATTGCCCAGGCCCCTGAGGTGAAAAGTGCCGAAAAAGAACTCAGAGATTTAAGAACACAATGGTTAGAACATATGCAACCTGTCATGGAGGTTATGGTGATGGAAGAAATGCCAGAACCCAGAACCCCATATGTGTATAGCAGAGGAGATTATGAGCAGCCTTTGTACCCGGTGGAGACTAATACCCCGGAAGTATTGCCAGAATTCCCAAAAGACTACCCAAAAAACCGTCTGGGACTGGCAAAATGGATCTTCTCTGAAGATAATCCCTTAACGGCAAGAGTAACCGTGAACAGGTATTGGCAAATGATCTTTGGGAAAGGAATAGTAGATACACCACAGGATTTTGGAGTACAAGGATCGCTTCCCTCCCACCCTCAATTACTAGATTGGCTGGCCCTGGAATTTCAACAAAACAATTGGGATGTTAAGGCGCTTTTAAAAACCATGGTAATGTCGCACACCTATAGACAGTCTTCTTTGGAGACGGAACTTTTGCGTGAAAAAGACCCTACCAATACCTATCTGGCGAGAAGCAACAGCTACAGGCTCCCGGCGGAAATGATAAGGGACAATGCGCTGGCGGCCAGTGGCCTTTTGGTACAACATCTGGGAGGCGAAAGTGTTAAGCCCTATCAACCCCCTAATCTTTGGATAGAAAAAAACAGCTTTTCCCATATGCTGTTGAATTATAAGGAAACAAAGGGCGACAGTCTTTACAGAAGAGGTTTATATACTTTTATAAGACGCACTGCCCCTCATCCGGCTATGACGGCCTTTGATGTACCTTCGAGAGAAGTGTGTATCGTAAAACGAGAAAATACCAATACCCCCCTGCAGGCATTGGTGCTCTTAAATGACATTCAATTTGTGGAGGCCTCTAAAATCCTGGCAGAAAGAATGCAAAAAGAAGGCGGAGCAACCATTGAAGATCAAATTAAGTACGGCTTTAGGTTAGCCGTGAGCAGGAACCCGAAGCAAGAAGAGACCCAAATACTTAAAGAACTATATGAGAGTCAGACCAAACGCTTTAAAGCAGCTCCCAAAGAGGCCAGGGCCCTTTTAGCGATAGGAGAAAAACAGATAGACAAATCCTTGGAGTCTGATAAAACGGCGGCCTTGGCTATGGTGGCAAACACCATTTTAAACCATGATGAAACCTATATGAAAAGATGACATAACAATAATCATTGATCAATAAACAATTATCAATTCTTATTGTTTATTGATAATTGTTAATTGCTAATTGAAAATGTGTACACATAAACATAATACGAATTACACCAGACGAGATTTTCTAACCAAGACCACCTTGGGGATGGGAGCCCTATCCATGGCTTCCATGCTTGATCCTATGGGGGTATTTGGCAAAGAAAGTCCGAGAATAATTTCGCCCAATGGCGATGGAGGTGTATTGGGAAAACCTCATTTCCCTCCTAAGGTAAAACGGGTCATTTATCTATTTCAGAGTGGAGCCCCTTCGCAAATAGACCTTTTTGATCATAAACCGCTGTTACAAAAAATGAACGGGCAGGATCTGCCAGAGAGTGTACAGCAAGGGCAACGTTTAACGGGTATGTCTGCCGGACAGGCGAGCTTACCTATTGCAGGAACCATTTTTGATTTTAAGCAACATGGTGAAAGTGGAGCCTGGGTAAGTGATCTGATGCCACATACGGCCAAAGTGGTAGATGAACTCTGCTTTATTAAATCGATGTATACCGAGGCCATCAACCACGATCCTGCCGTTACCTTTTTACAAACGGGCTCTCAATTACCAGGGAGACCTTCCATCGGCTCCTGGGTGAGCTACGGTCTTGGAACAGATAATAAAAATTTACCGGAATTTGTGGTGCTGGTCACTAAAGACAAATACGGGCAACCCCTATACTCTAGGGCCTGGGGGAACGGTTTTTTACCTTCCCAGCATCAGGGGGTACAATTTAGGGCTGGCAAGGATCCAGTGCTCTATCTTACCAATCCACCGGGGATAAATGGTAAAAGCAGGAGAGAACAGCTGGATTATTTACAAAAGCTCGAAAAAATAAATCATGATGATGTAGGAGATCCTGAGATCTTGGCCCGTATGGCCCAATACGAAATGGCCTTTAGAATGCAGACTTCTGTTCCCGAGATTATGGATACCTCAGATGAGCCAGACCATATTTATGACCTCTACGGGGAGGACAGCAGAAAACCGGGTACTTTCGCCGCAAACTGTATTTTGGCAAGAAGGCTGGCAGAAAGAGATGTTAAGTTCATACAGTTATACCACCAGGGATGGGACCAGCATGGGAATCTTCCCAACGCCATCCGGGTACAGTGCAAGGAAACTGATCAGGCATCAGCCGCCTTGATCACCGACTTAAAGCAGCGTGGTATGCTAGAAGACACCCTGGTTATTTGGGGGGGAGAATTTGGGCGTACCAATTATTCTCAGGGCCAGCTTACCCCTACCAATTTTGGAAGAGATCATCATCCAAAGTGCTTTACCATTTTTATGGCAGGAGCAGGAATTAAAAAAGGAATGACCCTCGGCGCCACTGATGAATTTGGATACAATGTGGTACAGCGACCAGTGCATGTGCACGACTTCCAGGCTACCATGATGCATCTATTGGGGGTAGATCATGAACGACTCACCTTTAAATTCCAGGGCAGACGTTATCGCCTTACCGATGTACATGGAGATGTAGTAAAAGAAATTCTCGCTTAATAAGATAAATTATGGGAACACAGGAAAATACCAGAAGAAGTTTTATCAGGAAAAGTGCCCTAGGTGCAGCCGCCGGGATCATCTTGCCACAAACCAGTTTTGGCATCATCCACAGGCCTAGTGTAAAAAGCACCGTGGGACATGGAGATTTTAAGTATACTGTAGATATGGAATGGGGTGCTCAAGATCCGTCTAAAGTACCGGTAAACGATTGTCATGAAATGGTGCTCGATAGTAAAGGCAGAATTTTTATGACCACCACAGGTGAAAGTAATAATAACATCATTATTTATAATAAATCCGGAAAGGTCTTGGATTCCTGGGGGAAGGATTTCCCGGGTGCCCACGGACTAACCATTTCCGGAGAAGGCAGTGATCAGTTCCTGCTTATCACAGATCCTAATACGCATAAAGTATTTAAAACCACGCTTGATGGTAAAATTCTGATGACTTTTGAACGTCCCAAAGAGGTAGATGGTTATACTAAGGACGAGCAATTTAATCCGACAGAAACCACTGTAGGGCCCAATGGGGATATCTATATTGCCGATGGTTATGGGCAAAACTTTATCATACAATACTCTTCTAAAGGAGAATACATCAGGCATTTTGGAGGTAAAGGTAAGGGTGATGGTCTCTTTGATTGTTGCCATGGTATTACCGTAGATCACAGGGAAGCTGAGAATCCTACTCTTTTGATCACATCCAGAGCAGCTAATGAGTTTAAGCGGTTTAGCTTAGATGGAAAACATTTAGAAACTATTTCACTTCCAGGCTGCTCTATCTGCAGACCTGTGATACATGGCAAGAACATCTACTTTGCGGTAATTGTCACTAAAACATGGGATACCTATGACGGGATGCTGGCCGTTCTGGATGAAAATAATAAAATTGTTTCTTTCCCCGGTGGCAGTGCTCCGAGCTATAGTGACGGAAAACTCAATATGCCCGAATGGGACGGACAGACTTTTAGAAATCCACATGATGTGCTAGTGGACGATGACGGCAACCTATATGTTCCCCAATGGGCATCTGGCAAAATCTATCCTATTAAATTAAACAGAGTATAATTCCCTATTTCAGCACCAACTAATTATATGATTGCATTAGACATTTCCACTTTTTTTGGCAGATTTCATCCCCTTTTTGTACATCTCCCTATAGGGTTTTTACTCCTGGCGATAATCATTGAATGGTACCAAGGGAAAAAGAAGGCGTCTAAAGATAATCGCTATATAGCGTTCGCCTGGCTGCTTGGAGCTATCAGTGCCATTGTAGCTGCTATTTGCGGATGGTTATTGGCAGACACAGGCAATTATTCCGAGGAAGATATTTTCTGGCACCGCTGGTTAGGCGTTGTCCTGGCAGTTGTGGCCAGCCTGGGTTGGTGGATAAAGACCAAGCCGAAAAAATTCTCCAAAGTAGCCAACAATGCTGTGGGGATGTTGGTTGTAGGATTGCTACTAATTGAAGGGCATTTGGGGGGTAACCTGACGCATGGAGCCGATTATTTACTGGAATATGCTCCGGAATCTGTACAGCGATTGTTTGGTGGAGGAGAACAAGACGATGCTTTACCCCAGCTTATCGATAAAGATTCCGTGCTCGTCTATAATGATATGGTCTATCCTATCCTTGAAGCTAAATGCGTAAGTTGCCATAACGACGGGGAGCAAAGGGGTGGTCTTAATATGGTGCAAACTGAGCTGCTTATGGAGGGTGGGGAAAATGGTCCGGTGGTAGCTCCCGGAAATACCCAGGAGAGCGAACTATTCAGAAGAGTTACGCTCTCTCAAAAGAACGAAAAATTTATGCCTCCAAAAGGAGAACCCCTTACTTACAACGAAATTAAGGTGCTGGAATGGTGGATAAATAATGGCGGTGATGTTGCCAAGCCGCTACCTGAACATGAGATTGGGCCACAAATGCAGACGGTGCTTTTGAAGCTCTATGGCCTGGACACGGCGCCCAAACCCTGGTATGAATCGGTAAGGATTGAAGCTGCGGATAGCTTGGAATTGGTAAATCTGGAACAGGCAGGATTCACAGTAAAAACCTTGGGGCAAGAAAATCCCTTGCTCGATGTAAAATACAGTGGAGAAGACCTCAGTCAGGAGCAGCTTGCAAAATTAGAAGCCGTTAGCGAACATATCACCTGGCTCTCTTTGGCTAAAACCAATGTTGAAGACGATTGGTTAGCCACAGTTGGGAAGTTTCCAAATTTAACCCGACTCCAACTAGAAAAAACGGCTATCTCAGATGCCGGCCTGACTCACATCAGCAAATTGGAACATTTGGAAGCCCTTAATCTCTACGGTACTAAGATTACCGATGCCGGCTTGGAAGCCCTTAAGATTATGCCCGCTCTAAGACGGGTATATCTGTGGGGTACTTCGGTCTCCTCTGCCGCCGCTAGTCAGCTGCAAGAAGCCTCTGAAGAATTGGAAGTAATAGGTGGGGTTACTGCAAATTGAAATCCTAAAACCTTCCTAATTGGTAGTGCTCTCCTCTAAAAAGTTCTATTTTTGGGCAAAATTAGCAGAGTGCCAAAAGCATTTTTATTCATTTTATTCATTGGCTTACCTTTCTTTTCTTTAGCGCAGGAAGAAGAGGAAGAAAAAAAGCAGATCAATATCGTACATGGGGCTAACTTCAATAAGGATGAAGCTAGATTCCCGGGGGCCTCTATTTTTAGCAAAGACGACAGGCAGGTGCAGTTTGAACACAGAGGCGCCGACCTTTGGTGCGATATTGCCGTGTACTACCAAAAGGAAAACAAATTAATTGCCCAGGGGAATATTCGCATGGAGCAGGGAGACTCTGTGACCATGACCAGCAAGCGTCTAGACTGGGACGGAGACGCCAACCTGGCCAAAGCCAGAGAAAATGTGGTGCTCACCAATATGGATATGACGCTTACCACAGATACGCTCTATTTTGATCGCACCTTACAGGAGGCTTATTACAACACAGAAGGCACTGTTGTAGACTCCGTAAATACCTTAACCAGCGCTATAGGCAGGTATTTTATGGAGAACGATAAATACCAGTTTTTAGACAGTGTGGTGATCAGAAACCCGGACTACCTTTTGGAGTCTGAGCGACTAGATTACTATACCAATTCTAAAAATGCCTATATGTACGGGCCGTCAACCATCACTGGCGAAACCTATAAGATCTACTGTGAACGCGGGTTTTACGACACCAAAGTGGAAAGCGGGTATGGTATAAAGAATACCAAGATCAACTACAACAACCGCATAATCGAAGGAGATAGCGTTTACTTTAACAAAGCCTCAGAGTTCGCTTCAGCCACCAATAACATCAAGGTGACAGATACCATCAATAAGGGGGTTATAGAGGCCCACTATGCCGAAGTCTTTAAAGCCAAAGACTCAGTCTTCGCCACTTACAGAGCAGTTTCAAAAAGTCTGGTACAACAAGATACTCTCTATATGCATGGCGATACCCTAATGATCACGGGTAAACCTGAAGCCAGGATCATCAGAGCCTTTAAGAATGCGAAATTTTATAAGACAGATTTGAGCGGTAAATGCGATTCTATTCACTTTGAACAAAAATCTGGTATCACCCAACTCATCAGGGAACCTGTGATGTGGAACGTGGAAAATCAGATGACTGGGGATAGCATTCACTTTAAGTTTGATATGGCTACCGAAAAGCTAGATTCTATGAAGGTGATCAATAATGCCTTTATAATTTCCCTGGATAGCATCAGCAAAACCGGATATAATCAGGCTAAGGGAAAAGATATGTTCGGGAAGTTTATAGAGAACGAATTAAAGATCGTGGACCTCGTAAAGAACACCGAAGTTATCTACTATATGTATAATGATGATAACGAACTGGTGGGGATCAATAAAACCATTTGTAGCGCTATTCGCATGACCATGGCCAATAACGATATTCAGGACATCACCTTCTTTACCAACCCGGACGGGGATATCTTTCCGGAAAAAGATCTTCCCGTAAATGCGAGGAAGCTAAAAGGGTTTATTTGGCGAGGAGAGGAACGCATTATGACCAAGGATGATATCTTTGATGAGGATGATAATAACTTTGTACTACCCGTTATACGAGGGATAGACAATCCTATCGACATTGATGCCGAGGAAGAAGAACGCAGTCAGAACGAAGGCGACCCGGTAAACAAGATCCCGCCTTCTAACAAGGAGGCCACCCTCCCTACCGAAAAACCCAAACAGAAGAAACCCGCAGAGAAGGTAGAATAAATTCAAGTACAAGCGCAAGTATCAAGTTCAAAGGTTCTTTGTTTGAAACTAACTCTTGAACTTGCACTTGACACTTGAACTTGCGATTGAATAGCTTACTTTTGCTCCGAAAATGAAGGAGGATTTTTTTACATACCAGGCACAAACCAGTCCGCATCCCATGGCACTGGAAATTTCACATGCCAAAGGCAACTACATCTATGATACAGCTGGTAAGGCTTATCTCGACTTTATCGCGGGAGTTTCAGCCTGTAGCCTGGGCCATTGTCATCCTGCGGTGGTGGAGGCAATACAAGCTCAAACCGCAAAGTACATGCATGTTATGGTCTATGGCGAATTTGTACAGGAACCCGCTGTAACCTATGCAAAACTACTCGCATCTCATCTACCCGAACCCTTAGAGATGACCTACCTGGTAAACTCCGGGACGGAAGCCATGGAAGGGGCTATAAAACTTGCCAGAAGAGCAACAGGAAGGTCCCAGATTGTAGCGGCTAAAAATGCCTACCACGGCAATACCATGGGGAGTCTAAGTCTTATGGGACTGGAGGAGCGAAAGGCGCCCTTTAGACCCCTGCTCCCCGATATTTCCTATATAGCCTTCAACAGGCTTGAAGACCTCGAAAAAATTACGGAAAACACTGCCGCTGTGGTTCTGGAGACCATCCAGGGAGGAGCAGGTTTTATCTTACCCGAAAACGGGTATCTGACCAAAGTGAAAAATCGCTGTCTGGAAGTAGGAGCCTTACTCATTCTAGATGAGATTCAGCCCGGTTTTGGGAGAACAGGAGCCCTTTTTGCTTTTGAACACTATAACTGCATCCCTGATATTTTGGTTATAGGGAAAGGCATGGCCTCTGGTTTACCGGTAGGTGCCTTTACTGCCTCTAAATCCCTTATGAAAAAGTTGAGAGATGGCCCCAAACTAGGTCACATTACCACTTTTGGAGGTAATCCGGTAATTGCTTCGGCCTGTTTGGCTACCCTAAAAACCCTTACCGAAGGCAGCTTAATTTCGGAGACTTTGGAGAAGGAAAAGCAGTTTCGCTCCCTATTAAAGCATTCCTTGATTAAGGAAATTAGAGGAAAAGGATTAATGTTGGCACTCATCATGGAAAGTGAGGATGTTGCCAATAGACTCATTTTAGAATGTGCCAAAAAAGGCTTGCTTTTGTACTGGCTCCTCTTTGAACCCCGGGCCGTGCGCATATCTCCGCCATTGACCATATCTAAAGGGGAAATCGATAAAGGGTGCGCCCAAATACTCCAAGTTTTAACGAAAATCAAGCAATAACTTGTTAACTATTTTGTTAATAATATAGCCCAAATCGGGATTTAAGCGTAGTGTCAAAAAGACTATTTTTAAATCCATAGTTTAACCAAGCACCATACTATGGCGTTAGAATCTAACGAACGACCCAGCCAACCCATAGCCAAGTTTGAATCCATGCTGAAGACAGATGATGTCTACTTTTTTGATGCAGAGGATTTCGAGGATATCATTCATCACTACCTTAACAACGGCAAAATTTCCCTGGCGAAAAAAGCCATCAAAATTGGGCTACAACAACATCCGGATGCTACCGAACTTAAGCTCTTACAAGTAGAAGTCCTCGTATTTGAGAACAACCTGGAAACGGCGGAAAACATTCTGGACGAGTTGCAGATCGTAAACTCTCACAACGAAGAGATCTACGTACAGCGCGCCAATATCTACTCCAAAAAAGATAATCATGAAGCGGCCATCATCCTCTTAAAAAGAGCCCTGGAACTCGCTCAGGGCAGCATTGATATTTATTCACTGCTGGGGATGGAATACCTTTTTATGGATGACTTTGAGATGGCGAAGCAGAATTTCATGAAGTGCGTAGATATCGATCAGCAAGATTATTCTTCGCTCTATAATGTTATCTATTGCTTTGAGTTTCTGGAAGATTACGAAGGAGCTATTCATTACTTAAATGAATACCTGGAAAGAAATCCCTACTGCCAGGTAGCCTGGCACCAATTAGGTAAACAGTACTTCACGGAGCAGATGTTCCAGGAAGCCTTGGCAGCTTTCGACTTTGCCATCATTTCTGATGACACCTTTATTGGAGCTTATTTTGAAAAGGGCAAGGTTTTGGAGAAAATGGGAAAATATGAGGAGGCCATAGAAAATTATGAAACCACCATCAAAATAGAGGACCCTACCTCCCACGCCTATCTTAGAATGGGTAAGTGCTACGAGAAGTTAGACAATGATGATCTTGCCAAATATTACTACTATCAAACGGTACATGAAGATCCATTATTAGATAAAGGCTGGTTAGCCATCACTGATTTTTATTGCCGTAAAAAGAACTTTGAAAGGGCTTTATATTATGTAAACAAGGCTATCAATATTGACGGGGAAAATGCGCTCTACTGGAAAAAATGCGCTGGTATTCATTTTGCCCTAAAGAATTATGACGAAGCCGATTTCTCCTATAAGCAAACTGTGGAATTGGGGAATTATGAGTTAGATACCTGGCTAAATTGGGCAGAGGTCCTGGTACACAACGAAGACCTGGCATCGGCTATTGAAATTCTGATCCAGGGACAAGAATTCTATCCGGAAGAGGCCCAGATAGACTATAAAATGGCCGGTCTCTACCTGCTCGCTAACGATCATGAAAATGCTGAACTCCGACTGGTTAAAGCTCTGAAAGGCAATATGAAAAAGTTGAGTTGCTTTGAGAACGAATTCCCCAAAGAATACAACTCTAACTGGGCTCAAAACATTATTTCGGATATCAAAAGGGCTTCGGAATAAAAGAGCTATTTTTGTTCTTTTATTTTTCATGGGAGACCGTAATTTCACTCAGCACATTATCATAGCGCTCAAAGGCATGGCCATGGGTGCGGCAGATGTAGTTCCTGGCGTTTCGGGAGGCACCATCGCCTTTATTTCCGGAATTTACGAGGAGCTTATAACCTCAATAAACAACATAAACCTCTCTCTAATAAACGTTTGGCGTAAGGAAGGTTTTAAAGCTTTCTGGAAAAAAGTAAACGGCAATTTTTTGCTCGCCCTTTTTGCAGGGATCGCCATCAGCGTTATCTCTCTGGCTAAATTTCTAAGTTGGTTATTGGAAAATGAACCTGTGCTTCTCTGGTCCTTTTTCTTTGGCCTGGTACTGGCAAGTATTTTCTTTGTAGGTAAGGAGATCAAAAAATGGGGAGTTGCCACGATCGCTATGCTGGTTCTTGGAGCCGTAATAGCTTTTTATATTACTACCCTACCTCCAGCAGAA
>JBFOMC010000125.1:0-17079 GCA_040830565.1 Flavobacteriaceae bacterium
ATTCCCGTCAGCGTCTTTCACTTCCAGTGTCCCATGTACCAATAGGGGCCCGTTAGCTGCAACTTCTACCTTGGTGCCCGACGCTATAGTTTCTTCCTTGTCACTACCGTCGTTCATATAGTAGGTTAGGGCAGCTGAAGGGCACTTATCTATTTGAGATTTTAGTGCTTCAGTACTGGCATTTTCCGCCTTGATCCAGGGCTTGGCTTGAGGGTCGTACACCTCCGGTAAGGTTTTTACGCAGACTGCGGAATGGATACATTTTTTTGGTTTCCAAACTACGGTCAGTTCCCCGTTTGAGTATTCTTTTACAATTTCACGTTCTCCCATAACTATTTAATATTTATTCCTTTTAATATTAATTTTTTCCATTCAGGATGATCTTTGATGTATCCCGCTACAAAGGGGCACATAGGTACCAGGGTTAGATTTTGGCGTTCAATATCCTCCAGGGCCATCGCGACCATTTTGGAGCCAATTCCTTTACCTTCAAGAGTCAGGGGTACCTCGGTATGAGTGAGAAAGATTCTGTTTTGCGCCTTGATATACTCAATTCTTGCAATTTCTTCACCTACCTGAACCTCGTACCTCTTGTTTTCTAAATTATCTTTAAGTTTTAATTCGCCCATACAAATTTTGTACAACTAGTTTTGCCCGATAGGAGGTGGTCCTTCAGGGACAATAGCTTCATATATTTCGGATCCTTTCCTCGAGAGATATTCTGCCTTTACTTTTTCTACTAACTTCTTATCTTCAAAAAGGTCTACCATGGTCATTCCCATAGCTTTAGCGGCATGCACTAGTCCTTTGTGACCTATGCTCATACCTCCGCAGGCCACAACTGCCCATGAATGCCAAGGGGTATCTTTGGGGGCTGTGGTAACACTTAAATTAATGTTGGCTACATTCCAACTTACATCTCCCACGTCAGTAGAGCCGCCACCCGGGTGTTCTTTTGTGGCCTCCAATGGGTTGATAGCGCTGTCCATACCGAGTTGCGGCTTTCCGGTCACCTCCTGGATTTTTTTTCCAAAAGCGATTTCATCTTCAGTATAGGTAATAGGTCCTAACAGTTCAAGATTCTTTTGCATAATTTCACCACCGGCTCTATTGACCAATACCTCATAGATTCCTGAGATCAGGGAAATTTTGTAATCTACATTGGCCATTATCGCTGCTCCTTCGGCCATCTTCTGTACCCGCTCATAAACCGGCATCATACCGCTTCTTTTAGTGTCCCTTACGCGCACCCATATCTTAGAGTAATCCGGAACCACGTTTACTACCTGACCTCCGTCCTGGATATGGTAGTGAATACGGACTGTGGGTTTCACATGCTCTCTATAGTAGTTGATCCCCGTTGTATAAAGTTCCAAAGCGTCAGAGGCACTTCTTCCATTCCATGGATCGGCCGAAGCATGAGCTGCTTGTCCGAAGAACTCTACTTTAAAATCTACCAAGGCCAGAGAGCTTTGAACATCTGCTTTTGTCGCCGCCGCAGGATGCCAGCTTAAATTTACATCAACTCCGTCCCAAAGGCCTTCCCGTACCATCCAGATCTTTCCAAAAAACTTTTCCTCTGATGGAGTTCCGAAGAATTTGATTGTTCCTTTTAGTTTTCCCTGCTCAATTAATTCCTTTGCCGCAATAGCGGAACCAAGACTTGCAGCGCCAAAGAGGTTATGGCCACAGCCATGCCCAGCTGCCCCCTCATTCAGCGGAGCCTTAGTAGGTTGCGCCTTTTGGGAGATGCCTGGCAAGGCATCAAACTCTCCTAAAACGCTTATTACCGGTTTCCCTGAACCATAAGTAGCTACAAAGGCCGTTGGCATTCCGGCTACCCCACGCTCCACGGTAAAACCATTTTTTTCTGCATAATCTGCCAGAATTTTAGAGGAGGCCACCTCTTCAAATGCTTCTTCGGCCAACGCCCAGACAGAATCGCTGATCGCAATCAAGGCACTTTCATGCTTCTCTATAGAAGCCAAAATTGCCTTTTTATTGGCGTTCATTTTTTGTGCAAGCACCGCGGGCCCAAGAAGGGCAAACACGCCCAATAGAATTAATTTTCTCATTTTTCTGTATTTGAATTAGCTATTGTATTTCTTGTTGTAGTGTTCATAGGAAGAGCGAATGATCTCTGTCAGCACCTCCATATCCACATCTAAAAGTCTTTTAATATACAGGCAGGATTTTCCGGTACTGTGTTTCCCTAATTTTTTCATCAAATCTTCATAGCGGTCAAAACCTGCCATAATATAAAGGGTGAGATTTTGCTTGCGAGGGGAGAAACCCGTAAGTAACATGTCTCCTTCACGTCCGGAGTCGTATTTATAGTGATATTGCCCAAAGCCTACAATACTAGGACCCCACATGACCGGAGCTTCTCCTGTAATTTTAGTCATTAGTTCTAGGAGACTATATGAGTCTTCCCTTTTCTGTGGATCCTCCACTGCATCCAAAAATTGTTTTACTGAAGCTGTATTGGGAACGGTTTTATTATTTGCCATAACCTGGATTTAATACGATCTGCTCTAAAGTAGTTTAATGGTATTGATCAACTAAATATACTAAAAAAAGAAGGTCAAATTTCGTACTTAGGTTTTTGTTCCCTACGATAATATTTTCTGTTGAACGCAATTTTTTATTCATGTATCTGTTTAATTATAAGATGATTAGTATAGCATTTTCGCAATGCTGTCATTTTTAACCAACAAATGTCCCATGAAAAACCTTAACCTAATTCTTCAGGCCTTTCTAGTATGTGTAATTCTTGCCAGTTGTAGTCCAACAAGTCGCTTGACGATGAATGCGGTAGAACCAGCTCCTGTTTATGTGAATTCCAATATCAAAAAAATCGGAATAATTAACAGAAGTAGTGCATCTGAGGCCAATAAAACCTTGGATAAGATAGACAAGATCTTATCTCTTGAGGGTCTTCGTTTAGATAAGGAAGGAGCAGAGAGAGCCCTTCTCGGATTGCATGATGAACTAAGCGCAACCGGCAAGTTCACTTCTGTGGTTATCATAGAAGACGAAAAGGAATTGTCTAATGGTTTGGCCGCCTTCCCTGCCTCCTTAACGTGGAAAGCAGTGGAAAATTTATGTCAGGAATACGATGTGGATGCCATATTCTCCCTAGAATTTTACGATACTGATACTAAAGCAGATTATACCCTGACAAAAATGAACGTACCCAACAATGTGGGTATTAAAGTTGAGGTGCCGGCACACAATCTCAGGTTGAGGACCCTCATAAAAAATGGTTGGAGAATCTACGATCCTCAGCAGAAGTTGATGCTCGACGAGTTTTCGGCTTATGATCAGGTTACCTTAAGCGGAAGAGGAATAAACCCGGTAAGGGCGCTGGAAGCCATCGTGGGTAGAAAAGAAGCAGTGCTTGAGATTAGCAAACATCTGGGAGAATCTTATGCTTTCAGGCTTCGCCCTTTTAAGAAAAGAGTTGCGAGAGACTATTATGTGCGAGGGTCTGATAAATTTAAAGTTGCGCAGAGGAGAGCTCAGGCGGGAGACTGGGATGGCGCAGCCCAATTATGGGAGGAAGAACTAACACATCCTAAGGCCAAAGTTGCCGGACGGGCTTGTTATAATATGGCGATCATCAATGAGATCAATGGAGACCTGGATGCAGCTGTCCAATGGGCTGCCAAATCCTATACCGATTATGCCGACAATAACGCCCTGAGGTATTTGAATACCTTAAAGTACAGAAAGGCTGAAAAAAGAGAATTAGAACAACAACTGTCCAGGTAGGAAGGAGGTATTCAATGGAATATAGTGACCCTCCTATGTAAGGGCCTCTTTATAGGTGTTTAGGCAACGCTCCCTGGCAAATTTGTGATCTACCATTTTACTAGGATAACTAAATTCCTGTAAGTCAGGGATCCACTTCTGAATATATCCTTTCTTAGGATCAAATTTCTCTAGTTGGGTCATGGGGTTAAAGATCCTGAAATAGGGAGCCGCATCTACACCGCTTCCTGCGGCCCATTGCCAGTTGCCCACATTACTGGCCATCTCATAGTCTAAAAGTTTTTCTGCAAAATAGGCCTCACCCCATCTCCAGTCTATCAGCAGGTGCTTACAAAGAAAGCTTGCCACCAGCATCCGCACTCGGTTATGCATATAGCCCGTCGCATTTAATTCTCTCATACCAGCGTCTACAAGGGCATAACCCGTGCTGCCATTTTTCCATTTCTCGAACTCGTCTTCATTGTTTCTCCATCTTATGCGATCGTATTTTGGTTTAAAGGCATGGTTAACGGTATGTGGAAAGTGCCAAAGGATTTGCATGAAGAATTCGCGCCAAATAAGTTCTTTCCAAAAGACATCATTCTCCTCGGCAATAGCTTTTTTGACAATTTTTCTGATAGAAACCGTACCAAAACGGAGGTGAACCCCAAGTTTTGAAGTGCCTTTGCGGATCGCCGGATAATTACGGGTGTCCTCATAATTTTGGATGAGGTTTGGACTTACATCAAATTCCGGAACTGATATAGGGGATTTTTCAAACCCAATATCGCTGAGCGAACAATTTGGCAGGTCAGTTTCTTGTAATAAGTTTCGCAAATACGGTTGGGAGTTGTTTATTTGAAGATGTAGTTCTGGTTTAAAAGTTTCTTTCCACTTTTTCATATAGGGAGTATACACCGTATATGGCGTCCCATCACTTTTGTTCACCTCCTTCTTCTCGAAAATGACCTGGTCTTTGAAAGTTTTCAAGGAGACTCCGTGCTGATTTAGAAACTCTTCTACTTCTGCATCGCGTTTTTGGGCATAAGGTTCATAGTCTTGATTGGTAAAAACAGCTTTAATTTTATAGGTCCTTAAAAGGTCCTTAAAAACCTCTAGGGGAGGGTCGTGGTAAATGCCAAGGGAGCTCTGATGC
This sequence comes from Flavobacteriaceae bacterium, assembly GCA_040830565.1. Taxonomy (GTDB): domain Bacteria; phylum Bacteroidota; class Bacteroidia; order Flavobacteriales; family Flavobacteriaceae; genus JAFMPW01. Next base: position 4,910 of record JBFOMC010000125.1, read on the forward strand.
TCTTTTTGTAACGTGGTTCTCATCTTTTGGAGTGATTCGTGTATAAAACTTACACGAGCGTCATCCTTTGGAAGCTGCTCCAAAATTTCGGGATCAAAAATGAAAATAGGAAGTACCTGATTACCGCTTTGAAGCGCCTGATGAAACCCGTGGTTGTCATCTAACCTCAGGTCCCTTCGGAACCAAAAAACGGTAAGTAATTCGCTCACTTTAATCCCTTTTTATACTAGACATTCCGCCGTCCGGACGTAAGATCTGTCCGGTAATCCAACTGCTCTCGGAACTGAGCAAAAATACGGCACAATTTGCAATGTCTTCTGCTTCGCCAACACGTTGTAACGGATGTCTGTTTGCCATTTGTTCTCTTTTTCGATCGTTGTTAAGGAGTCGCTTTGCCAGAGGAGTATCTACCAAAGAGGGAGCAATTACGTTTACCCGAATATTTGGTGCGTATTCCGCCGCGAGCGCTTTCGAAAAGCCCTCAATAGCGCCCTTGGCTGCTGCTATACTGGTATGATAAGGCATTCCGGTACCCACGGCTACCGTACTAAATAAAACAATTGCGGCCCCTTTCGTCATTTTTGGTAGCACAGCTTTAACGATCTTAACCATACTTAAGAAGTTTATTTCCATGTCCTCTCCAAAAGTATCCATGTCTAACATCTTAAAGGGCTTTAAGATAATACTCCCCGGGCAATAGACAAATCCATCAAGATGCTGAGGAAGTAAAGAGGCGTCTAGTTCATCTGTAGTCGCATCGAAAGGAATATGAGTTATGTTCGGATCGACCAGTTGTTCTCGGGTTCGTGAGGCGATGAAAAGAGTATTTTCCTTTTGCAGCTTCCGGGTAATTGCCAGACCTATTCCCTTGGAACCCCCTATGATCAAAATGTTCTTCTTCATTTCAAATAGATCTAAATTCCAGTTCAACCTCCGTATTTGAAGCCCTGCCGAAAAGGGCAGTTAGTTTGTTTGCCCTGTAAGAGAATATTTTTTGTAATTGTTTCTTGACAATAGGTCCGTGGAACAGGCGTCCCAGAATTCCAAAAGGTAGTTTGTAGTCTATAATATCCACCATTTCCGTACCCTCATCTACGGCTTTGATAAAATGCTTATGGTGCCATAAGGCGTAGGGTCCAAAACGTTGTTCATCTACAAAATAAGCGCCTTCGAGCACATGAGTGATCTCGGTAACCCACCTTGTAGAAAAACCCGAAAAAGGGGAGACCTTATAATGAATTATTTGTCCGGGAAACATGGATAGGTCTGCTCCTCCTAGGATGTTGAATCCCATATGTTCCGGGGTAATAACCTTTAAATTAGCCGGATCAGACAGAAAGTTCCAGGCTTCCTTAGAACTGATAGGTAGAATTTGACGGGAGTATAACTGATATAATTTCATACTTTTTTTACAAAAATACGGATAAAGTGTTTAATAAAAAATAAAATAAGTTAAACAAAATACAAGAAACCTGTGCCTACCCCTCTGGAGACCCGGTTTAGGCTCCCTAAAAGCAGGCAAAAGAGACGTTCATCTAGTATTTTCGGCAGTAAAAGCACAATTTCGTATTTTGTCCTGTTGATATATTGCTATGATATCTCGTATTAGCTGGATGGCACTCTTGTTATTTGGTCAGGCACTTTATAGTCAGACCGATGTTACGAGTATTGGTGTGCTCCCTGCTGAGATTATTGAAACTTCCGGACTGATCTTTCACAACGACAAGCTTATTACCCATAATGATTCTGGTAATGCTCCGCAGCTGTTTGAAATTGATACCGTCTCACTTGAGGTTACCAGAGTTGTTACGGTAGGTAATGTGGAGAACAGGGACTGGGAGGCAATTGCTCAAGATGATAACTACATCTATATTGGAGATTTTGGCAATAACCTTGGAGGGCGGACAGATTTGGCCATCTATAGGATCTCTAAAGCCGAATACAATTCATCTGATACCGTAATGGCTGAAATTATAGCATTCGCCTATGAGGATCAAGCAGATTTCAATGGCGGACAGCCCAGTGATTGGGATGCCGAAGCTTTTATTGTGTTGGGGGATGAACTGATCTTATTCACAAAACAATGGCAAAGCAACGGCACGGTTGCCTACAGTATTCCAAAAATTCCGGGAGTTTATGAAGCGAAGAATTTAGGCAGTTATGACAGTGCGGGACTGATTACCGGGGCCACCTATAATCCAATCTCCGAATTGCTTTATATGGTGGGATACAGTCAGCAATTACAACCTTTTGTAATTCGCATTGACAACATTTCTGGCGGATTCAATTTTGAAGGAACTATAGAAAAAAGTGCTCTTCCGCTTGGCTTTGCTCAGGTTGAGAGTATAACCCATATTGATGAGAATACCTACTACCTCAGTTCTGAATACTTTACGAACAGCAATCCCCCAATTACTTTGGATGCCCGACTTTTTAGATTTAATACTAACGACACTGCGGCTGAGGAACCCAATCCCGAAGAACCACCTCCGGGAGGGGAAGAGCCGGAGGAACCCGAAGAACCAGAGGAACCTGGAGAATTAGAAGGTGAAAGTATTGTTGTCTTCATCAGTCCGGGTACAAAGGAACTCAACTATATATTGAATATAGAAACTGAGTTGTTCGGGAGAGCCATTTTTGATACTGCAGGGCGGAAATTAGAACTACAGCATGCAGATCAAATAGAAAGCAATACCATAGACCTCTCTATCTTCGAGAGTTCCATTTATTTTCTCACTTTCTACCTTGAAGGACGTACCATTTCCAAGCCTTTCTTTTTGAATTAAGTTTTAATGATTTCATCGCTTATTTATGGATTTGTTAACAAATCTGATTAGGCAATATGACTAGTTTTGTTAGAACATTAAAAACCATTACAAAATGAAAAGAATAACTATTTTACTCTGTGCTGCGCTCGTTTCTTTTGCCGTGCAGGGGCAGGTTTCAACACCAGCACCAAGCCCTGCTGCTAAAATTAAGCAGGTAGTGGGCCTAACAGATGTTACCCTGGAGTATTCCAGACCTTCTATGAAAGGTAGAACTATCTTTGGAAATCTTGTGCCATTTGATAAATTGTGGAGAACCGGAGCCAACGCCAGAACTAAAATTACCTTTGGAGATGATGTAAAAATTGGAGACCAGGAAGTTAAAGCCGGGACTTATGCCATTTTTACCAAACCAGGAACTTCTTCCTGGGAAGTATTCTTCTACACGGATGCAGGAGGTGGAGGAACTCCTCAGGAGTGGGATGAAAGCAAGGTGGCTGCAAAAGCTACAGCTGAGGTATATAGCATGCCTATGGATGTCCAGACCTTTACCATGACTTTTGATGATTTGCACAACAATGGTGCTACCCTTGGAATGTTATGGGAGAAGACCTATGTTGGAGTGCCTTTTACCGTTCCAACCTTGGATAAAGCTGTTAAGAGCATTGAAAGTGTGATGAGTGGTCCTTCCGGAAACGATTACTTTGCTTCTGCTATGTACTATTTTCAGGAAAACAAAGATCTTGGAAAAGCGAAAGAGTGGATAGACAAAGCAGTCTCTATGAATGACAAAGCATTTTGGGTAATGAGACAGCAGTCTCTAATCTATGCTAAAATGGGAGATAAAGCAGGAGCTATCAAGGCTGCCAAAAGATCTCTTGAAGTGGCCGAGGCCGCCGGTAATGCAGACTACGTGAAAATGAATAAAGATTCATTAAAAGAATGGGGAGCTTTGTAATAAGTTCTTTTTAAAATTTATGACCGCCTTAGGGTTTCTAACCTTTAGGCGGTTTTTTATGCTCTTATCTCCGGGTTTTTTAACATCCTGTCAAAACCTTCGAGCATTGCGGCCAGGACAATAACCAGGGCGCATCCAAAAGCATTTAACCACAAATAAGACATCCAATCGTAGCTGAATCCAATAATCACCATAATCTGAGTGATAATTGCCGATACAAAAACGGCATTGCCTCTTACAAACTTAAAAAAGAAGGCCAGCAAGAAGATCCCGAGAACATTCCCGTAAAAGATAGAACCGATAATGTTGACCAGTTGGATGAGGTTGTCGAAGAGGTTGGCCACACAGGCAATGATAATAGCTATAACACCCCATAAAAGTGTAAACCCTTTTGAGGCCTTAACAAAATGCTTTTGAGCGAAATCACCTTTCTTATTTCTCTTATACAAATCGAGCGCAGTAATAGTACCGAGGGCGTTGAGTTCGGAGGCGGTTGAAGACATGGCTGCAGAGAGAATTACTGCTAATAGTAAACCAACCAGCCCCTTGGGTAAATGATTAAGTATAAAGTGAATAAATACATAGTCCTTATCGTTGATTTCAACAGAACTATCCGCTTGTGCAATAAGTGTTTTAGCAGTTTCTCTATTTGCCCTTTCTCTTTCGTTTATGGTAATGATCTGCTGTTTGGCGTCCATGGTAGCCGCATACTCCTTTAATTCCAGGGCAGCAGAAAATCTGTCCTGAGCCATCTTTTTATCCGTTTCCAGCGCTTTATGTCCCTCTTCTAGCAGTTGATAATCTTCGGCATATTCAGATGCCATCACCGCATTTGTCGCAGCCGGATTAAAGTTGAGTGGAGACGGATTATACTGATAAAATACGAAGACCATAACCCCAACCAAAAGAATAAAAAATTGCATTGGGATCTTTAAAATGCCATTGAAAATAAGACCTAATTGACTCTCTCTTACAGATTTTCCGGAAAGGTATCGCTGAACCTGACTTTGGTCCGTTCCAAAATAAGCCAGCATTAAGAACATACCTCCTGTAAGACCACTCCAAATGGTATAACGGCTGGTAGTATTTAGTTCAAAATCCAGAATATTCAGCTTGTCACTGGCCCCGGCAATTTTTAAAGCTTTGCTGAACGAAATGTCGGCAGGTAAATACCCCAGGATAAAGAAAAAGGCAACGAACATACCGGTCATAATGATGAACATCTGCTGCTTTTGAGTAACACTTACGGCTTTTGTTCCGCCGGAAACTGTATAAATAATGACCAAACTGCCTATGATAATATTCAAAGTTCTCAGGTCCCAGCCAAGGACAGCCGATAAGATAATTGAAGGAGCAAAAATGGTGATTCCTGCTGCCAATCCGCGTTGTATCAGGAAGAGAATAGCCGCCAGTGACCGCGTCTTAAGATCAAAACGTTTCTCTAAAAATTCATAGGCCGTATATACCTTAAGGCGGTGATAAATCGGGACAAAAACCAGACATATGATGATCATTGCCAAAGGGAGTCCGAAATAGAATTGTACAAACCCCATTCCATCATGGAAGGCCTGCCCCGGTGTTGATAAAAAGGTAATGGCACTGGCTTGTGTGGCCATGACAGACAGTCCTATGGTCCACCATTTCGCTTTATTGCCTCCCAGGACATAGTCATTTACGTCCTTACTTCCCTTAGTTTTCCAAACTCCGTAACCTACAATGAATAGTAGCGTACCCGAAAGTATTATCCAATCCAGTGCTCCCATCCTATGCGTTTGCTGTCATTATATAATAAAAAATAAGAATATATAGTGCGTTTAGGATGATCACCAGAGTATATTCTTTCTTCCAGATTAGTTTGTCTTGCATGTTATCCTTTAATGTCGCTTTCTGTGTTTACCTTCTCTTTTCCAATAGACAGCATATTGGCAAAGATCTTATATGCTCCCGGAACTCCTGCAGGAAGTTCTCTAAAGAAACTTAAGCCGGTGTAGATGTAATTACCTTCTCCATGAGGAGTAACAAGGAGACTTCCCTCCATGGGAGCTTCGTCCTGATCATTCATAGAAAGTATTGGGGTAAATCGTGAATCCCATTCATTGGGGAAATAGAGGCCTCTCTCTTGCACCCATCCCTCAAAATCCTTGGTAGAAATAGCATTTGGAAAATTAATAAGGGCATGATCTTTGGCCAATATTTGAACCGCAGAATTTTCGTCCGTTACTCTGTCTCTGGATAATTTTAACGGATAGGGTGCGATATTTTCATAGGCTTTTTGCCATCTTCCAGCCGTGTTGTACTGGATGACAAGATTTCCTCCCTGGTGCACGTAATCAAATAAATGCTGTTGCTTAAACTTGAGTTCCGGAACCACGTTATACGCCCTTATCCCAACGACTACGGCATCAAACTTATCCAGGCTCCCCTTAGTAATACCATTTGGATCAACCGTATGAACAGTATAACCTATTTGTTCAAGACTTTCAGGGACTTTATCCCCGGCTCCGGCAATATAGCCAATGTGTTCACCAACTTTCTGGATATTCAGTCGCACCACCTTGGCTTCCGAGGGTAGTAGAACTGACTGGGTAGGGATATGATCATAGGCAATGGTCACCAATTCTTTGGTGAGTTCTTTTCCATCAACCCTAACAATAGGAGCAATGTAACTTTCGTCTTCTGTCTCAGGTGGAGTAACCGTAAAAATTATAGTTTTCTCTTCCCCTTTATTGCTGATCTGAAAAGGAACAATTTCCTGGTCTACTTTCCAGCCTTTTGAGAAACACAGCTGCACCTCACCGCTGAGGTCACTCTTCAGTGCTTTAACGGTCACAGGAATTTGTTTAGGACTGCTATCGGCAAAGATGATCACCTTATCTTCAATTCTCGATGAAGCTTCCGGAAGTATTTCGAAAGGCTGGTACAATTCCCCTTTGTCCGGTCTGGAGTGTCTGTAAACCACTGGTTTTTGCAGCGCTAACAGTTTTCCATCTATGACTAATTCAAAGCGAGCATGAAATCTTCTTGGTGTTTCGGGTTTCCCGATAAGACTTTTATCTTCTACCTTGTACATTCCCAGGCTGCCTTTTTCTGCCAACCAATATGGACTGCTATATTCGGTATCCCCGGCAATGCTAAGATCCATTTCAATGTTTACCCTTTTGTTGGGAGTTAAAGGAAGGTTCTCCTCAACAGCTCTGCTGTCAGAGATGGTAACCGACTTAAGAAGTACCTGGGCATTACTTCTATTTAGGGCCTCTATCCTCACTTTGGTACTCCCTCCTGGGTTTGCGTAAGCGGCTTCGGCCGATGCCTCCAGATAAAGTCCGGCTACGGCAGTAATGAGATCCTCAAGTTCCCTAGTTTTAATACGTTTCCAGTGGGGATCGCCTATTTGCTGTAAAAGGTTGTGAGCCTCTAATAACTCTGGCAAATGTTTTGAAGGATTGGAAAAATCGAAATTCTTTTCAACAGCCAACAGTACCTTACCGACAGCTTCCCCTCCTTCAACTCGATTCCAACTCGTATCAATACCATCGAAAATATTGCTCTCATCTTTTGGCAAATCTCCTTTAAGCAACTCAATATACTCTGGCTGGCTCCCTCTTGTAGATAACCTCCCAAATCCCTGACACAAGTGCTGACTGCTTGCGAGGGAAGCTATTTCATTGTTAGAAAGCCCACGAAGCGGGTAATATACCCCCACATCAAAATTGAGCATATTAGATTTATCGGCTTTTTCAAAGTTCTCCTGACTTCCGTAGAACCACCAGGAAGTATTGAAAAACAGCCTTTTTGGCTGCCAGGTGGCCGAACTTGAAAGCTGCTGGGGATAGGCAGATGCATCCCCGGCAAGATCAAATGCCTCCATGCTCAGCATGGCAGAGGAGGTATGGTGCCCATGGGTCTCTCCGGGAGTTCTATGGTTAAATCTATTAATGATAACATCGGGCTTAAAGTTCCTGATCACCCAAACTACATCACTTAGGACTTCTTCTTTGTCCCATATTTTAAGTGTTTCTTTTGGATGTTTGGAATAACCAAAATCATTGGCCCTTGTGAAGAACTGTTCTCCACCGTCTATCCCTCTGGCTGCCAGCAATTCCTGGGTACGCAAAACTCCCAGTAGTTCTCTTAATTCAGGACCAATAAGGTTTTGACCTCCATCTCCGCGGGTAATTGACAAATATCCGGTCCTTGCTTTTACCTTATTGGATAGATAGGAGATTAAGCGCGTATTTTCGTCGTCTGGGTGAGCCGCAACATATAAGGCAGACCCAAGGAAATTCAATTTTTGCAGTGCGTGATAGGCTTCTGAAGAAGATAGTTTTTTTGGTGCTTGTGCTTCGGTGGAGGATATGGCCAGAAGTATTCCGAGAAAGAATACCAGAACTTTGCGCATAATACGTATGTTTTGTTGGTTATCAAATATAGAAAGATTAAGAGCTAGGGGAGGCATTTTTACAGTTTCTTTAACACCAAATGCTTATGCGTCACTATCTTCAGGATGCTCTGAAACAGTTACCAACACCACGGGTTTTTGAAGCATTAAATTGTTGGGATAGGTCATCAATTCCCCATTGTCCATTCTTAAGTGGATGTGGTAGGCTCTGATATCCTCAATAAGATAATTTCCATCGTATTCAATTTCCTTGTCTAATATTTTTATCCTGTCGCCAATTTTAAATGGAAAATTCAGAAATAAAATAATCCCTGCTGTCACGTTACTCAAAATAGACCAAATAGCGAAAAGAGCTACCCCTAATACGGCAAAGAGGGAAGAGAAAATGAGACCAATTTCTTTAAGGTTTACGCCCCAAATGAGTATTCCCATGATAATTGCCAAAGCCAGTAATCCGAAGGAAACATATTTGTTTACCAGCCTGCTACGGGCAGTATTAAATTGCCTAAGCTTTCCAATTTTTCTGACCGCAGCCGAGGTTATTAACTTTACAAATAATAGGATTGCCAGGGCAATTATCGTCCCCAAAAATTCTCTTTGGTGTGCTAAAAAAAAGTCTGTCATAAATATTATAACCCTAAACTGTCTCGCAAAATTATGTCCTTATTTCCGTTCTGACGCCAATACGGAGTTTTTAAGGCCTTCATTTTAGTTGCCTTTGAAGTGAGCACTTGGGCATTGGCGCCGAAACCGCTTTTGAAAGACTCGGTCCAATGCTCTATAGTGTACGGGAATTCTTTGGTAAAGCTGATAGATAGTGTTCTTTCCAGTTCTGGATAGTTCACGGTATAAGTGAAATTGGAACCCGCCTCTTCAAGTTTGGCCGATACATCATAGGCTTTGATTTCTTTATGACCTACACGAATATATTCCAAAGAGGGGATCATCTTCAGCTTCCCGGTAGGCAGCTCCTCCGGATTGATGCGTATTTTGGTCCAAATCTCATTCTCTAAAACGGCTTTTTCCAGGCTGATGTTTTGGTCTGCCTCACTTTCAAAATATGAATGTGACATAATTTCGAATTGGTCCCTGTTATTCAACTGTGAGTAGACATGTCCACACCACTCTTGCACAGAGTTAGATACTTTTATAGCATGTTGATTATCATGAACAGGGTAAAAAGTACTACTCATAATAGAGTAGGGATAGATTCCCGTAAGATATTTTTTGGTACTGTTTAATTTAAGTACCGGAATATTTTTTGGATTACTCTCATCTGCCTTTACTTGTTTATCTGCTAAAAACGGTTCTGTAACATAGATCAAAACAGCATGCCCATCCCTGATCTGTCCGTATCTGGGTTGTTCTAATTTATAGGAAGTGATTTCTGCGTCCCCGGCATACCAATACGTCTTAAATTCTTTTGATAGTTGTTTTTTTGGTGCCTCCTTAACTACCTCTGTACTAAGTGCCAAGTCACCTTTATTTTCTGGCGCTGTCTCCTTGCAAGATGCTATTAATAGCATTGAGCACACGGCCAGTACGAGCTGTTGTCCCAGTGTATTTTGTTTCTTCATGGTTCCAAAATTTTATCAAAATTACCTAAAAACCACTAGTTTACCATATGGATTAACGTTTAGTATTCCTGTTCACCTGCAGGAGGTCTAGAAGCATTTCATAGACCAAATGAGTGGGTAGTCCTACCACATTATTATAAGAACCCTGAATCCCTTTGATCCCGATTAGACCTATCCATTCCTGAATACCGTAAGCTCCGGCCTTATCATAAGGACTATAATGAAGTACATAATACTTCATTTCTTCCGGGCTCAGATGGTTAAAAGTGACTCTGGTTATAGCATGAGCTACTCTTTGGTCTTCTTTTGTAGTAAGACATACAGAGGTGATTACCTCATGAGAATCGTTATTTAAAATCTTCAACATCTCATGGGCTTCTTCTCTGTCTTTAGGTTTCGCCAGAGACCTTCCACCATGCCAAACCACAGTATCGGAGGTGATGAGTATCTCATCCTCTTTTAATGTGTCTCTTAAACTGTTCGCTTTTAGGATTGCGAGGTAATCAGAAATAGCATTTCCTTCTAGTTCGTCAGGATATACCTCTTCTACGGAAGATGGTCTGACCGCGAAGTGTATTCCCATCTGTTTTAGAAGGTCCTGTCTGCGTGGAGATGCCGATCCAAGAATAATTTTATGATTTCGGAGGAGTTCAACTAGCATACGGTGTATTTAATCTTTGTCAAATGTATATATTCGTATGAAAATGATACCTTGTACACGAGTATTTCCGTGTAATAAGGTCTAATGATTGACGGGTATCCATGACTGATTTGGCGTATGAGAAGATGTAGTAGTTTTGTAAGATTGACTAATGGCAGAAGGTTGGCAACGATATGCCTGTCTATTTTTGTTGCCCTATTATGCAGTCTGGGATGTAGTGATAGTTTTTTAGAGAATGATACAGCCCCCAATGCTGAGAATACTCCTCAATTGAACCTTGAAGATATAAGGAAAGCCTTTGCAGCTTTGTCGTTTGACACAGGGATAAATGATTTTAGCCTAGACGTTTTACATAACAAAAAATGGGATTTCAGACTCATTGTTCCCGAAACAAATGCCGGGGAGAAACTACCACTTTTTGTAAATCTTCACGGGGGCGCCTTAACTCCTAGACCGGACGCCCACAAAGGAACCGCCTGCTTGATTGAACCGGCTTTGGAAGACCTAAAGGCCTACGTTTTAAGCCCCAACTCACAAGGAGATTTATGGTCCGATGCCAGCAATGAGACTCAGGTACTTAAGCTCGTAGAGTTTGCCTTGGAAAATCTCAGCATTGATCCTGAGAAAGTAGTGGTAATGGGGTATAGCGATGGAGGTAACGGAAGTTGGTTTTTTGCGGATTTTCACCCGGAGGGGTTTTCTGCGGGCATTCCTATGGCAAGTGCTTACGGCTTAACTAAAACTCAAGACGGTCTGGTCAAAAAAATCGAGATTCCTCTATATGTTATACAGGGCGAATTTGATGAGCTATTTCCCTATACCAATACTGAGACCTGGGTAGAGCAAGCCGTTGATGCAGGCAGCGATATCATTTTAGTAAAGGCACTGGGGTTAACACATGGGGAGCCTTGTGCATATTTACCCTACCTAAAGGATGCCATAACATGGTTGCAAACCACGGTTTGGAATTAACTTAGCCACCAGGCGGGAGAAAGCCTCATTAGCTTTGGTTTGATTTATTGAAGGATACCTTTGGGTTAATCGTTTGCTGCGCTAAAATTATCTAACCAATCTCCTCTGACTTTCAAAACCTGTTCTATGATATCCCGTGCACAACCATCACCACCATTTTTGTGCGAAACGTAATCGCAGACAGCCTTTACTTCCTGCACGGCATTTTGCGGACAACTTGCCAGCCCTACCATTTTCATGGGTGGGATATCTGGCATATCGTCCCCCATGTAAATTACATTTTTTGGAGCGATATTATAGATGTCTAAATACTCCTGTAAAGGCTCTTCTTTATGATGGGCTCCAAGATAAATATCAGTAATTCCCAATCCTTTTAATCGTACTCTAACCCCTTCATTGGTACCCCCTGTGATAATACAGATATTATAGCCTTTTTTTAGGGCAGTCTTTATCGCATAGCCATCCTTAACATTCATTTTGCGAAGCATTTCACCTTGAGTAGTAATTAATAAAGTGCCGTCTGTAAGTACCCCGTCAACATCAAAAACAAAGGTGGTAATGTGTTGAAGGTATTCCTTATAACTTTTTTTCATAGGTCTTTTGAATAGATGTACTTAAAAGCGAATATATTTCTTTATTGATTTCCTTTTGCAAAAGAAGTTTGTGTTTCTCTATGGTTCCGAGATCGTTTCTAAGGGCCGGTCCTGTTTGGGCTAAGAGGGGGGACATCTCTTCAATTTTTTTAGAGGTCTCTAAGATCAGGGGTTGTAAAATTGAAAATGGCAGTTCCTGTTCCTGGCAAATCTCCTGCCCGATGGTATACAAATGATTTACAAAG
>JBFOMC010000126.1:0-12339 GCA_040830565.1 Flavobacteriaceae bacterium
GACAGGGTGAAGCTATAGCCAGGAATATTCTGGAAATGACCCGACTAAAAGTTCCTATCATCGTGGTAATTATAGGAGAAGGTGCCTCTGGAGGAGCTTTGGGTATTGGAGTAGGAGATAAGGTATTGATGCTTGAAAATACGTGGTACTCCGTAATTTCTCCAGAATCTTGTTCTTCAATATTATGGAGAAGCTGGGAGTATAAAGAGCAAGCTGCAGATGCGTTGAAGCTTACGGCTTCTGACATGAAAAAACTAAAACTGATTGATGAAATTGTAAGAGAGCCGGCAGGTGGAGCGCACAGCAATAGAGAGAAAACTTTTGAAACGGTAAAGAACAGAATCACCAAAAATTTTGAGGAACTAAAAAAGTTATCACCAAAAGATCTGGTCAAACAACGCATGGAGAAATACGCCGATATGGGAGTCTTTAACGGCTAATCTTCGATATTATCAAGTTCGTGAAAATCCGGAGGAGGTGTTCTTCGGATTTTTTTCGTTATGAACACAATTTCGTAACTTATCAACAGTAAAATTGTTAATTGTCGGTGGATATCCACCTATATGAATTTAAAGTTAACTAAAGGTTAATTGCATACTTTTACGGACATGGAAAAACCTAGCCCTATCATTGGTCATAAAATTAGCAAGTCGGCCGTAATCAACCTTGAGAAAGGTAAAATACCACCTCAAGCTGTTGATTTAGAGGAAGTTGTGCTTGGAGCTATGATGATTGATAAGAAGGGAGTTGATGAAGTAATAGATATCCTACATCCTGATGTCTTTTATAAGGATGCCCACAGATTTATATACGAAGCGATCTTCAAATTGTTCGAAACCTCGGAACCTGTTGATTTATTAACCGTTTCGGCCCAATTAAAGAAAGATGCTCGCCTTGAAGCAGTTGGGGGCGATTTTTACCTGATTAAATTGACTCAAAAGGTGGCATCTTCGGCCCATATTGAGTTTCACGCCAGAATAATTTTACAGAAATACATTCAACGGAGTCTGATTAAAATTTCCAATGAAATTATTGAAGATGCCTACGATGATGGTACAGATGTTTTTGACCTTCTGGACAATGCAGAAGCAAAGCTTTATGACGTTACCCAGGGCAATCTAAAACGTTCTGCGGAAACTGCTCAAAACCTGGTGATCCAGGCTAAGAAGAAAATCGAAGAAATTTCGAACAAGGAGGGACTTAGCGGAATTCCCTCGGGTTTTGATAAGGTGGATAAATTAACCTCTGGTTGGCAGCCAAGTGATCTTATCATTATTGCAGCACGTCCTGGTATGGGTAAAACGGCTTTGACCTTGTCTATGGCACGTAATATGGCCGTGAATTCTAATACCCCGGTGGCCTTCTTTTCTTTAGAAATGTCTTCAGTACAGCTGATTACAAGATTAATTTCGTCCGAGACCGGTCTTTCTTCCGAAAAACTCAGGACGGGGAGATTAGAGAAGCATGAATGGGAACAGCTGAATGTTAAGGTTAAAGCCCTGGAAAAGGCTCCTTTGTTTATAGATGATACACCTTCCCTGTCTATTTTTGACCTTAGGGCAAAGGCCAGACGTTTGGCTTCACAACACAAAATACAGTTAATTGTCATTGATTATTTACAGCTAATGACGGCTGGTGGCAGCCAAAAAGGAGGAAATAGGGAACAGGAAATCTCAACTATTTCAAGAAACCTTAAAGCCTTGGCAAAAGAGTTAAGTGTACCCGTGATTGCATTATCTCAGTTGTCGCGAGCAGTTGAAACCCGCGGGGGAAGTAAAAGACCTATTCTTTCAGATCTCCGGGAGTCTGGTGCAATTGAACAAGATGCGGATATTGTGTCATTCATCTACCGCCCGGAATATTATAAAATAGATGAATGGGATGATGAAGAAAGAACTCCTACACAGGGTCAGGCCGAGTTTATTGTGGCCAAGCATAGAAATGGCGGCTTAGATAATATTAGGTTAAAGTTCATTGCCCAACTGGGTAAATTTGATAACTTGGATGACTTTGATTCTCCTTTCGAGTTTCAATCTAAGATGAATGCAGATGGGGATAACCCGTTCATGACCAAAAACCTGCCCGATGCCAATGAGGCCTTTGGCAGTGCGATGAACGAAGATCCGGATCTGGACCCAGATGACAATAATGAAGTACCTTTCTAAAAAAACAAATAGCTCAACTCTCTGTTGTAACCGTCTTCTTTTAGCCTTTTTCCTTTTTCTTTTTTCCTTCGGAGCCTATGCTTCTGCGATCCTTATTCCCATGGATGCGGAAAGTCAGAAAGACCATCTAAAAGCTTATGGAATAACCTATTGGGTGCTTACTAAGCAACAGAAAGTACAATGGTTATTGAACTACAGAGGCGGGTCTTTCCTACTTCCGGATGGAGATGCCATTAGAAAAGAATGCCAAATCAGAGGGGTTTCTTTCGAAGTACTTTCAGATAGTCAGGCAGAGTCTATCCTTGATGGTATAAGCAGTCCTGCCAAGAATCAGGATGCTGTAATTCTTGAAAAAGCGCCAAAAATAGCTGTTTATTCTCCCAAAGGAAACCAACCCTGGGACGATGCGGTGACCATGGTACTTACTTATGCAGAAATACCTTATGTGACGGTTTATGATGAGGAAGTTTTAGAAAATAAACTTGCTCTTTATGATTGGCTTCATTTGCACCATGAGGATTTTACGGGGCAATACGGAAAATTTTACGGGGCTTACAGAGCTGCGCCCTGGTATATTGAGGGGAAAAAGGCAGCCGAAGAGCTTGCAGCAAAACTGGGGTACTCCAAGGTTTCTGAAGAAAAAAGAGCCGTGGCTAACAAAATAAGAAACTACGTCATTGGCGGCGGATTTATGTTTGCCATGTGCTCCGCTACAGATAGCTTTGATATTGCTTTGGCAGCAGACGGAGTAGATATTTGTGAGCCCATGTTTGACGGTGACCCAAGCGACGCAAATTATCAAAGTAAGCTAAATTTCAGGCGTACGTTTGCCTTTACCAATTTCATTCTGGAACGCAATCCACTGCGCTACGAGTTTTCTTCTATAGACATGACCACCAGAAGAAGTAATGTGCCTAAGGAGTCTGACTATTTTTCTTTAATGGATTTTTCTGCCAAATGGGACCCTGTTCCTACAATGCTATGTCAGAACCACACTGCGTTGGTGAAAGGTTTTATGGGACAGACTACGGCTTTTGCCAGAGATGAAATAAAGCCTACAGTGATGGTTTTAGGAGAAAACAGAATAAACGGGGAGGCCAGATACGTCCACGGAATAAAGGGAAAAGGGTTTTTTACCTTTTACGGAGGACATGACCCGGAGGACTATCAACACAGGGTAGGAGATCCCAAGACCGAATTGGAACTCCATCCCAATTCTCCTGGTTACCGACTTATATTGAATAATGTGCTGTTTCCGGCGGCAAGAAAGAAGAAGCAGAAAACCTAGGTCCTGCTGGCTACAAGTTTTTCCAGAATCTGTTCAACCCCAAAATCATTATTGCTCGCAGTGCTATACCTTGCAGCACTTAGTATGTTGGGATGTGCGTTTGCCATGGCAAAACTGAAATCGGCCAAAGCCATCATTTCCAGATCGTTGTTATAGTCGCCAAAGACCATAGTTTCCTCGGGTGTTATTTGGTATTGCTGCTGAATAATTTGAAGGGCAAAACCTTTATGGGCGTCTTTATGCGAGAGATCTACCCAATTTTCTCCTGAAACTTTAACCTTAAGGTCTTTTTCAAAGTGTTTGACACCCGGATAAATATAAGCTTCAGAGCTTTCGTGATGGTATACCGCAATTTTCATCACTTCTCCTTCAAAGCTCTTCAGATCCTCCAGTGTCTCAAACTCAGTATAGTATTCTTTAAGCTTTTCTAAGAAAAAATGGGAATCTCTTCCAAGATAGGCCTTATGCTTAGTGCACAATACCGGATGTACTTCCTGAAGGGCTTCAACAGTGTTCAGAATATCGTTCTTGATTAGCGGATCTAAGGGGGTAGAAACCAATTCTAGCTGATTATCCATGGCAAATCCCCCGTTTTCGGCAATAACAATAATGTCTTTTTTTATGGGAGATAATTTGTCCACAATGCTGTTATACTGCCGTCCGCTGGCAGCCGCAAAAAGTATATCGTGTGCTTTAAGCTGACTAAAGAGTTCAAAAAAGCGGTCACTAACCTCATGATCTGAATTCAGTAGGGTGCCGTCCATATCAGTAACCACGAGCTTAATGCCAGATAAATCCATTCTTTGTTTTTAGAACAGGGCAAAGGTATTTTTTATGTTTAAATTACAGCTGAATTTTTCAAAGTTTTACAATTTTATCATATGAGCTTAAAAGTGTACCAAAAAGAAGTTCGGTTAAGGTCCTATCCGAGAGGGTATCATTTAATTACAAGAGAGGTTCTACAGGAGTTACCTGAAATTAGGGATATTGACGCCGGAATACTACAGGTTTTTATCAAACATACTTCTGCCAGCCTAACAGTTAATGAAAATGCGGACCCAACGGTTAGGGAAGATTTTGAAAGTCACATGAATATTATGGTACCGGAGAACGCCCCTTACTATGTGCATACCATGGAAGGACCAGATGATATGCCGGCCCATATAAAGGCCTCATTAATGGGGAGTTCTGTGCAAATTCCTGTGAGTAATGGGAAACCAAATCTAGGAATTTGGCAAGGCATTTATCTTTGTGAACACCGAAATCATGCCTCGGGAAGGAAGTTAGTAATTACCGCTTTTGGGGTATAATGTTAGTTCGCAGTGATCGGTGGTCAGTAATTAGAAATTAAAAGTTGAAAATGAATAATGAATAATGAATAATGAATAATGAATAATGAATAATGAATAGTGAATAGTTTCACCTAACACCTAACTCCTGATTCCTCAATTCCTCGATTTTTTTGGTTCCTCCTTTGGTGTTTGGTTTCGAGTTTGAACCTGAACTTTTCAACGAGCTAAAAGAAAGAAGTAATTTTTAATTTTTAACTTTCAACTATTAATTATAAAACACTAATCATGGCAACAAAAGAATCCATTCTAAACAAAATCCAAATTCTAATTACAAACCACTTTGAAACCCCGCAGGAAGCCTTTGAGTTTTTTGATAAGGATGGAGATGGGAAACTCAAGAGGAGTGAGATTATCAAACTATTGAAGGAGGCTAAAATTAACGGTTTTATCAGAGGTATAGTGGCTTCCAAGCTAGTTGAGGGCTATGACCAATCTGGAGATGAATATGTAGACTGGGAGGAATTTAAAGCTGCGGTAGACAAGATAGACGCGGAGGCTTAAGTTAAAAAAGTATAACAAATAATTAGTCCTCCCCTTTTTAAGGGGAGGACTGTTTATGGATCATTAAAGGGTATATTGCAATAACCATAAAAAAGCCCGTTCGCTAGAACGGGCTTTTTATTTGTACACTGTATTAATGCTATTTTATCTTATCGGCTATTGCCTTAAAAGCATCTGGGTGATTCATTGCCAAATCTGCAAGAACCTTTCTATTAAGTTCTATGTTGTTGGCTTTCACCTTCCCCATAAATTGCGAATAGGACATTCCGTGCTGTCTTGCACCAGCGTTAATTCTTGTAATCCACAATGAACGGAAATTTCTTTTCTTGTTTCTGCGGTCCCTGTAAGCATAAGTCATTGCTTTTTCAACCGCATTTTTGGCTACTGTCCAGACGTTTTTTCGTCTTCCAAAGTAACCTTTGGCTTGCTTCATCACTTTTTTTCTCCTAGCTCTTGAAGCAACTGAATTTACTGATCTTGGCATTTTTAATGATTTTTTGTAGTAGGCGATTTCGAAAACCGAAATTCTTTAAAGCCCAACTCCATGGTTAATATTCTACCGAAGAACAACTACTTTAAACGCAATTGTTCCTTAATACTCCCAACGTCAGAATCGTGCACCAACGTGGAGTGTGTTAATCTTAGCTTACGCTTTTTAGACTTCTTTGTAAGAATATGACTTTTAAAAGCGTGCTTTCTTTTAATCTTTCCAGTACCGGTAAGCTTAAAACGCTTTTTGGCACTAGATTTGGTTTTCATCTTAGGCATTACTTCCTATTTCGTTATTGTTTACTTTTTAGTTTTAGGAGCCAGGAACATGGTCATTCTTTTGCCTTCTAATTTGGGCATTTGTTCTACTTTACCATAGTCCTCTAATTCCTGGGCGAGTCTCAACAATAAGATCTCACCTTTATCTTTATACACTATAGATCGTCCTTTAAAAAAAACATAGGCCTTTAACTTCGCGCCATCTTTCAAGAACTTTTCAGCGTGTTTCTTTTTAAATTCATAATCATGATCATCCGTATTGGGACCAAATCGTATTTCTTTGATAACAACTTTAGAGGCTTTGGCCTTCATGGCCTTTTCTCTCTTTTTTTGTTCGTAAAGAAACTTTTTATAGTCAATGATCTTGCAAACCGGAGGACTGGCCTTGGGTGATATTTCCACTAAGTCCAATCCCAAATCATTTGCCTTTTCCATGGCTGCTGCAATAGGATATATGCCTATTTCAACATTATCGCCCACCAGGCGTACCTCGGTAGCCGTAATCTTTTCATTAATGTTATGAGGGTTCTTATTTTCCCTCCTGGGTTGGGGCCTAAATCTTCTTCGTATTGCTATGACTACTACTTTTTAATTAAACGCTGACTAAAAATTTAAAACGACTTTAAGGTACTACTTATTTCCTTTTCGACCAAGTCGGCAAACTCCGCTATACCGATAGCACCTAAATCTTCACCGCCATGCCTACGGACCGATATAGATCCTTCGGCTTCTTCATTCTCACCTACGATAAGCATAAATGGTATCTTGTTCATTTCTGCTTCCCGTATCTTCTTCCCCACCGTTTCGTTCCTTTTATCAACGAGGGCGCGAATTTCGTGATTTTCTAGTGAATTTAAAACTTTTTCAGCATATTTTTCATGCTTCTCGCTAACCGGCAGCACTATAGCCTGGTCTGGAATTAGCCAAAGTGGAAAGTTACCTCCGGTATGTTCTAATAATAAAGCTATAAATCGTTCCATACTACCAAAAGGAGCTCTATGGATCATTACCGGCCTGTGTAGCTCATTATCACTACCCTTATAAGTGAGATCAAAACGTTCCGGGAGGTTATAATCTACCTGAATGGTACCCAGTTGCCAATTGCGACCAAGGGCATCTTTCACCATAAAATCTAGCTTTGGCCCATAGAATGCGGCCTCCCCTTCTTCAATCACAAAATTAAGCTCCTTTTCCCTGGCAGCATTAATAATTGCCTGTTCTGCCTTATCCCAATTCTCCGGTTCTCCGATATACTTTTCCGGCTGTTCCAAATCCCTTACCGAAACCTGGGCTTTGAAGTCATCAAAACCGAGAGAATTCAGGACATAAAGCGATAGATCAATAACAGCTTTAAATTCCTCATTTAATTGTTCAGGAGTGCAAAAAATATGGGCGTCGTCCTGAGTAAAGCCTCTAACCCTGGTAAGTCCGTGAAGTTCTCCACTTTGTTCATAACGATATACGGTACCAAATTCAGCATAACGCTTAGGTAACTCGCGGTAGCTAAAGGGTTTCGAATTATAAATTTCACAATGATGCGGGCAATTCATTGGCTTTAGCAAAAATTCTTCTTCGTCCTTCGGGGTATGAATCGGTTGAAAGCTATCTTCTCCATATTTTGCATAATGCCCGGAGGTAACATAAAGTTCTTTTTGTCCGATATGAGGAGAAACCACCATCTCATAGCCGGCCTTTTTCTGTGCCTTTTTTAGGAATTGTTCCAAACGCTCTCTTAGAGCAGCTCCTTTGGGTAGCCACAACGGCAAGCCTTGCCCCACCTTTCTGGAAAATGTAAAAAGCTCTAACTCTTTTCCCAGTTTCCTGTGATCTCGCTTTTTAGCTTCTTCTAAAAGTTCCAGGTAGGCCGTTAAGTCTTTTTGCTTAGGAAAGGAAATACCGTAAACCCTGGTCAACTGCGGCTTGTTCTCATCTCCTCTCCAATACGCCCCGGCTACGTTAAGAATTTTGATAGCCTTAATAATTCCGGTATTGGGGATATGTCCTCCTCTACAGAGATCTGTAAAGGTATCATGGTCGCAAAAGGTGATGTTTCCGTCTTCAAGGTTTTCTATGAGCTCAACTTTGAACTCATTTCCCTGCGATTTGTAAAAATCAAGCGCATCTCGCTTCGATACCGAACGCATTTTAAAATCATGCTTGCCTCTGGCGATTTCCAAAGCTTTCTTTTCGATTTCCGGAAAGTCCTTTTCAGAGATGCTTTGGTCACCAAAATCGACATCGTAATAGAAACCATTTTCGATTGCCGGCCCTATGGTAAGCTTTATCCCGGGATATAATTCTTCCAAGGCCTGGGCTACCACGTGGGAGGTAGAATGCCAAAAGGCTCTCTTACCCTCTTCGTCAGACCAGGTATACAAAACCAGTTTGCCGTCTTCGTTAAGCGCTGTAACACTTTCTACTGTCGTTCCATTAAATGATGCAGAAATAACATTCCTGGCCAAACCTTCACTTATACTCTTGGCCACATCCATAGGTGTGCTACCTTTTGGAAATTCCTTTACCGATCCGTCTGGAAGTGTAATTTTTATCATACCCGATGCCTGGTCTATAAGTGCGCAAAGATAATACCTTGCTTTGATGCTGGCAATTTATAAATAGGGGATTTTTAGCCATATAATATGTAAGAGAAAGCCTTGGATGGTACAGTTGGGACACCCTTTAGCATTTGAGATCAGGAAGACTTTTTCTTTCCGAAAAAGGCCTCCATAAGTATTTTAATGCTGTAAAATCCCAGGGATATTGCTCCCAGGGCCAGGATGAAACCTATAATAAGGACGGGCCAAAAAAGCGGATTTTCCTGATTTTTAAAAGCCTGATATACCGTCCCAGGCGCCAGAAACATTAAGATCACGGTAAACGCCAGGTATTTAACTCCCTTTATCAATGTGGTCTTGTTTGTTCTCACCGGAATACGTATTTATCAGTAATCAAAAATACTAAGAACAGGGTTAAGTTCTAAATCCCCTTTTCAAAAATGTACTTCAGGAATTTAGTTAAACGATGAGTCCCTCACAATCAGACTGGTTCTTACCTCAATGGTCTTGGTGATCAGCGTTTCTTTCGGATTCTCAATTTCATCTATGAGATACTTTATAGCCGTTCTTCCAATTTTATCCCCAGGTTGATCCACTGTAGACAATGCCGGATTAATAATAGTAGAACTCTTCGAATTACTGAATCCCACCACTGCAATTTCATCAGGGATAGCCACCTTGAATTTATTTAATGCTTTTATTACCCCAATGGCAGCACTATCTGTGATAGCGAATACGGCATCCGGTCTTTTTTTAAGGCTTAAGAGAATATTTGCCATTGCCCTGCCTTTTTCCAAAGAAATATCTTCTGTACTGAGAATGATTTTTTCGTCTATAGGAAGTTCATATTCCTTTAAAGCCTTAAGGTACCCTGCGAATCGCTTTTCAGAATTGTAAGAGTTCTCAGTTTCCTTGATTATGGCTATTCTACGCTTTCCCGTATTAATTAAATGTTCAACGGCATTGTAGGCAGCTTCCTCCTCATTAATCACTACCTGTGTACATGGAATTTTGCCAGAAACTTTATCAAAAAGTACCAGGGGTACCCGGTTCAAAATTTTGAGAACATCGTCAATAGATTTAGTACGCCGGGCCAGGGCCAATAGAATCCCATCTACACCAAATTGAATCATGGTCCTCAACATTTCAGCTTGTTTTTTTTCGTCATTATTTGATTCCGATATAATGATCCGATATCCGAGGTTTTCACCTTCGTGCAAAATCCCTTTTAAAATTGTCGAAGTGAAATAATGGGAAATGTTAGGTACCACTACACCAAGAATATGGGTTCTATGCGTCCTGAAACCTTTGGCGAACAGATTAGGGACATAATTCAATTCTTTGGCAAGTTTTTGAACTTTCAATTTTGTTTCGCTGCTAATATCAGGATGATCGTTCAACGCTCGAGAAACTGTGGATATGGAAAGCTCCAATTCCTGAGCCAGACCCTTAAGGGTGATATTTTGTCTTTTTGCCATGGCCACAAATGTAAAAAAACCTAATAGCGAATAATTCAAAATTATTGAAAACGTTTCCGCAATCGTTTGCGTTAGTATTTCGCAATTTTTTTGTTATTCGATAATGACATTCCAATAATTTTAACCAAAGATTTAACAAAATTTAAGAAAACTCTAGATATTATTCACTAATAACCTATTTGATCATGAAAAAAATTCTTTTTGCGGTACTCGGTCTTACCTTTCTAGGTACGACCCACGCACAATCAGAAATTTCAGGTAATGTTAAAGATGCATCGGGTATTCCTGTTTTAGGTGCCAATGTTATCATTATGGGCACTACCGAAGGAACTACCACCGATTTTGATGGAAACTTCCTGCTTTCCACAAGCCTTTCCGGTACTCAGACTATTCGGGTTTCCTTTATTGGATATACCACGGCGGAACAGGTGGTAGACCTAAATGGATCACCTATTGCATTAGCGTTTGTACTTCAAGAAAGTGGACAACAATTAGATGAGGTTGTACTATCTGCTTCCAGTACCTTTAGATCACAGAAACAAGCACCATTATCCATTAGCTCTAAAAAGATAGCCGAGATCACCAAACTTTCTGCAAATAGCCAGGCGGATATTCTTAGAGATGTTCCCGGGATCACTGCAGAAGGTGGCGGTGGTGAAACAGCCACTAACCTCTTCGTTAGAGGTTTGCCTTCTGGAGGGCAGTATGTATTTAATCCCTTACAATATGACGGAATGCCCTTGATGAGTACCTTCGGACTCAATTCATCCGCTCATGACGTATACGCCAGACCAGATATTGGCTTTAAAGGTGTTGAATTTGTGAGAGGTGGTGCCGCCGTACTTTATGGAGCGGGTTCTGTAGCCGGACTAATAAACTACACAAGTAAGACCGGAGATACGAATGCAGGAAACATTATCCACGTTGAGTGGGGTAGTAGAGGACGTTTAAAAACGGATTTCTATACGGGCGGTAGACTTGGCGGTGAAGATTCAAATACCTTCTACGCCTTTACCGGCTTTGTCAGGAAAGATGACGGACCCATCGAAACAGGATTGCCCACAAGAGGGGTCCAGTTTAGGGGGAACATTAAAAAACGCTTTGAAAATGGAACCTTTACCATACATGGCCAATACATAGATGATAAGGTACAATTATTCTTGCATTTACCCCTAAGTGGGGATTCAAGAGAACGCATTGCAGGGAATGACGGAGATGATGTTGAACAACTACTGTCCGGAGAGCTTGCCGAGACCTCATTTTTGACCACTGGAGGTGTCTATAAAAGTCCCATCGAAGATGGCGTTTCCGCAAAAGGAGGATTTTTAATGGGAGATTTCACGTACAACTTTAGTGATAATCTCAGGTTTAAATCCAAAATCCGTTACGCCAATTATGAACACAATTTTGCCCTTTATGTAGGAGGGAACGGAAACTTTGGGAATCCACTTACCCTTTCTAACTATGTGGCCCAGGTGGCGCCAGGGAATACAGGTTTCAATGCTACCTATCAAGGAGGTAGCGGAGAGCAAATAAATGGAAGTGATCTTGTGGTAGAAAACTTGCACGTAGATCGACTTAGGCCAATGACCGACTATTCCGGGGAGGCCAACCTAATATTCAACACGGCAGATGGTAATCATACCTTTACCCTAGGCTCCTACATGGCACGGACAGACGCGGAGGACGTAAATTACCAATATCGCGTCTTGTCTGAGTTTAACAATAATCCCAGACTAGTGAACTTAAGTTATACAGATGGAGCGGGTGCAAATGTTATTTATTCTGACGGAGGTCTTTATAACAGAATTGGTATGACCTCTAACCGCTTTCTTTCTCAAAGTAGAACGGCCTTCTACCTTACGGATGAAATGATTTTTGACAGATGGCGTTTTGACGTTGGTCTTAGAATTGAATCAACTACAGGAACATTCAATAACGGAGCTATTGAGGAGACCGAGGTGTATTCCGATCCGGAATTGACCCCTGAACTCAGGAATGTAAGTTTTGCGGACGGAAGTTTTACTACTGCAGAAATCAATGCCACAGACTGGGCACTGTCATTGGCAGGTCTTTACGAACTCACAGAGTCTACAAATCTGTATGCTAATTTTTCCAAAGGTTTTTTCTGGCCTCAACAGCGAGGGTTTGCTCCGACACCAGGGATAAGAGAATCTAACTATGAGGGCGAAACTATTATTCAGGGAGAGGCAGGAGCTAAATTTGGTACCC
>JBFOMC010000127.1:0-9818 GCA_040830565.1 Flavobacteriaceae bacterium
CAAGTATAGAAGGTATTAATCTGAACTGGTTATATTTTATGATCCGTGCCTTTTTTGGGATTACCATAGTAGCAATGATCCATAATCTGACACCGGTTTTCGGAAATCTTAACTTCCTTTATGTCACTGTGATGATATTGCTGCTTATTTCTTTTTTCTTTATCAATCTCGTTCTGGTGAAAGCACTAAATCAACCTGCCATATTTTCTGGAATTACCAAAGAAGAAGTCACAAAATATGCGATGTCTAATTTAAGTTCCGGAGCACTTGAGAATTACAAAAAACAACTAACAAGGCTCATGCAAACCGATCAAATGTACCTGAACCCAGATCTTAATAGTAAAGATTTGGCCGATGAGCTTGGCATTAGTACTAAGTTACTCTCACAAGTGATCAACCAGGGGTTCGGTCAGAATTTCTTCGATTTCATCAATACCTCTCGTTGCGAAGAAGTCAAAAGAATACTGCAGGGACCAGACCAGAAAATGACCATCCTGGAAGCCATGTATCACTCCGGTTTCAATTCGAAATCTTCTTTCAACAAGGAATTCAAGAAACTTATGGGCCTTACCCCAAGCCAGTACAAAAGAAGTCTAAGTAAGTAGGAACACGAACATTTCGTTAAGAAGCTTGCAAGTGTTTGAAATTACGGCCTGCTAACCTTGATGAATACCCTAGGCCGTAATACAAAGAATCTCGTCTTCTGATTTTTCTCTTAGCATTGCTGAATTAATTAGTCCGCCTTCCTGAAGACGGTCGATTTTTATTTCTGTCCGCTATAGTTTTGGAACTCACTTAAAGTTAAAATATCATGTTCGCAGATACGAAAAATAACAGAGCTCATAGCCGTAGTTGGATTTATAATTTGGCAGAGGTATTGCTAGTACTTCTTCCTGCCTTCCTCTTGATTAAGTTGACAAGATCATGGGTTGGAGACGATCTGATTAGAAGTTTCGGGATCGTTTGGACCGCGAATTTGCTTATGCTGGCATTGATATGGACAAGTATGAAAATCAGAGGTCAATCCTGGAAGGATTTTGGATTAACATTTGGGCGGTTTGGTTCCAAACAGGCATCAAAAATGTTCGGATTGTCTCTGTTGGTTTTTGTATTTGCAATTAGCTGCTACGTATTTGGATCAGTGCTTATGGCAAACATCGTCGGGATGCCTGAAAGTGCGGATTTTAGTAGATATGATTTTCTGAAGGACAACCTTGGAGGTCTTCTATTGTCACTATTAGGGGTGTATTTTATTTCTTCTTTTGGGGAAGAAGTAATTTACCGGGCGTTTTTGATCAATCGTTTTTCAGAAATGTCATCGAACTTTAAATACGGGAATACCATTGCCGTAATGCTCAGTGCCATTTTATTTGGCCTTATCCATTATGAATGGGGCCTGACGGGAATGGTTCAAACCGGCTTTATGGGCTTGGCTATGGGGATAGCTTATATCAAACTAAAGAAAAGACTTTGGATTCTTGTTTTTGCCCATATGTATATGGATACGCTGCTTTTGGTCCCAATATATCTGGCTAATAATTAGGAATACTCCGGACTTGCTGTACTCCTAAACACTCAGCTTAATAGGACTGGTAGGTAGTGATCAGTAAACGGTATTTAGTGAACAGTATTTGGTAAACAGGGTACAATAAACAATTACCAATTATCAATAACAACGTTTGATCAGACCCTCTATTCTTCTAATTCCTTAACGCTCATTGCGCCACCTATGTGTCCCTTGCGGTGAATAAGAAAATGAACGGTGAACAGGAATCAGAACTCAATTCTTAATCTTTCATTCCGTCAGTTTCTTGTCTTGTATTTCGTACTTCGGTTATCAATCCTTATATTAGTCTGTCGCAGAAGAAGTTAAAAAATGAAAATAGAACCTTTCTTTGCTAAAAGCCGTTTTCATCTTCTGACTGCCAATTTGTAGACGAAATGAGTCGTAAGATAAATATACTAGTACTCTACACCTGGGAAGATAAAGATATAAAGCCCCATCTTTTACAGCGCTTAGATCCTAAGATCCAAGATCTCAACGTATCTATTTGGCATGAGGATCCTATTAATCCAAAACAGGCCGGGAAGACCTATTTTGAATCACGCATACATCATGCAGATCTATTTCTTGTTTTAATGAGCAATGATTTCCTGAATTCGAAATTTATCAGGAAGACGGAGTTTAAGACCATCATTGACAGGCATAAGGAAAATAAATCCTTAGTTGTTCCTGTAATCCTGAAACCTTGCAAGTGGGACACTGATCTGAAATTTATAGACTACGTATTTAATCTGAGGGAATTGACTGTGTTGCCCGAAGCTCAAAAGCCCGTGTTAGATTGGGAATCACCGGAGCAGGCCTATGAAAGTGTTGCAGAGGGTTTATACGAGGCGATTAGAACATGTGCAGAGAAGCTATCAACCGACCCGGAGGAAGAAAACCAAATTGCTTTGAGTTTTAGTGATGAAGAAAAGGCAGCGGCCTTAGAGGAGATGCCTGCTGTGGAGGAGCTGTCTGAAGAAGAAAAGCACAGACGCTGGAGGGAGGCGGAAGCCAAAAGAAGGGCAGAGGTGGCAAAGAGAATAAAGGAGCAGGCGGAGGAATCTGCAAGGCGTAGAGAAGAAGAAGATAAGCTCTGGGAGGAGGCGATGGCCAAAAGAAGAGCCGAAAAAGAAAGAAGGATTTTAGAGGAGGTGGCGACATCGGCTAATAGTGGTGTTGCTGAACAATACTATAACGAAGAGGAGGAAGAGAAGAAAAGAATCCGCGAAAGAGAACTAGCGGCTCAAAGAAGAGTGGAAGAAAGAAGACGGAAAAAAGAAGCCTCAGAGGCTAAAAGGAGGGCGGCAAAAGAACAAAAGATCAAAGAAGCCGCAGAAGAAGCCCGAAGACGAAAAGAGCGCAAACAACAAAACAGAGAAACCTCTGAAAATGAGGAGTCTACCCGACAACATAGTCCAACACATTCCAGACTTGAAAATGACGAAGCAGTCGCAGAAAAACCTCTGGGAAAAGCAAGTATGCCTAATAGAAAGCTGCTCTTTGGATCAATAATACTATTGTTAGTTATTCTTGGAGTATGGTTTTTTTCAAGTACGGGCACGGATTCGGAAACACCGACGACCACTCCGCCTACCAGTACCACGGAAGAAACTATAGCACCCCAACCTACAGAGCAACCCCAAACCGATGGAGAGAATACGGCAATCGTCTTACCCTCGCTTGAGGTAGGCGATATTTATGAAGGGGGGATCGTGTTTTCAATTGAAAATAATGGTAAAACTGGAATAATAGCACATACAGAAGATGCAGGGCTAATGCCCTGGCAGCGGGCAGCAAAGATCCATGAGCAACTTGGAGAAGGTTGGAGGCTGCCCACTTTTGAGGAATTGGAAACTATGTATAAAACCATTGGGCCGGGAGCGACCAATAGGGGCGAATTCTCTAGCGAATTGTATTGGAGTGCCACGGATTACGATGAATTTCAAGCCCGACTTATAAGATTTTGGGATGGTAATACCTCTTACCACTACAACAAACATGTAGAGAGTCGGCAGTTCCAGGTAAGACCAGTTAAAGATTTTAGTCGATAACTTTATAGGAATTCCGTGATGGCCTCCTAGTCAATACCAAAAGTAATACTGAAAAGCTCTATGGATTCGGTCTTACCGCGAAGTAATAAATTCCCAATTTTGTTATAAGTCAAATGCGGTTCTTTCTTTAATTGGTCTAAAAGCGAGCCCGAAATCAAGGCTTTTGTATCATAAGTGTTACATTGTGCCTGAATGCGAGCAGTCGTATTCAATACGTCTCCGGTGTAGATAATATCTTTTTTTATTTTACCAATTTCTCCTGTAGTTACTCTCCCAATATGAAATCCGGCTTTGAACTCTGGTACCAAGCCGAAGTTTTTCTGATAATACTCTTTTCTTTTTCTAAAAATCTCATAGATTTTGACCAGGCATTTTATGCAATTGTTGTCATATTTACCTTCTCTTTCTGGCCACGAAATCACGATTTCGTCGCCCACATATTGATAAATTTCTCCAGAACATTCCAGAATGGGATCGGTCATATCCGAATAACATGCGCTTATTAGATCGAAGTATTTTCGATGTCCCATCTTCTCTGCAATTGTTGTAGATGACTTCATATCCAGGAACATAAAAATTCTGGTTTCCTCCTTGGGACTATGGTATTTGCCAAAAGAATAATTATAAAGAACTCCTTCCCCGATATATTCACTCATTTCAGAATAAAAAAGAGCCACTTCTAATGCAGTACCTGCATAAATGATGACACTCCAGAAAGCAAACCTGCTGATAAACTGCCACAAGCTATCAATAACAAGAGGATCAAATACTGATGCGCCAAAACGTTGAGCATTAATAAGAAGGGTTAAGGAAGCCAGGAAAGTGATCAATAAGAGGAGGTAAAACAAACTCTTAAGCAAAAACTTCAGCCAGAAAGGGTATTTAGTCAGCTGTTTTTTGAGCCATGTCACTTCTATCCAGCCTTGCACAAAACCCATTAAAAAGCCACCAATACAGGTATAAATTAGAGAAGTTTCAAAACTATATTTATTTCCCGTACTCGGGTAAGTGTCAAGCGAGCCCAAAAGTCCAGCTTCAATGAAGACATAGACAAATGAAAAGGCCAGCCAAATAAGCCCGAATGCCAACGATTGCCTTAAATATCTGCGATACCTGGGATGAAGCCTCATCCTATAAATATATAAAACAAAATACTTGAGGGCTATGGATATACTTACCCAAGCCTGTGTAAAGTCACTGCCTGGTATGGACTAAATTCCTCTTCAATTTATTCATTACTCATAAGCTGTAATAAGTAATAGAATTAAAAAAGTATTTTAAAGTCTTACGTAGTAAAGAATAATAATATCACCCTTTGTCAATTCGGGGGTACTATTATACTTTCCCTTTTTTATTGGCAAATTAGGCTGTACAGCCAAATATTCGATCTTATCGATATCGACCGGAGATGTATCTCTAAAAAGATCCTTGATATCTTGTGTAAATAAATCTTCTCCCATTAGTGGAGCAACAGCAAAGGCACCGATAGAATTAGTATCACCGTTCAAGTCTATCGCATCAATTTTTGTAAGGTCGGAAATAAACCTCTTCACTAAACTCCTGATATCTTCTCTTAAAAGAACTTTAGCCTCTAACCAAAGGTTAACCCCGTTACGGGTGATTAAAAAATCGCATTTTTGCTTGTTATACGGATAAGGATATTGAGTACCGCGATCATATTCATATTGTTTGGAGTTGGGCAATGAGAAATACGCTTCGCATTGGAGCCAAATTTCCCAACCATCTTTAAAATTAAGTAACGAGAAATCCCTCATTTGCCTATATTTTGCTGCATTTTCGGCTATTGTGGTAATCAACTTGATAAAATTTACAAATCGCATTGTAGTTAGTTTAATTTTGGGTTTGTTAGAGATACCTACATCATAAGAAGTTACACTTTACAGTACTGTACTGAATAACTGATAAAGCAGCTCATACTTTTTTTGTTTTAAAAAGGACGAGCTGCTCGTTGAGTTTGGATAAAATGTCTGGTAAATGTGATTCCTTTGCTAAAGGATTTGAAAGCGTTTTTATCCCGGAGCCTTGTCCAACATCTTCTTCAGATCATCAATGATCTTTTGTGAGGACTGTACCAGACCTTCCAGAATTTTAATCCAGGGAGAGCCTGGTCTTTCGTCAGCTACTTTACCAATCTCTTTTTCCATCCAGGGTTTTATGGTATTCCATACCTCTTCTAATAATTGCCCCCAATCTTTTCCTTCCGGATCCGGGAAAGGAGGAATTGGGTCTGGCTCAGGTAAAGGATCATATTTTTTACCCGCATTAATATCTACAATAGCTTGAAGAAATTGCTCATTTACTCCGCTAAGTGCATCGTAAAGTGCCTCCAAACCATCAATGATCTTAGTTTCGATCTTCTTATCATGAACCGTCTTTGCAACTACCGTAGCAATTGTTCCTACTGCCCCGGCTGCTGAAGCAGTATATTGTGTCCAGGTGGTGAAACTCTGACATTCTTTTTTTTGTTCTGCTGGTAAGTCTGCCTTGCATGATTCGGGAGCTCCCTCTGTCGCCTCCGAGCTTACTTTTACACCCGCTATAAAGTCGGTAAAAGCCTCAATTCGTGTTGGTGAAATACATTCTTCGTTCATTATTAAAAATTTTTAATGGGTTAATATTAGGTTTATACGGTCTGGGTTTCATAACCCAGCGCGTTAATGATATTATTTGCCTTTGTGAGCAAATCCTGAGTGAAAAAATCGTTGTTAACCGTGATTTTCTTGGAATGGCCCTGTCTCGTGGTAATGGTGACCGTATATGACTTACTTTGCACCAATTCTTTGCTCAAATTATCAAGTCTATCAATCAAATTAGAAGAGTTATTTTTAAAGGGAGCAATGGTATTGGTTGTCAGTGAATTGGCAGCGGTTTGAACGGCCTCGGCCATAGCCGTTAGAGGAAGTTCCTTTTCGGCTAATTTTTCAGCAAACTCTACAAAAGCCTTTGGTTGAGCAGTGGCGGCTGCCTTTCCGGCGTCATTTAATAAGGCTATTGCCGTTGCCGAATATTTCTTGAGAGGAGCATTGGCATCTACGCAATTTTCCGCCTGTAGAAGTCCGGATAAGGGATCAATAATACTATTCACTACCCCAAGAATATGTGCTGCCTGATCTGCCACGGGCAAGGCCTTGTTTGAAATTAGGTTGCTGTGCTTTGTGATCTCCTCAAGGTTTTTAGTATAATTATCTAAGGCAGCTTGCAGAGCTGCAATTGATTTGGATGAGGCCTTTGCATCTGAAGAAATAGTCGCAACCTTGGATTGAAGGGTGGAAGAAATAGTTTCCACCTGACTTGCGAAAGCATCAATGGCTGCCTTCTGCTTGTTCCCCTTTTTTGCGTCTTCTTCTCTTGCTTTATTAACCAATTGAACTGTTTGAGTAATACTCATGCTCCAGCCTTCAATCCTACGAATAGCTTGATCAATGAATTTAGTCTTTGGAATACTTTTAATAATGTTTCTGGAAGTCATCTCCAAAGTAGACATTGTAGATTTGAGTGCCGGAATTTCCTTGGTTAGCTGGCCCATTTTGGTTTTTTGATCATGGGCAATATCATCAAAAGGCCTTACCAAATCCGTAACAAAATTTATGTTAAGCGATTCGAAGAAGTCCAGAATGTCTA
Organism: Flavobacteriaceae bacterium; assembly: GCA_040830565.1. GTDB lineage: Bacteria > Bacteroidota > Bacteroidia > Flavobacteriales > Flavobacteriaceae > JAFMPW01. The sequence continues at coordinate 7,240 of JBFOMC010000127.1, forward strand.
CAGAATCGTTAATTAAAGAAGAAAGATCAGTAACCTGATGCGAGAAAGTGGTGGGTAAAGAAAACGACGCTTTAAATGCCCCGAGAGCTCCTTCAAATTTTGCCGCCGCAGGAGATAGCAAATCTAAATTCTTGACCAGAACGCCAATACTGTCAATTAAGGCTGCAGTTTTAGGCCATTCTTTTGGATTTACCTTTGGCAGTTTGTTAATAGAAGATGATCCCTTGGATGCGAGCAACGATTGTAACGAATGTGTGTATACTCTGACTGGCGGGTTTTTTAGCTTAGAAATTATCCTTGCGTCTATAGTAGCGGTTTTTCTGGGTGTATATAAAAAAGTTGTATTCATATTATTATTGTCTCCTATTGCCGCCGGACTAAGTGGAGGAGTTTTTGGGGGATTAAAAGGAGGAGGTATAGATGGTTTATTGGGATCTATAGCGGTATTGGTAATAGCACCTATAAGACCCCATATGGCAGCTTTGGTTCCTCCATCCTTCCCGGAACGATAATGGCCTAATGCCGATTCGGCTGCGTCCCATAAGCGGTTGGCGTCAACTCCTTTGGTGGAACTAACAGAACCGCTAGCCCCGGATACTTTTTTCTCACTAATGTTCCCGTCTGCCATTTTCATTACCGGGCCTATGTGTAGCTTTTTGAAAATGGCATTTTCAGCATCTTGTACAAGAACGTTTAGGCCGGTGGCATCCAGAATAGCATCAATTATTGGCTTGAGAATGGTATCGAATATACATGCCAGGGCATCCAAGACCCACGCAAGCGGTTTAATGGCTTCTTCGACCCTATGAAATCCATCGCTGATCGGCTTTAAGTGGGTAGCCGCATCTTTGATCCCATTGAGTACCTTGGTCACATCATCGCCCATAGCCTTTTGGATCTCATTTAGCACTTTGGTGAGCGCTTTAACCCCGTCATCTACCCCGGTTAAAACCGGGTTAAGTTTATCCAGAACCTCTCCTAAATCTTTCTGTACCTTGTTAAAAGTTGCCAGGAGGCTATGCAGTTTATCTGCCGAATCTGTACCTTTTAGTACTTCCGTCAAGGGTTCTGCAATCTCTGAGAGGTAGTGTAGAATCTCTATTGTGTTGATATAGCCAGGAGCTTTCTGACTTATGTCCACAACAACTTTACGAACGTCATTAAGGCCGGTTTTTACATCACCCAGCACCTTTGCCACAGGCTTTATGGTTTCATTGTTTATGTCTTTTGCCGTGCTTATTGCATCTTTCAGGGTCTCACCAATATCTACTGTGGTAGCAGAAATCACCTCTGCAATCTCGCCAACAATTGGGATTGGATCAAGAAATTCCAGTACTTCTCCGAGGATAATAATGATATCGTCAATATCGTCGGCAGCGGTAATTAAATCACCAATGGAAAGGAGAATATCATCGATATCGGTAACAAGTTCCGTCATGCCGTCAATGGGCTTTACCAAAGGCCCAAAGTCTCTCATGGTTTTCCTTAAGTGCGTAAGGGTAGGGCCGAAAGTATCGGCATTACTAATTTGAGTCATTGTAATTAATTTAGATTGGTTTAGTTATAAATAATGAAGCGCTAAAATGGCTGTGCAGTGTTGCCCATAGGAATTTTTCCTAAAGGTTTACAGATCGGTCTAGGCGTAGAAGTGTACTGCCATTTAATCATGAGCAATTGGATTGAAAACCGGGGACATCAACCTAACTGTTCAAACTGATGTTAACAGCCAATTCCAGCTATAAAAAAGAGGGAACTACTTACTATTTTGCTATCAATCCTGGGGGATGGAGAATTAAAAAAAGGTGAGGTGTGGAGATAAATATAAGAAAAATCAGCTTCTTATACGAATTTATTTACAACTTTTTAGTACTATTCTTTCAAAGTTTGAGAATTTAACTGATAGAGATACAGATAAGCTTTAAAGTAGGCCAAGATCCTTCGATCCATAATGGTTACTATGATTTAATTTTATAAATACTGTTTTTCACAGTCTCAGGCTTTAGTACCAAGCAGCTGCAAAACTGAGCAACCAGATAAAATCATTATCTTAAGGATTAAATCCCTCTTCATTTATTAAGAATTTCATACTTCAAAAATTAAGGTTATGCGTCAATATTCAATATTTGTGATTTTGCTAGTCTTCTCGTGTTCTCTAATAGTTGCTCAAACAACAGATGAAATTAAAGAACGGAATGAGCGAATACGTAAGCGCTGGAACCGTAGCCTTGTTAGTGATTCTACCTATACCTTTAATAAAGAAGTAAATAATTTACTCAAACAGACCACCGAAGCCATCAACCCTGGTAAAGCCCTTTGCGTAGCCATGGGGCAGGGGAGGAACGCTCTTTATTTAGCACGGAATAACTGGGAGGTCAGCGGTTTTGATCTAGCTGATGAAGCTGTGGCCTTTGCTATGGCCCAGGCGGAGAAAGAACAACTAACCCTTAATACCGAAATTGCGAGCTTTTATGACTATGATTTTGGAGCGGAAAAATGGGACCTGATCACCTGGTTGTATGGGGGCTGTCTCGATGGCGACTTTGCAGCTAAGATCACCGCTGCGCTTAAACCCGGTGGAC
>JBFOMC010000128.1:0-3276 GCA_040830565.1 Flavobacteriaceae bacterium
AAGAAGTATTATTTCTTGAATATTAACCCTTTTGGTTAGACTTGAACACCTCCGGAAGCATTGGCGTGCTGATCGTAGGCCTCAAGCAAATTCATAGTTGCTACCAGTAGATCCTTGGTTTCTGATAAAAGGCTAAAGTAAAGAGCCGTATTCTTCGGACTAGATTCATCAGCTCTTGTTCTTGCCACTTGTTTTTCTATCTTTTCGTTGATCTGATCAAACAAGTCTTGTTTATTGACAATTAGAGGAGTAAGCTCTAAATATTCCTTGGTTTCAAAAACTTTTGTAATAGCCAAAAAGAAAGATTCCATGGAATGGTCCATTTCCTTGAGGTCTTTAATTTGATTGAATCTAAGCTTTTTATGATTGTTATTTACATGCTTATAACTGGCTTTGGAAATATATTCCAAAGATTGAGTCATGTCTTGTAAATAGTTTAGAACAGCGAGATAAAAATTACTGGTTCCTATGCTGGATTCATCCAAGTTTTTAATAAAATAGAAAATATTATCCTTCAACTCTTCTACTTCATTATCCAATTTAGAGATGCCCTTTTTACTCTTTTTTAAACGATCTACGTCATGCCGCGCTAAGCCTTCAATACAAGAGGTATAGATTTTATTTGCCCGTTTAATAGTAAGTGCGACATTGTCTGCACTTTCATCAATTAACCCGATAATTGACTTACTTTCTGCCTTTTGCAGCTTTTCCTCCATTTTGGTCTCCTTTACTTCACGGGTATGAGAGAGATAGTTTCGTCCGATTAACAGGAAGGCTATCACCAATAAAGCTGCCACAGCATACACGCCTCCAAGATGGATGATATAGGCGATAACAGCTGCGGCGGTAAAAGCACTTATTGCAGTAAAAAACCATCCTCCAATGACATTCAGTACGCCAGCAACACGGTATACAGCGCTTTCTGGCCCCCAGGCTCTATCAGCAAGAGATGAGCCCATTGCCACCATAAAGGTTACGTAGGTTGTAGAAAGAGGTAGCTTCATTGAAGTAGCCAGTGAAATCAGTACACTTGCAACCATCAGATTCACGGCGGCTCTTACAAGGTCAAAGGCCGGTAAATCCTGGGCCCTGCTTTTGGGAATATATACATAAGGCTTTTCAAATCTGTAGTCAATTTTTTCCTGAACCGATCTAGGTAAGAGATTGGCAAAATTCTCTGTAGCCTTTATGGAGTATTTTACGATCAATCTGGAGAGAAAATTGGGCTGAAACCGTTCTTCCCCCTCGTCTTGCCTGGAGAGATCAACACTTGTTTTAACTACCTTTTTCGCTTTGGAGGAAAACCACAGGGTAATCACCATAATCACTCCGGAGAGCAGTAACAACCAGGTATTTGTTTGTACAGCCGCAGAAAGTCCTTCCATGGTATAGTCCGTAGCCAGGATACCAGATCCGGACCATGCCTCATACGACTGTAAGGCAGCTATTGGCACCCCAATAAAGTTTACGAGGTCGTTGCCGGCAAATGCCATTGCTAAGGCAAATGTCCCCAGGATAATAATGATTTTATAAATATTCCATTTAAATACGGTAGTGCTGATGTAAGACAAGATGGTCCAAACAACAAAATTCCCAAAGAGGAAAATCTCGGGGTTCAAAGCGATATATTCGTTAACGGAACCACTTAGGATGGCTGCGCTTTTTAATCCTTTTACTAAAATAAAATAAACGATGGCTGTAATGGCGACGCCACCAAAAATGGCGCCTATCCATTTGGGCTGTTTTTCAAATTGAAAGGAAATAAACAAACGAGAAAAGAATTGTACAATAGCTCCGACGGTGAATGCTATGACCACCGAAAGCAGGATGCCAATAATGATCTGTGTGGCCTTGTCTGTATTTATGTAATTACCGAGGGAAGAAATACTGCCATCAACGGCTATGATCTTAACCATAGAAACTGCTACAGCTGCTCCTAACAGTTCAAATACTATAGAAACGGTAGTTGAGGTGGGTAATCCCAGGGTATTAAAAAAATCAAGGAGTAAAATATCCGTGATCATGACGGCCATAAAAATGATCATGATCTCTGCAAATACAAATTCCCCAGGATTAAATATACCCTTCCGAGCGACTTCCATCATCCCGCTAGAAGACATAGCCCCAAAAGCGATACCCACACTGGCGACGATCATGATGGTTCTGAAAGAAATGGCTTTGGAACCAATCGCGGAATTTAGGAAATTGACCGCATCATTACTTACGCCAACTACTAAATCTGCAATAGCCAGAATCGCCAGAGCGACGATCATGAACAGATAGATATTTTCCCCCATTAAGTATCAAATAAAAACAAAAATGGCACTATAAATTTTATGCTGTGTTAATATAAGGTTATCAAAGTATAGGTTGCTAGAAAAAGGATTAAAATTGAAACTTATAAAAGAAAGGAACCTTAATCTTGCCTTTTGAATTCAGCTGTCACCCAAGAAAAAGCGAAAACTGGAAAAACACCCTAGAAATGGGTTAGGCAAAGCCGTTTTACAATAGGAGAAATGGTGTTTTTCTCATTCAAATCATTGCAGCCACATAATAAATCAAAGAATGCTTCGTTTTCAATGTAAATTTAATGTTAACTAAAAGTTGATTTAAAGTTAAAATATTTATATCTTTGCTTTAGTATTTTACCTAAATGGAATTCTCATGAAAAAGTATGTTGTTTTAATGTCGTTTTGTCTGGTTAGCACTTTTGTATTTGGACAAAAGGAAAAAGAAATAAAACTAAATGAAGAAACTAATCTTGTGGAAGCTACGTACTACCATGATAATGGAGAAGTAAGTCAGCAAGGTACTTTTAACCTGGAGGGAAAACTACATGGAGATTGGGTGAGCTATAATGAGGAAGGAATAAAAATCTCTGAAGGGGCTTACGCCAACGGCGTGAAAACAGGAAAATGGTTTTTTTGGAGCGATGGGAACATGAAGGAAGTGGAGTTTAGCAATAACACTATTGCAACAGTGATAAATAGAGAAAATACTAAAAGTGTTACAAAGAATTGATGAGTAAACTCATGGCTAAAAAAAATCCGTTGTCCCATGGCAACGGATTTTTTTATGCTCAATACTAGTTTTTATTCTTTTTCTTCCTTTGGTAAAATTTGAACCTCCTCGGTCTCTTTCGAGTTTTCACTTAGCAAAGTGGAAATATCAACATTTAAGGTTTTAGCGCTAAGACCTGCATTAATTTCCAGGCTTTCCTTCTCTTTTATCTCAAAAGGTATTTCACTGGTCTCGTATCCTAAATAACTAACGACC
>JBFOMC010000129.1:0-3716 GCA_040830565.1 Flavobacteriaceae bacterium
ATCATTGGAGTGAAGCGAGCGATGTTTTCTAATGAAGCCGGTTTGGGTAGTGCTCCTATGTATCACGGACAATCTAAGACAGACAATCCTGTTAAGGAAGGATTAGTAGCCATGCTAGGTCCGTTTATTGATACCATTCTCGTTTGTACCTTTACCGCAGTGGTAATCATTCTTAGCGGGGCCTATTTGGAAGATTCCAGTGGTATTGTGATGACGTTATCTGCCTTTGAAACAACGCTGTTTGGATTTGGAGATGATCTTTTGATGATCATAGTAACGGCCTTTGCATTGTCTACGCTGTTCACCTATTCGTATTACGGTGTAAAGAGTTTATCGTTCTTAACTAATGCCAGAATAGGCAAATTGTATAATGTTTACTTTGTAGTGATGATTGTTTTTGCGGCCATAGCCTCCCTGGAACTTGTTAAAAACCTCATTGATCTGTCCTATGCGCTCATGGTGATTCCTAATATGATAGCCGTATTACTATTGGCTCCTAAGGTAAATAAAGAGGCAAAACTATACTTTCAAAAACTCAGAGATGCAAAAGCATAGGGCGGGTTTTGTAAACATTATTGGAAACCCTAATGTGGGGAAATCTACCCTTATGAATGCCTTTGTGGGGGAAAAGTTGTCTATTATTACATCAAAAGCCCAAACCACCAGGCATAGAATTTTGGGGATAGTTAACGGGGAAGACTTTCAGTTGATCTTATCGGATACTCCGGGAATAATTAAACCGGCTTATGAACTGCAAACTAGCATGATGGATGCAGTGAAATCTGCTTTTGAAGACGCAGATGTACTCATATATATGGTAGAGATAGGGGAGAAGATGTTAAAGGATAAAAAGTTCTTTGAGCGAATTAAAAGTAGCCCGATTCCAGTATTATTACTACTTAACAAAATTGATATTGCAGACCAAACAATGCTCGAAAATCAGGTTCAATACTGGCAGGAGCAATTGCCTAAGGCGGAGATTCATCCGGTGTCGGCTCTTGAAAATTTTAATATTAAAGAGGTTTTTGAACGTATAATAAGCCTTCTGCCCGAATCTCCTCCTTACTTTCCAAAAGATCAACTGACAGATAGGCCAGAAAGGTTCTTTGTTAACGAGACCATCCGCGAAAAAATCCTTCATAATTACAAGAAAGAGATCCCTTACGCAGTGGAGATTGAAACGGAAGAGTTTCTCGAGGATGAAAAGATCATTAGGATGCGTTCGGTAATTATGGTAGAAAGAGATACCCAAAAAGGTATTATTATCGGTCATAAAGGAAGCGCGTTAAAAAAGGTTGGGGTTGAAGCAAGAAAGGACTTGGAAAAATTCTTTGGAAAACAAGTATATCTTGAACTCTACGTTAAGGTAAATAAGAACTGGAGAAGCAATCCGCAACAACTCAGACGCTTTGGCTATGATAGGAAATAGCTTTATTGCGTACTTGTATTCTGTAGACTTCCTCTGTCGTTATCTAAGCTTTAAAACATTTCATTTATTCTCTTGTTAAAAACTGTATTAAAGCGCCATTAATCAATTGTTTAGGGGTTTTAGAAGGATCATTTCATCGAAAAAAGTAAGTAACGGCTTTATTGATGACATACTTTTCCTATATTTGTTTCATCGATGAAATGCATAATTTTATCGATGAAATGCATATATCCCCCGAAACTATGAAGAACGTAATTGTTATTGGCGCCTCAGGTCATGGTAGTGTTGTGCTCGATTGCCTGGAACAGGAAGGTAAGTACAACGTAATAGGTTTTGTCGATTCTTTTAAGAAAAAAGGCCGCAAACAGAATGGTTATGAGATTCTAGGTAGTGAGTACGACTTGCCTTATTTAGTAGAGAAATTCAATTTATTTGGAGGAATTGTTGCTATCGGCGACAATTGGACAAGAAGTCTGGTTGTTAAGAAGATCATGAATATTGTCCCCGATTTTCATTTTATTTCTACCATCCATCCCAACGCCATAGTGGGTAAAGATGTTACTATTGGCAAAGGCACCGTAATTGTCCCTGGCGCGATCGTAAATGCCAACTCCATCATTGCCGATCATTGTATAATAAATACGAATTCTTCACTTGGTCATGATGGTTTTATGGCCGATTTCACAAGTTTGGCTTCAGGAGTATGTACAGGTGGAAACTTTAGTTTGGGTAAGTATTCCGCAATATCATTAGGGGCAAATGTCATTGAAAACATAGCGGTAGGAGAGCATACCGTAGTAGGTGCAGGATCATTGGTTATCAAGGATATTGAAGGTTATGCAATGGCGCATGGAGCACCTGCCAAAGTAACCAGAACCAGAAGCGCCGGCGAACAATATTTATCTGGGGCAAGCAAGGCCGCACTCTTTAGGTTCGGATAATCTAACTTCATTTTAATCTCTTACCTTTGTGGCCTAATTTTTAATTATGGGCGCAATTGTTGCCATTGTTGGAAGGCCCAACGTAGGAAAATCAACTTTTTTTAATCGCTTAATTCAAAGAAGGGAAGCCATCGTGGACGCCACGAGTGGGGTAACCCGTGACCGGCACTATGGCAAGAGTGATTGGAATGGAAAGGAATTTTCACTAATAGATACAGGCGGCTATGTACTGGGAAGCGAAGATATCTTTGAACAGGAAATAGACAAGCAAGTAGAGCTGGCTATTGAGGAAGCGGATGCCATAATTTTTATGGTAGACGTAGAGACTGGAATTACAGGGATGGATGAAGATGTGGCCAAGTTGTTAAGGCGGGTAAACAAGCCTGTTTTTCTTGTGGTAAATAAGGTGGACAATGCTAAAAGGGCTGAAGATGCCGTTGAATTTTACGCCCTGGGTCTGGGAGATTATTACGCTCTTTCGAGTATTAACGGGAGTGGAACGGGAGAGCTGTTAGATGCCTTAGTCCAAGTATTACCTGAGGGTGAGGATACGGACGACGAGTTGCCCAGATTCGCCGTTGTAGGCAGGCCTAATGCTGGCAAGTCATCTTTTATCAATGCTCTAATTGGGGAGGAAAGGTACATTGTTACGGATATTGCGGGGACTACAAGAGATAGCATTGATACAAAATACAATCGCTTTGGCTTTGAATTTAACCTGGTAGATACTGCTGGAATACGGAGAAAGGCCAAGGTAAAGGAAGATCTGGAATTTTATTCGGTCATGCGTTCCATTAGGGCCATAGAACATGCAGATGTGTGCTTGCTGATTTTAGACGCTACCAGAGGTTTTGATGGGCAGGTAGAAAATATTTTCTGGCTGGCTCATAGAAATCATAAGGGAATAGTGATTCTTGTAAACAAATGGGACCTGGTGGAGGATAAGGAAAGTAATACCATTAAACAATATTCTCAGAAAATCAGAAAAGCCATCGAACCCTTCACGGACGTGCCTATATTATTTATTTCGGTATTGAACAAGCAGCGCATTTTTAAAGCCATTGAAACAGCAGTTGAGGTTTATCACAATCGTAGCAAAAAGATCAAGACACGGCAGCTTAACGATGTGCTTTTACCTATAATTGAGCACACCCCTCCACCCGCTTATAAAGGGAAATATGTCAAAATTAAATACATCACTCAATTACCAACACCTTATCCCCAATTTGCTTTCTTTTGCAATCTGCCTCAATATATCAAAGACCCGTACAAGCGTTTTCTGGAAAACAAACTAAGAGAAAATTTTGACTTTACAGGAGTACCTGTGAGTATTTTTATGAGGAAGA
>JBFOMC010000130.1:0-5779 GCA_040830565.1 Flavobacteriaceae bacterium
ATGAGATTTCTCTGCCAGCTTTTTTGCAGGTAGCATTACATTTTCAATTACGCTGAATTCTGACAAGAGATAATGAAACTGGAAAACAAAACCAATATGTTTGTTCCGAATGTAAGAGAGCTCCTGATGGGGTTTCCCGGTTACCAACTCGTTGTTCAAATACAACTCTCCGGTATAGTCGGTATCCATAGTAGAAAGGATGTAGAGCAAGGTAGATTTTCCCGAACCCGATTTTCCCATGATGGAAGCAAATTCCCCTCTTGCCACCCCAAAGCTGATATTTTTCAACACGTGAAAATCTACCGGTTTCCTAAAGTGTTTGTTGATATTTTTTGTTGACAAAACCCCTTCCATAAACAATAATCTTAAGTGCCCCGTATTATCCGCACAGGATCAATTCGTTTTGCCTTGTTTGAAGGAAGCCATCCTGCGATGAAAGTCGAAAACAACGCAAAAGATATCCCGATGATGTAGTACCAGACGTTATAGTTAATTGGATAGGTAGTAATAGTAGGCAGGGCTTCAGTTTCGAAAGCCACATTATCTATTACTCTAGAGAGGAAATAGCCGATCAATAATCCTAAAACTCCCCCTAAGGCACCGATGATCATGGCCTGACACATGAATATCAATTGTACATCCCTGCCCGAAAAGCCAGTAGCTTTAAGAATGGCAATGTCTTTCATTTTTTCATAAATGAGCATATTTAAAATATTGTAGATCCCAAAGCCCGCAACAATCAGCAAGGTAATAGATACAGCATAGGTTATCAGATTTCGGATATTGGAACCTGTCTCAAACTGGGCGTTCGCTTCATTGATGTCTGTCGCCTTCACATTAAATTGTCTCTCGAGCTTTCTGGCCATTGCAGGGGCCGCTTTCATATCATTCAACTTTATATTAATATCTGTAAGGTAGTTTTGTGGTTCTCCCAAGATGCGTTGTACGGTCTTGAGATTAGAAAAACTCTGAATGTTATCAATGTCGGCTATCCCGCTCTGATAGATCCCAACTATTTTTAATGGAAAAATATCTCCCTTAACCGTACTGATCTGAACCCGGTCTCCAAGATCTAAAGACATTTTATCTGCCAGACCCGAACCTAAGAGAATACCATTCTCAGTATTCTTTAAGGCCTCCACAGTTCCGTCAATAATATAGTCGCGCATATTGTAGAGCCGTGCCTCCTCCATGATATCCACACCAAGTAGGTTACCACCGAGTTCAATGGAACCCGATAAGTAAAAAATCTGCGCTCGCAACTGTGGCGTTACTCCTTTGACGTTTTCATACTGTTTTAAATAATTCAGAATAGGCAAGCCGTTGTGGATCTTCTTTTGACTTTGCTTAGGTTTTACAGAACGAATCACGTTTACAGCGTCCTTAAATTCGTCATACAGCGCTATTGGCTGATTTTTTGAAGGCTCAATTTCGTTATACAAATGGATGTGCGGAGTCTGATTTAGAATAAGGCTATCCAACATTTTGTTTAGCCCGGTCATGAAACTGACCAGGGTTATATAAGCGCCTATGCCAAAGGTAACCCCCAAAGCAGCCGTGATGGTAGATTTCCTTTTGGTGAGCAGATGGGTCTTGGCGATGTTCAATATAACCTTCCAGTTGGTCATTGAGTGGGTTTTAAGATTTCTGTGTTCTCATTAATACCTTCCAGGATTTCAACGCGATCCAAATTCTGAAGTCCGATCGTAACACTGGCCATTCCATCCTTTGTCTGTACTTTATTTCCTTCAATGAGATATTCCTTGGGAATGGTTAAGATGTTTTCCTTTTTGGCAATCACAATATTTCCCTCTCCTGCCAGGCCGGGATACAAGGTTCCTGGTGCATTTTCAAAGGTGGCTTCTACCTTAAAGGTCTGAGAACGTTCATCCTTCCTCGGATATATTTTACTGACTCTGGCCGAGAATACTTCAGAATTATAAGCATCTAGGGTAATCAATACCTTTTGGTCCAAGGCAAGTTTTACAATATCAACCTCATCTACAAGCATTTCAATAAGAAATACCGAACGACTCCCCACAAGGGCCAGTGGTTCCATGGTAGTTACAATTTCACCAGCCTCCTTAAAAAGGGCATAAACCCTCCCGTTAATTTTGCTGCTAACCGTAAAATCCTTAGTGTTGATCTGAGCTGTGCGGTAGTTGTTCTGAGTTTGAAACAATTGGGTTTCCAGCTCATTCTTCGTCTGGTTAAATCTTGTTTTCAGTAGTGCCAGGTTGTTTCTGGCCAGTTCGTAGGCCAACTTTTTGCTTTCAAAGCTAACTTTAGAGCCAATTTGCTGTTCCCAAAGTCGTTTTTGTCGGAAGTAATTGATGGAATCGTTCTGAAATGACAATTCAGCAGACCGAATCTCTTCCTCGAGAGTGTAAAGTATTGCCGAGCTGCCTTTGTAATTCTTTTGAGCCAACTCTAAAGCCAATCGGGCATTTTCTGTATTTAATTTTGGCGTAGTATTGATTATCTGCAACAAGGGCGTCCCATTTTTTACCAGATCACCTTCTTCTACCAGGTTCCTGTCCAGAATTCCTGCTACGGCAGAATGAACTTCATAAAGACTATCCGGTTGAACCGTGGCAGAGGCATATACAGATTCTGTAAGTTGCATTTTCTTAGGAAAGGTCTTCTCCTGTCCTTCATCACAGGACAACAGATATAAGACTAGGATTAGAGTAAGTAAGTACCGCATATGGCTTTAATTGCTGATGTTCAAAGTAAAAGGAAATAAAGCTCTAAGAATATGAGGAAAGTCATACCACTTAATTTAATTCAACGGGCCGGTCGCCACCTACCTCTTTTAAAAAAAATACCCCTAAAGCACTATCAATTAACGCTTTAGAGGCACTTAGTAACCTTAGGCCTTATTACATAAAATTCCCTTGATCGTCTATCTTAACTCTCAATGTTTTTTCCCCATTTGATAATTTGAGTTTATACTTTTTTAATGCCCCTTTTTGATTGTGATACCTCACCAGGTAAATATCCTTGGTAATTGTCCACTGAGGAAATCTATCCAGGACAGCTTCCTTCACCGCGGTTGGCAGATTTATGTTCTTAAATTTTTCGGCGGTTCTTAGCAAGGTACCTTCGCTGTCATAAGCGGCCAATATCTTTCCTTCAGGGATGTAAAAGGTAATATTGTACAAGTCGTAATCGTCTTGATAAAAATCAGAATTCTTAAGATCAAAAGCAGCCACTTTTTTCTGCAGCAATGACACCGGAATCGAGGCTACCTCCTGTGTATTTACATTGTTCAAATATTTATAGTTCGCAGCATAAACTACCACCTCCGATAACTCTTCGGTCTTTACATCTTGTGCATATCCCAGGGCTGTTACTCCCATAATAAGCAAGCTAAATAAAACTCTTTTCATGATTTCAAATTTTTAATTAATATCAGTCTATAAAAGAACCTGTCTCAGTTCCTAGCCGCTAAATTATTGCTCCGGATTCTTGGCTACAATGATCTACATCATTGAGCAACAGTAACTTTAAGCCCTCCGATTCCTAAAAAGAATGTTAAAGTTGAAAAAAATCACTTAAACTGATCCAGATCATTTTTATTCTAATATTCCAGCCTTACTTTAGCCTAACAATTGATGATTGAAGTTGTTCTTTGAAATGAATTAAAGAGTTTTAGTGCTTGTGGGGAGTACTAAACTTTAAGATAAGAAGTGGTTACAAAACCCTTTGGCCCGTTTGAATTTTTATCAGATCTAGCAATGGGTTATGGTGAAGGTCAGTGTAAGTGGAAATTGGATGGCGTAACAACTTCTAGGAAACCGGAGCGTTTTGGCGTTCCGGTTTCTTTTTTTGATTCAATTTCCAGGAATCAAATTACTAACTATTGGGAATTTCAGTAGATAAGTGATGGAGTTGTGGAGGGTTACGCATCGGCCACCTGATACAGTTTTTCCTTGTTTAGTAAAACAATTCTCCTGCCCCTATCTGTAGTAATAAGTCCTTCATCTTTAAAATCGGATAGTGTTCTAATAGCGGTTTCAGTGGCCGTACCTATCATTCCTGCAAAATCTTCTCTCGGAATACCTATTCCTGACAGTGGCTTATCTTTAATTATTCCCTTCGCATAAAGTTCTAAAAGGGTTTTGGCAGCCCTTTGCCTTACCGAGGCGAAAGCCATGTCTACCAACTGAGTTTGCACGTCTATTAGATTGTTAGAGATCATATTGATAAAACGCCTGGAAACTTTAGCATTCCCATATAACAATTTGAGGAAGTCGGTTTTCGGAACCGCATAAACCTCAACATCTTCCAATACTACTGCATTTTCCACATAACGTCCGGATAGACTGACGAGAGATAATTGTCCAATGAAATCGCCAGGGCCATAGAGGCCGGTTACAAATTCCTTTCCGGCCTCAGTACTTTTGTAGGTTTTTACATTTCCTTTTTCAATAAAGTAAAGAGAATGGGCATTATCTCCTTCCCAGTATATCATGTCCTTTTTAAAATAGGTTTTAGGGCTATACCCTTTTGAAAGACTTTCCAGGTCTACAAAGTGTGAGGCTTCTTCTAAAAAACGATTGAGATCTCCTATATTTTGCGCGATCTGATTTTTCACAAATTCACTTTTCTTGAGTCGACTAGAAATTGCATCGAGCAGTTCCTCCTCACAGAAAGGTTTGGTTAAAAAATCATCTGCTCCTAAATTCATTCCCATACGCATATCGGCTCTTCCGGTCTTGGCCGTTAGAAAAATGAAAGGCACCGTTGCCAGCTCACTGTCCTTAGAAAGTGTACGCAATACTTCATACCCATCGACCTCCGGCATCATAATGTCACAAACCACAAGATCTGGTTTAAATAACCTGGCCTTTTCAATTCCAATACTACCATTTTCGGCAGTGGCTACCTCATATTCCGCTAATTCCAGAATATCCGCCGTATTTTCACGTACATCCTTATTATCTTCAATCAGTAATATTCTCTTCATTTTTCGATAGATTTAGTGGCAGATTCACCTTAAAAGTGCTTCCATTTCCGTCATGACTTTCAAAACTGACTTCCCCTTCCATAAGCCTGGTATATTGCCTGACAATATGCAGCCCAAGTCCGGTTCCCTGAATGTTTGTGACATTCTTTGCACGAAAGAACCTTTCGAAAATATTTTTGTGTTCTTCCTCAGGAATTCCAATGCCCTGGTCTGTTATGGTAAAGATCACCCGCCCATCTTGCGAGTGTATTTCTAATTGTATTTTGGTATGCTCATCAGAATATTTACAAGCGTTGGAAAGGAGATTGACCAGGATATGATTCAGCAACTTTGGATCTAGAAAAGCAGAAACTGTTTCTTCATTTGATTTAAGTAAAATGACCTGTCCCTTTTTTCTGCTGGCTTCCATCTCTTCTACCAGGGATCTTGAAAACTGGATCAATTCAATGGTTTCCGGGTTGGCCCTTACTTTACCCTCTTCTAACTTACTAAGCGACAGAAAATCATTTAGAATCACGACCAGGTTTTTCACATTGTCTCTAATACGACCCACATGTCTCAACCTTTTATCCTCTTTCCCGGGTTCATTTTGTTTTCCTATTAAAATTGCCGAAGAAAGGATAGCACTTAAAGGGGTGCGGAATTCATGTGAAGCCATTGAAATAAAACGAGATTTCAGTTCATTGAGCTCTCGTTCCGTCTCACGGGCTTTAGCCAGTTCTTGTTGCACCTCTTTTTGCTCTGTAATGTTGTGGTACACAAAAAGAGCCCAGACCGTTTTTTTATTATCCGAATATAGTGGCGTGG
>JBFOMC010000131.1:0-5668 GCA_040830565.1 Flavobacteriaceae bacterium
AAGGTTACTCCACTTGCACAGAGCATTGCTATAAAAATGTATGAGATCTCAAAGTTGGGACGGTACATCCAGCTTAACAGACCATCAGGGCTGTTTTGTGCTAGTTTGGGCAAAACAAGCAGGAAAAAGATATTTAATCCCAGGTTGATGGCAACATTCAGGATCTTAATCACGGCATAGCGCATGGGCTTTTCGTTTGCTCTGAGCCAGGCAAAAGGAACAATCACCAAGGCGTCTAAGGCCAAAATAAAAATGGCATATCGAATATAGGATACCGAGATGTCTACTACCCCTGCCATACCATTTTGAAAGAAAAGAGCGAAAATGACAAACAAAGAGGTAGTAAAGACGATAGATAATAGGGAGGTGGAAATGACCTTCTCTTTGTCATCCTCTCCATTGTAGAATCGGAAAAAAGCCGTTTCCATCCCATAGGCCAAAAACACATTGAAAATGGCAAACCATGCGAAGATCACTGATACTTCACCATATCCAGCCGTTGCTAATACACCTGTATAAAGCGGAAGTAATAAAAACGAAAGCATACGGGGTAATACCGTAGCCAAACCGTAGATAAAAGTCTGTTTAAAGAGTTTTTTGAGCGGGTTCAATAGCGCACAGTTAGGCTTCAAAAGTACCTATTTAAAGCCTGCTAACAAAGTTAGTTTTGAGGTCTACTGGGATAAATGCGAGATGGTTTCTCAATTATTCCGACAATTTTGACGTATTTAACCTTTTCATCTTCAAGGTAACTTAGGACGGCCTCTGTTTCCTTTAATTCAAAGGGAAATTCCTTTTCGCCCAGAGGTTTTTGTCTCGGAGGTTGATTCCCTACTTCCTTGGTAGCATCTGCATGCATGATGATATCTGGCTTCTTTTGATCAAAGAACTTTGCGGTGGCAATCATTCCCTCATCTTCCATTTCCATGGTTACTTTGGCCATTTGCCCACGAAAATATATGTTCTGAAAGGCTACTTTTTCCCCTTTCATTTCACTGATCGCAATCTTAACCAGTTGACCCTTGCCACTTTCCTCTTTACCTCCAACCCATTCCTGACAGCTAGATGCTCCCAGAGTAAAAGGAGTGCTTACTTCGAGCTTCTTTTGAGACGAGCAGCTATAAAGGGTAACTATGCAGCCCAAGATGATATATAAGAGCTTTTTCATGCGTTTATTTTTATTGTTCTTTATTAGATCACATTAGCTTGTGTAAAGATATAAAACCAAAATTGGTGCCAAAACGGAAATACAAGCCCCGGAAGTAGTAAATAAAGGAATTTGAATAAATTCCAAAATACAAATTCCAAATTCCAAAGATTGTAAATACTCTCCTTCAGAATTTGGAACTTGGAACCTGCCTGCCGGCAGACAGGTTTGGTGATCGATTAATTGTTCAACGCCTCAGCACCTCCAACGATTTCTAAAATTTCATTGGTAATAGCGGCCTGTCTGGCTTTGTTATACGTTAGTTTTAGCTGATCTCTTAGCTCCGTGGCATTATCGGTAGCCTTATGCATTGCTGTCATCCGGGCGCCATGCTCACTAGCAAAGGAATCTCTAACGGCCTTGTACAATTGAGTTTTCAAAGATTTTGGGATCAACTGAGAAACAATTTCCGGTTTAGAAGGTTCAAAAATGTAATCGGTGGTGCTCCCTTGCTCTGTCTCAATAGGTACGATGGGCAGGAATTGTTCTGTCATCACAATTTGAGTGGCTGCATTTTTGAATTTGTTGTATACCAATTCAATACGGTCATAAGAACCATTGGTAAACTGTTCCATTAGAAATTCGGCAATTTCCGCCACATTCTCGAAGCTAAGATCATCATAAACCTCGCTGTGATTTGCCACAATAGTATGCCGCTTCCCTAAAAGGTCATTGGCTTTTTTTCCAATGGCCACAAAATCTACTTGCTTATCTCCGTAAGTCCCTTGTATAAGTGAAGCACACTCTTTAATAATGTTCGAATTGAAGGCGCCACATAAACCTCTATTGGAAGTTATAGCAACGATCAACACTTTTTCTACCTCGCGGTTGTCTGAGTATTTACTTCCAGCCTCTCCGTCCATGCTGGCACTTAAACTCTGTAGAAGCTCTGTCAACTTATTGGCATAGGGCCTCATAGCAGTGATAGCGTCTTGTGCCTTCTTCAACTTTGCAGCAGAAACCATCTTCATGGCACTGGTTATCTGCATGGTTGAAGAAACTGATGCTATCCTGTTACGTATTTCTTTAAGGTTTGCCATTTCCTAAATAGTTTAGTTGACTATTAATTGCGATACTTGGCCGTAAGGTCGTTACAAACATTGGTCAGGGTATCAATTACATCATCTGTAAGTTTCCCTGCTTTCAACGTATCTAAAGTATCTCTATGTTTGGCATTCAAATATTCTAAAAACTCCCCTTCAAATTCCTTCACTTTTTCTACAGGAACATCTCTAAGGAGGTTTTTTGATCCTGCATAAATGATGGCTACCTGATCTTCAACGGTAAATGGATCGTTTTGCGCCTGTTTCAGGATCTCAACGTTTCTACGCCCCTTTTCAATTACGTTTAAAGTAGCCGCATCCAGATCGGAACCGAACTTGGCAAAAGCCTCCAATTCTCTAAACTGAGCCTGGTCTAACTTCAAAGTACCAGCTACCTTTTTCATTGATTTAATCTGAGCGTTACCTCCCACCCTGGATACGGAGATACCAACGTTAATCGCCGGACGTACCCCTTGGTTAAATAAATCCTGCTCAAGGAATATCTGTCCGTCCGTAATAGAAATTACGTTTGTCGGAATATAAGCAGAAACGTCACCTGCCTGGGTTTCGATAATGGGTAGTGCAGTTAAGGACCCTCCACCTTTAACCATCGGCCTAAGAGGTTCTGGCAGGTCGTTCATGTCCTTAGCAATATCATCATCAGCAATTACTTTCGCCGCTCTTTCCAATAATCTTGAGTGCAGGTAGAATACGTCTCCCGGATAAGCCTCACGCCCTGGTGGACGTCTAAGCAAGAGGGAAACTTCTCTATATGCCACAGCCTGCTTAGAAAGATCATCGTAGATGATGAGCGCAGGGCGCCCGGTATCTCTAAAATACTCTCCAATTGCAGCTCCGGCAAAAGGGGCATATACCTGCATAGGTGCAGGGTCTGAGGCATTTGCAGCAACAATTGTAGTATAGGCAAGTGCTCCTCGATCTTCCAGAACCTTCGCAATATTGGCAACGGTGGATGCCTTTTGACCCACGGCTACATAGATGCAGTAAACGGGTTCTCCTGCATCATAAAATTCTTTCTGATTTAATATGGTATCTACACAAACTGTAGTCTTCCCTGTTTGGCGGTCCCCAATCACCAATTCTCTCTGTCCTCTTCCTACCGGGATCATGGCGTCAATCGCCTTTATCCCAGATTGAAGTGGTTCTGTTACGGGTTCTCTAAAAATTACGCCGGGAGCCTTTCTTTCCAAAGGCATTTTATACAAATCTCCGCTTATAGGTCCCTTTCCATCAATCGGTTGACCGAGGGTATTAACTACTCTACCAACAATTCCCTCTCCCACATCAACAGAGGCGATAGTTTGGGTTCTTTTAACGGTAGAGCCCTCTTTTACGTCTCTGGAAGGACTCAGTAGTACAACCCCGACATTATCCTCCTCAAGGTTAAGTACGATTCCTTGTAATCCTCCTTCGAATTCTACCAATTCTCCATATTGCACATTGGATAGTCCGTATACCCTGGCAATACCATCACCAATCTGCAATACGGTTCCTACCTCGTCAAGAGAAGCTGTTGCTTCAAAACCTGATAACTGTTTCTTTAAAATTGCTGATACTTCAGCGGCTTTAACTCCTGCCATTTCTATTTAGATAAAAGTCGAAAGAGAAAAGGAACACCTTCTCGCCTTCAGCATGTTAGTTATAAACTACTTTCGAATTCTCGTTTTATATTGGACAATTTATTGGCGATACTTGCATCGTACTGTAAATCACCCACTCTTAATACAAATCCGCCGATGATATTCTCATCGACCTTGTTTTCAATAACAACTTTATTTCCTGTTAACTTTGTCACTCGCTCTAGCAACTCCTTTTCCAATGCTGGAGTCATAGGAACGGCGGTCGTTACATAGGCTACACCTTCTCCTTTCAGCTGCTCGTTTAACACTATGTATTTTAAGGCTACTTCTTCCAACATTGGGATCCTCTTGTTGTCTACCAACATGGAAATAAGTCCTTCCGTAATTCCGTGTTTTTTGCCAAAAATACTATTGAGTGCCTCTTTTTTGGCTGCTCCTTTGATCACCGGACTCCCCAGCATAGCGCGTAACTCTGCACTTTCAGATATGGTGGCTACTACTGCCCTCATATCTTCCTCTACAGCATCGGTGACCTTACTTTCGATAGCAAGTTCTAAAACCGCTTTAGCGTATCTTATGGCTGCTCTGGATTCGTTCATCAGCTAATTAATTCAATTTGATATCGCCAAGCATATCCTCAACCAATTTCAACTGCTTGTCTTTATTTCCTAATTGCTCTTTGATTACCTTCTCGGCAATATCTACAGATAGATTTGCCACCTGACTCTTTATTTCGGACACGGCGGCTTTCTTTTCGCTATCTATAGTTGCCTGGGCCTGAGCTACCATCTTATCCGCTTCCACCTTAGCCTGGTCTTTAGCATCAGATACGATCTTATCTTTCAGCTCACGAGCCTCTTTTAACATGGCCTCTCTTTCTGCCCTGGCTTCTTTTAGAATACGCTCATTATCTGCCTGAAGGTTTTGCATTTCTTTTCTGGCATTCTCTGCTTCAGCCAAAGCCTTTTTTATAGAATCCTCTCTATCGCCAACGGCTCCCAAAATGGGTTTCCAGGCAAATTTGCGCAATACAAAAAGTAGGATGGCAAAGGTGAGTGCTGTCCAAAAAATTAGCCCGATTTCCGGTTTAATTAAATCCATTCTTTATGTTTTTACAATTTTTAGAAATACTAAGGCACAACCAACCGTTGTGCCTTAATAAGTTTTAGCCTAAGACACCCATTAGTCCTACTACGACTCCAAAAAGTGCTACCGCCTCAATAAAGGCAATAAGTACAATCGCAGCCCCTTGTAGTTTTCCTTGCATCTCTGGCTGGCGAGCCATTGCTTCCATAGCAGCCCCACCAATTTTACCTACACCGATTCCACCACCGATAGCAGCAAGTCCTGCTCCAATAGCAGCAAAAGCTCCATAATCAACCGCGGCAGCAGTCTCTTGTAATAATGCTAAACTCATAGTTTACGTATTTATAAAAATTAATTAATGTTCGTGTTCTTCTTCCAGTGCCTGTCCGAAATACAGGGCTGAAAGCATTGTAAAAATGTACGCCTGAATAGCCACAACCAGTACTTCTATAACACTAATAAACAAGGTAAAGAGTACGGAGATTGGCGCTACCCAAATCGATTTGAAAATAAAAATCAGTCCAATCAAACTCAGCACAATTACGTGCCCGGCTGTAATATTTGCAAACAAACGTATCATTAGAGCTATTGGTTTTACAAACATCCCGATAATCTCAATGGGAGCCAGGAATAACTTCATTGGGACCGGAAGTCCCGGCATCCACAGCATGTGTTTCCAATAGTATTTTTTGCTACTAAATAGGGTTATTATAAAAGTGATAACCGCCAAA
>JBFOMC010000132.1:0-32788 GCA_040830565.1 Flavobacteriaceae bacterium
CCTCCCTTCGCGATATGTCTCTAGAGCAGAACCGCATTACCGGATCTATTGCAACAACAAATACCGCACTCTATGCAAGAATGAGTACGAATAATCAATGTCTTGGGGTTGAAAGAATAGAATTAATTGTAAACCCCTCTCCCATAGTGGAAATGCAAGAGACCTATGTACTTTGTACGGATAATCCCAGCCTTTCCATTACAGGACCAGACGGCTTTGACGCCTACAGATGGATCAAGTTAAGTGCTACCGGAAATATGGAAATTGGAGACAAGAAGAATGCCCTTATCACCGAACTTGGAACTTATGTCCTGGAGACAGGTTTCAATTATCACATTAATGGGGAAACTGTAAGTTGTGAAAATAGTACCACTTTCAAAGTTCTTCCTTCAAACAAAGCGCAGATCCAGAATATTGAGATAAAGGATTTTTCTAATAACAATACAGTTCAGGTTGAAGTCACAGGAGATGGAGAATACCTCTATTCCCTTGATGCTGTTAATTATCAGAAAAGCAATTTATTTGATAATGTGGAGCCGGGCTTTGTAACCGTGTACGTGAAAGATGTTTATGAATGCGGAATTACGGAAAAGGAAATCGCTGTAATGGGGTATCCGAAATTCTTTACCCCAAACGGGGACGGAGTAAACGACTACTGGCAGCTTACCGGTGTTGAAAATTTGGTAGCGTCGGATGCTTTTATTGCCATATATGACAGATATGGGGCCTTTGTCACACAGATAAGACCGGATGACATAGGATGGAATGGAGCGGCGAATGCACAGTCGCTCCCAGCTTCGGATTATTGGTTTAGGATCAATCTAAAAGATGGAAGGGAATTTAAGGGGCATTTTGCACTTAAAAGGTAAGTCGCTATGAAATGTAAAGAAGATAAGACACCAGAAAAAATTAACCAGATGAAAAGAAAGTTCTCCATTCTTTTTTTGGTATTAAGTGTAGCTCTCGGCTATGGACAAGCCTGTGTTACGCTTACGAGCCCGGTAAATGGTGCGGTCGATGTGCCCGTAGATACTCAAATTACCTGGACAGAAGCAGATGAAAGTGTTCCAGGTTATATTATTTCTATAGGCACTACCCCTGGAGGAACAGATATTGTAAATCAGCGTGCGCTTGGTAGAGCCAATTCTTATAGCCCTCCACTTGGGCTGCCAGATAATACAGAAATATTCGTAACAATAACCCTTTTCTTTTTTAATCAGCCCGATATCACCTGTCCTAGTGAATCCTTTAGAACTGAAGATGTGATTACTGCACCTGCCTGTACTTCGCTTCGAAATCCTGTAGACGGGGCGACTAATGTAAACACCGGTACCAATATCGCCTGGAACTATGCCCCCACCGCCACGGGTTACAGATTGTCACTAGGGACGACTCCGGGCGGCACAGATATATTAAATAATCAGGATGTTATGAACACCCTTTCTTTTACTCCTCCGGTAGAATTCCCGCCCAGCACGCAGATCTATGCCACTGTGATCCCCTATAATGAAAATGGGGTGCCTACGGGTTGTATAGAAGAGAGTTTTACAACAGGGGTTGTTGCTACCCTCCCGGGATGTGCCACTCTTATTTCCCCTGCCAATGGAGACACCAACGTATCTACGACTCCTTTAATAGAGTGGACAGCCGTACCCGGAGCAACAGGATACCGAGTGACCATAGGGAATACCCCTTTCTCCGCCGAAGTAATAGACAATGGGATTTTCCCCACCAACTCTACCCTGGTTATTGATTTTGAGCCAAACAGAACTTTCTTTATCACCATTATTCCATTTAATGATGCTGGAGATGCTATAAATTGTGCGCAGGAGACTTTTTCTACCGTTCTTGGATGTGGCCCATTTGTCGATGCGGTGACAGGAGAAATAGTGACCTTAAATCCTGAAATTGATTTTCCGGATACCGTCTCATTTTGTGAGAATGAGATCCCTGTAACCATCTCCTCAACAGACACTGCCGATGGGTTTAGATGGTTCAAGGTAGACGAGTTTGGCAATGAAAGCCTAATTTCAGACACTGCGGATGTAGACCTCACGGAAACCGGCGAATATCGTTACGAAGCCTACAATACGGTTTCACAATCCGGAAATGACCTTGAGTGTCCTACCACTAAGAATTTTACGGTGGTCTCCTCGGCTCCTCCTGTAATCCGCGATATAAACATTTCCGAGACCGCTCTTGGTCTAAGGGTAGAGGTCATCGCAGAAGGTATAGGTGATTACGAATTTGCAATAGACGACATTAACGGGCCTTATCAGGATAGTAATGTATTTCCGAATATCACCGCAGGATCTCATACGGTATATGTCAGAGATAAAAACGGATGCGGTATTGTGGAACAGCAAATTGAACAAGATATTACTGTAGAAGGATTTCCTAAATTCTTCACTCCGAATGGAGATGGCATAAATGATTTTTGGCAATTTATTCCACCACCCCTTGCGGGAAGTAACACGGTGAATGTTATACATATTTTCGACAGGTTTGGAAATCTATTGGCCCAAATAGATCCGGTATCCATCGGCTGGGACGGTAATTTTAATGGGCAACCTTTGCCTTCTTCAGATTATTGGTTTAAAGCGAGGGACAATTTGAACAACGAAATACGAGGTCATTTTGCGCTAAAGCGATAACAGAATAATTGGTCTCCTTTATAATTTGATGATATGCACAAGAGGGCATTGTATTTCATATTACTTTTAATCACCTGCACGGCCGGAGCTCAGGAATGCCCTAAATTGACCTATCCTCCTAACGGTTCTGTTGGCATTCCCGTTGATGCTACCATCACCTGGCCGCCTGTAAATGGCATTGTAGGATATCTAATTTCCCTCGGCACCACTCCGGGAGGTGGCGATATTCTCCGTAGGCGTTCTGCCGGACTGACAAATTCCTATACTCCGGAAGTCGGGTTACCCGATGATACCCTCATATATGTTACCATTGAGCTGTTTATTGCAGATCAACCCCTTAAAGTATGTACCGTTGAATCCTTTTCAACAGAGGATGTCACCACTCCACCTGAATGTACTTCACTAACCAAACCGGTTAATAACGAATCAGGAGTAAGCGTAAACTCTGACATTAATTGGGCATATGCACCAAAGGCAACCGGTTATCGGATTAGCATGGGATCTTCTCCCGGAGGTACAGACATTGTGGACGATTTGGATGTAGGGAATGTGTTAGCCTATAATCCGCCTAAGCTCCCACAGGACGCGACGGTCTATGTTCAGATAACTCCCTATAATGAAAATGGGGAAGCCACGTCATGTAGGGAAGAAAGTTTTAATACCGGAGCGGCCGTATTCAACTGCGGCCCTTTTAGAGATCCGGTTAGTGGGCAGATGGTAAATTTAAGACCAGTCGTAGATTTTCCAAATATTGTAGGGCTTTGTCAGGGTAATGTTCCCGCCACGGTAAGTAGTAATGATGAGGCACATGGCTTTAGGTGGTATGCTATAAATGAAGATGGTTCCCAGACTTTGCTTTCCACCTCAAGGGATGTTTCCATTTCTTTTTTGGGGACCTACAGGTATGAGGCTTATAATGTGATAGAAGAGTTGGGTAATAGCGTTGAATGCGTAAGTGTAGTAGATTTTTCCGTGGTATTTTCTGATATCCCAACGATAACCGCAATAAACGTCACGCGAAGTTCCGCTGGCCTACAGGCTGAAATACTAGCTGAGGGGATAGGTGATTTTGAATACGCATTGGATGATATTAATGGCCCCTATCAGGACAGTAATTTCTTTACCAATCTATCTCCAGGTGCACATGACGTTTATGTCAGAGACAAAAATGGTTGCGGCATTAGCAAGGGATTAATTGAAGCTGAACTGAGTAATGACGATTTCCCGAGATTCTTTACCCCCAATGGTGACGGTATCAATGATCGTTGGTACATACAACCCAATAAGGAGGGAAGGATTAAAGAGTTGGAGTATTTGTATATTTTTAATAGGTACGGTGTACTTCTGGCTCAGGTAACCAAATCCTCAAAGGGATGGGACGGCAATTTCAATGGCAAACCGCTTCCCTCTTCGGTCTATTGGTTCAAAGCAGCCGATAACTACAGCAATATTGTTCGCGGGTATTTCATGCTAAAACGATAACAGCCTATAAGCAGCTTATTCAATAACGCTTGCTTATAACCTTTAACCAATGCTAAAAAAATTAGTCATAATTGTTTATGTAGTAACAGGCCTTGTGGCAAGGGCTCAACAATGTCCGGAAATTAGTTTCCCTTTAGACGGAGCAACTGACATAGCCGTAGATGCCACGATCACATGGCCGGCTGTTGAAGGAATTAACGGGTATGTCATTTCTTTGGGCACCTCACCAGGCGGAACAGAGCTACTAAACAGCCACCCAACGGGGCAAGATAATTTTTACACAGCTCCTCTTGGGCTACCTGATAATACTATGATCTACGTGAGTTTTAACCTTATCCCTTTTGATGGCCCTCCCATTGTCTGTAGCGGAATAATGTTCAGAACTGTAGACGTTACTATCCCACCTCCTTGTACCCTTTTGACCGGCCCGGATAACAATGCGTCAAACGTTACCATAGTTACAGATTTTAGTTGGGCATATGCCCCCACCGCCACGGGGTATAGGATCGCGATAGGGACCAGCCCGGGAGGTACTGAAATTCTAAACGACCTGGATGTAGGTAATACCCTCCTTTATGAGCACCCTACTGACCTGCCTCAGTTTGCAGAGATCTATGTGCGCATAACGCCTTACAATGAAAATGGTTCTCTGCAAAATTGCACTGAGGAAAGTTTCTTTACAGGACCGGCCATGGATTACTGTGAACCCTTTATTGATGAAAATACAGGGGAGTTGATCGATTTGAGGCCTACAATTGAATTTCCAAATATTGTTGGAATCTGTAGTGACGAACTTCCCTTTGTTGTGAGCAGCCAGGATATTGCGGAAGGCTATCGATGGTACAGAACCAATTCAGGAGGCCCGGAAACCCTACTCTCAGAAACCCGGGAGCTGCCACTTTTAGAACCTGGCAGATACCGTTATGAGATCTATAACTCCATTGTGGTGTCTGGGATAAGGATCTTCTGCACCAACTCCAAGCTCTTTGATGTGGTGGTTTCAGAAACTGCCACCATAGTTGGCATGGATATCGTCAACCTCCCACAGGGACGACAGGTAACCGTCAGAGTCACAGGGATGGGTGATTACGAATATGCTCTGGACGATGCCGACGGCCCCTATCAGGATAGCCCGGTGTTTAGCGAAGTAAGGCCGGGGCCTCATACGGCCTATGTGCGGGATAAGAATGGTTGTGGTATTGCCCAAAGGACAGTAGATAGGGATTTAACCCGAAGCGACTTCCCCCGTTTTTTTACCCCGAACGGTGATGGAATTAACGACTTCTGGCAATTTGTCCCCCCAGAAGAAAATTTTGAAAATCGCTTAACACTTATTTCCATTTTTGATCGATACGGGAATTTGCTGGCCCAAATTAGTCCTGGCACCCAGGGATGGGACGGAAAATTTCAAGGAACGCTTCTTCCTTCTTCAGATTATTGGTTTAAAGCGCTCATAGCAGACGGCCCGGAAATTCTGGGGCATTTTGCCTTAAAACGATGAGCATTATTATTTAGAAAAGCTAGGACATAAAACCACCTAGCTTTTGTATTTTTAACTTTATGAAGTTTAAGGTAATTTCGGAGTTTAAACCCACAGGGGATCAACCGGAGGCAATCAGTGAATTGACCGAGGGAATATTAGAAAATGAGCGATATCAAACACTCTTGGGGGTTACGGGTTCCGGGAAGACTTTTACGGTAGCCAATGTCATTGAACAGGTGCAACGGCCAACCCTTGTTCTGGCTCATAACAAAACCTTGGCTGCCCAGTTGTACTCAGAGTTCAAACAGTTCTTTCCTAATAACGCCGTGGAATATTTTGTGTCCTATTACGACTATTATCAGCCAGAAGCTTATATTCCAACGAGTGGACTTTATATTGAAAAGGACCTATCTATCAATGAGGATATCGAAAAATTACGCTTAAGTGCTACTTCCTCGCTCTTATCAGGGAGAAGGGATGTGCTAGTCGTTGCCTCAGTGTCTTGTCTTTACGGAATTGGGAATCCGGCCGAGTTCCAGAAAAATGTGATCTCCGTCAAAAAAGATCAGGTCATTTCACGAACCAAATTTTTACATCAGCTTGTACAAAGCTTGTATTCCAGGACTACCGCAGATTTCAGGAATGGGAATTTTAGAGTAAAAGGAGACGTGGTGGATGTATTTCCCAGTTATGCGGACCATGCTTTTAGAATCCATTTCTTTGGAGACGAAATTGAAGAGATAGAGGCCTTTGATCCCTTTAAAAATAAGCTTCTGGAGGTCTATGAAAACCTAAATATCTATCCGGCCAATATGTTCGTGACCTCCCCGGATATCCTCCAAAACGCCATTCATTTAATTCAGGACGATTTGGTCAGTCAGGTGGCTTATTTTAAGGATATAGGCAAACCTCTCGAAGCGAAGCGCCTGGAAGAAAGAACCAATTTTGATCTCGAAATGATCAGGGAACTTGGTTACTGTTCCGGAATTGAAAACTACTCGAGATATTTAGATGGGAGGGAACCTGGCACAAGACCCTTTTGTTTGCTTGATTATTTTCCGGACGACTATTTAATGGTAGTAGACGAGAGCCATGTTACCATCCCGCAGGTGCACGCCATGTACGGGGGCGACCGTTCCCGAAAGGAGAATTTGGTTGAATATGGTTTTAGATTGCCCGCTGCAATGGATAACAGACCCTTAAAGTTCGAAGAGTTCGAAGCCTTGCAAAATCAAGTGATCTATGTGAGTGCGACACCGGCCGACTACGAATTGCAACATAGCCAGGGTGTCTATGTAGAGCAGGTCATAAGGC
This sequence comes from Flavobacteriaceae bacterium, assembly GCA_040830565.1. Lineage (GTDB taxonomy): Bacteria > Bacteroidota > Bacteroidia > Flavobacteriales > Flavobacteriaceae > JAFMPW01. Next base: position 6,934 of record JBFOMC010000132.1, read on the forward strand.
CAACCGGCCTGTTAGACCCGGAGATAGACGTACGACCCAGCCAAAACCAAATAGACGATCTTGTTGAAGAGATACAACAACGGGTGGAAAAAGACGAACGTACCCTAGTTACTACTTTAACCAAGCGTATGGCCGAAGAACTGGCCAAGTACTTGGCCAGGATAAGTATCAGGTGTAGATATATCCACAGCGATGTGGATACCTTGGAACGCGTGGAGATCATGCAAGACCTTCGTAAGGGGATCTTTGATGTCTTGATCGGCGTGAATCTGTTACGTGAAGGTCTGGACCTACCTGAAGTTTCTCTGGTAGCCATTTTAGATGCAGATAAGGAAGGTTTTTTGAGAAGTAACCGATCCCTCACTCAAACCGTTGGACGTGCCGCCCGCCATTTAAATGGAAAGGCAATTATGTATGCCGACCAAATTACAGATAGTATGCAAAAGACCATAGATGAGACCAATTATCGAAGAGAAAAACAGATGACATACAACCTGGAACATAACATTACACCCAAAGCTTTAAACAAAAGTTTAGACAGCGCGCTTGCCAAAAATTCTGTCTCTACTTTTCATTTTGAAAAGGAGGAAATGCGAGCTGCGGAACCAGACATTAACTACCTTACTAAGGAGCAAAAAGAACAGCTCATAAGAGACAAAAGAAAGGCTATGGAAAAGGCAGCAAAAGAGTTGGATTTTATGCAAGCCGCCAAGTTGAGGGATGAGATAAAAATGTTGCAAAAACAGGAGTAATTTGATGTGATTTTCTTCTGAAGTTTGTAAATTTTACTAAAATTTCAAAAATGTTACTTTTTTCATTAAATAATATTAATTAAAAATCTGAATTTAAATTTATTACAAATATTTTTTAGACTTGTCTAAATGGCGAAATCGATCTTTTTTCAACGCTTTTTTATAGTTTTTTTACTCAACTTTTTTGCTTTTCCTACCCACCTTAAAAGTCAGTCGATTTCGGTTAAAAAAATGGAGCAACTGGCCGAAGAAAAATTTCCTGATGCCCTAAGCAATTTGACCACATTTTTAAGGCTTCCAAACAATGGAAATTTTCCGGATCAGGTACAGGAGAATTTGGAGTATTGCGATTCCATTTTCAGACTACTCAATTTTAAAACTCAGGTTTTAGAGACCCCTGGAGCTCCCCTACTCTTTGCCGAAAAGTTGAGTTCAAAAAAAGACAAAACCATTTTATTTTATCTTCAAATAGATGGGCAACCTGTAGATACTTTGGAGTGGGATCAGGCAGATCCTTTTGATCCGGTTATCAAAAGCAAGGCTGCTGATGGCCAATGGAAAAAAATACCCCAGGAAGGAGAAACCATTAAATTTGATCCTGAATTTCGGATCTTCGCAAGATCGGCATCAGATTCTAAGGGTCCTGCTATGGCTTTTATATCCGCCTTACAGATTCTGAAAGCCCAGGGATTACATCCGCAATTTAACATCAAAGTGATCATGGACTTCCAGGAGGAGCTTGGATCACCTCATTTACCTGAGGCAGTAAAAAACCACAAAAAACTTCTTGTCGCTGATTATTTGCTTATCATGGATGGCACCAGGCACCTTTCAAATTGGCCCACAATCACCTATGGGGCAAGAGGCATAGCCACTGCAAGCTTACGGATCTTTGGCCCTAAAACCCCGCTACATAGTGGACAATATGGAAATTTTGCTCCCAACCCCATATTTGAAGCGTCCAAGCTGATTGGAAGCCTCAAGGATGCTTCCGGAAGAGTTACACTTCCTGGGTTTTATGACGGTATAAAGCTCTCAGAAAAAGAGAAAACCGCTTTAAACAGCCTTCCGGAAAATGAGGACAGCCTTAAACTTCGTCTCGGAATTTCAAAAGCAGATCGCGTAGGGGCCTCCTATCAGGAAGCCTTACAATACCCCACACTTAATATAAGAGGCCTACGATCCGCATGGGTAGGTAAAGAGGTTAGAACCGTAATACCAGACGAGATGCTCATAGAATTTGACCTCAGGTTGGTTCCCGAATCTGATGGGGAGCGCCTCATAGGTCTTTTAAGGAAACACATTGTAAACCAAGGGTATCATCTGGTAGACAGCATTCCAACTGAAAAAGAGAGACAGGATTTTCCAAAACTAGCCAACTTTAAGTACCGCCTGGGATCACTTCCGTTTAGGACGAACATGGACTCCGAATTGGGACGATATCTAAATAAGGCAATGGAGAAAGTATTCGGGAAACGAGTGGTGAACATGAGATCCACTGGCGGGTCTCAACCGGTAGCACCCTTTGTTCATTCCTTAGGCGTACCTGCCGTTTCTATCAGGATCCCAAATCCTGATAACAGTATCCATGCTCCAAATGAAAACCTTCGTTTTGGTAACTATCTGGAGGGCATCTTAATGTGTTTGGCTATTTTAAATCAGCCCACATCCCATTGAAAGAAGGTATTCTCCCTGTTCAATTGCTTCTAAACACTGATGGGCCACATCATTGTGACCCATCAGAACTAACCAACTAAACAAACCAACCATTATGAAGGTCTGGAAGACACTTCATAATATTATCAATATTTACTTTCCTATAGCAATCATACGTTTTGGCTTAGGAAGTGCTTCTTCTTTTTTAGGCAAGCTGAACTTCAAGACACCATCTATATATGTCGCTTTAATTTTATCTTCATCAATAGTTTCAGGAAGGGTAAAAGATCTTTTGAAAGAAGTAAACGAAAACTCCCTTCGGGTATAATGCTCATCCGAAACTTTGTTTTCAGCCTTAACCTCTGCTGAAATAGTCAGAACATCATTGTCTACCTCAATACTGAAATCTTCCTTTTTCATTCCGGGAACCGCAAGGGCTATTTCAAAATCTCTCTCGCTCTCTTTGATATTTACAGCAGGAACATTTGTGTTGAAATTCTCAATTCCCCCAAACCAGTCTGGTTTAAAAATCTCATTCATTAAAGAAGGAAACAGCAAATTGTTTCTTTTTACTATACTCATCGCTAATATTATTTGTGCCGGTCTAAGGACGGGCTGTTAAACTTTTTTTCAATCAGTTTTTAATAGGCAAATGGTATACCAACCAAAAATATCTGTCGTTTTGTCCTATTCTCCCTGGTTTTAGATGCCATAATGGCGGGTTTTTGACCGAAAAATGTAAAAATTGCTACAGCCGATGGGTTGAGGAGCGGGAGGTTATTAGCAGTACTGCTCGCGGGAGTTGAAATGAATTAATTGTAATGCGCCTTGAAAATATTAATGAGTACGTCTGGAGGAACTACCTTATTTGGATATTTGTGCATTACCATAAGAACCTGCTCTATGGCCGAGGGAGGTAAGCCCATACCTAATCCCAGGTTGTGAAGTTTTCCAATTTCCAATTGATGTTGCTCCTGATCTACGTTCATAAGTAATACGAGTCTGTGGAACTGAAGAATACGTTCTGCCTGTGTTTTCGGCATAATCTTCTCTACCTTGGTGTCAAGTAATTTATCAAAAGTCTCCTTATCCACACCCAGGTGTCCTGCTACCCCTAAAAGAAAATCATATTCCGAATCCTTTATTGCATGATCTGCCCTGGCAAAGGCGATCATCTCGGACAATATGCTTAGTTTTTCCTCGTAGGAACTCATAATCAGATGTTTAGGTTGAGTGTCAATCGTACTTTAATATAACTATAAAAATGACAGTTTCGTATAAAAATCAGGAAAACGAACTGTGAGGCTTCCTGCAAGTATATTTGTAATATCTTAGGCAAAAGTACATTATGACGAATAACGACATACTAAAAAAATTGAGGGTCGCCTTAATGTTAAGAGATGACGAGATAGTAGAGATCCTAAAATTGGTAGATTTTAGAATTTCAAAAAGTGAGATTGGCGCATTTTGTCGAAGTGAAGGCCATCCCAAATACAAACCTTGCGGGGATCAGGTATTGCGGAATTTTCTTAACGGCCTGGTTATTCATCTTAGAGGATCCAAAGAAAATCCCAAAAACCCCAAAGAGATCCTAAAAAAGAAGAAAGTCCACAGATCAAAAAACATCGGGAAATCCAAGTCGCCCAATAGTAGATCAGGCCTGGGAAAAGTGAAATACAAAAACAAAAAAAAATCCTGAGACCGATTCCGTCTCAGGATTTCGCATTATGTAACACTTGTTTCTTATTCTGTAATCCTTACAGGGACCGTGTAGGTTCTACCTTCGCGATACTCCTGAAGATCCACTTTTTGATAGTTTAATCTGTTTTTGACAAAAGCTTCCAATACCTCGTTGTCTGTCTCAACTCTAAGTACTACAATTTCCTTATCCTGGTTAAGGGTAAACTTTACTTTTGCTGTTAAATCATCGTATTCAACAATAAAAGGATTGTTATCCAAAAGATCTCCGATCTGAGCGGATAAGGTTTTGTTCGGATTCTTTGGCTTGTCTACATTGGCAAAAAGAGTTCCTACTGAAAGTAGCATGGCTACAAAAAATAAACTGAATTTTCTCATGACGTTGTTTGTTTAATGATTGAATGATTAATTGATGAATATGTATAAAAGACGACCGAAATTTGAGAATGTTACATTGAACATTAATTTTAACATAACTTTAATCAATACCTCCTTTCTTTAGATGCTGTAAAACTAGGATCGTTTTTTTAGAATACATAAACTCCTTATTAAGCTTAACTGTTATTTAAAATGCGTAACATTTAGGAAATAATTGTCTTTGTTCCCGAGCGTTAAGAGGTCACCAGAACAGGAAGCACATATCGTTTCCCTTCCACCCAATTGCTAACAGTGACCTTTCTGTAATTAAGTCGATTCTTAATGATATGTTCCATATTCTCAGTATCTGCCTCGACTGCCAGGACTACGATCTCTTTATCTTCATTGATCGTAAATAAGATCTTAGCTTTTAGATCCTCGTTCTTTACTTCAATGCTCTCATGCCCGATTAATTCTTTGACCTGAATGGCCAAACTTTTACCCGGTTTAGGCTTCTCTGACTCCCCTGCCCTAAGACCGGACAGCGATAGCAGCATTACAGCTGCCATGATGTAACTTAGTTTTCTCATGATGATGATTTTGAATGTTAATTAATTGATGAATTTATTAAAGAGAAGACTAAAGTATAAGAATGTTACATCAATTAGAGTATTTAACTGTTAATTAACTATCTCTATAGTTAATTTTATAATAATTTATCAGAAAAAGATTTAAAAGACTTTAGGCGGTTGATTGGGATAGGTATTACAAAGAAAAAAGCGGCGCTTATTAAACGCCGCTATAATGTTTAAGAATATAGTCTGAGACTCTAACTAAGAACTTCCTTTACCTTATCCGCAGCCTCTTGAAATTGTACCGCTGAATGTACCGCGAGGCCCGAATTGTCTATAATTTCTTTGGCCAATTCCGCATTGGTACCCTGCAGCCTTACGATAATTGGCACCTTAATGGCATCTCCCATATTTTTATAGGCATCCACTACCCCCTGGGCTACTCTATCACAACGAACAATACCTCCAAAAATGTTGATAAGGATTGCTTTAACGGCGGGATCTTTCAAGATAATACGAAAGGCTTCTTCCACTCTTTTGGCATCAGCTGTTCCGCCAACATCTAAGAAATTGGCAGGTTCTCCCCCAGCCATTTTTATAAGATCCATAGTTGCCATGGCGAGGCCTGCTCCATTGACCATACAGCCAACGTTGCCATCCAGATCTACATAGTTCAGCCCCACAGCTCTCGCTTCTACCTCAATAGGGTTTTCTTCTCTGAGATCTCTCATCTCAGCATATTGTTTTCTTCTATATAGGGCATTGTCGTCGATTGAAACCTTGGCATCTACTGCCATGATTTTATCGTCCGAAGTTTTTAGTACCGGATTTATCTCAAAGAGGCTGGCATCACTTTCTACATAAGCCTTATATAAGGAAGTGACGAACTTGGTCATTTCCTTAAAAGCTTTTCCTGACAGCCCCAGATTAAAGGCAACCTTTCTTGCCTGGAAGGGCAATAAACCGGTAGCCGGATCTATCTCTTCAGTAAAAATAAGATGAGGCGTATCCTCTGCTACCTGCTCGATATCCATTCCTCCTTCTGTGGAGTACATGATCATATTTCTTGCAGTTCCCCTATTAAGTAAAACGGACATATAGAATTCATTGGTTTCACTCTCTCCGGGGTAGTAAACATCTTCTGCAATAAGTACCTGGTGAACCTTCTTTCCTTCAGCCGAAGTTTGAGGTGTAATAAGATTCATTCCAATGATATCTCCAGCGAGTTCCTCAACCTCTTGCAGGTTTTTAGCTAGTTTTACTCCCCCTCCCTTGCCGCGACCACCGGCATGGACCTGGGCTTTAATAACATGCCAGGAGGTTCCTGTTTCTCTGGTAAGTTGCTTGGCCGCCTCAACAGCTTCCTTTGCATTATGTGCCACTAATCCTCGTTGCACCTGTACTCCAAAACTTGCTAAAATTTCCTTTCCCTGATATTCGTGAAGATTCATAAAATTCTGTCTTAGGTTCGACTGCAAAAATAGGAAACGCACTTCACTTACACTAATGATTTGACGTGCTAGAATAGAATTTGAAACATTTTGGGAATTGAATCTCAGAATGCAATGGAATTGCACTAAACGTAGGTAACTTGAAACGCAAGGTTCGCAAAGGAATACGCGGGGGGCGCAAGGAGAATTGAGGAACTGAGGAATCGAAGAATTGATTATTGATTATTGGAAGCTAGACTTTAAAATCCTTAAAGTCTAACGGATCAAAGTTTCTAAAGTGTCCATTCATGTCAATAATCTCCTTCGTCCTGTTCACTTCTTTTAATACCTGAATAGTCCCTATTAAATGTGCTTTTATGAAGCCGAGTCGCTCACTTTCCCTTGGAAGTTGCAACAGTTCGTATTCCTGTTCAAAAGACAGACCCATTTTATGTGCCAAAGTGTAGCTATTGAACAAATCAACTGGCATGGCGGTAAAGGGAACGTCCATCAGCTTATAAAGTTCTTCAATCTTGGAAAGGACCTCTAGCTTGGTCTCTTTTTCGCCATCATTTACATTATCAAGAAATTGTACTACTCCACCAGCATAACTCTTTCCATCCATTTCATTGTCAAAAGTAAGTACTCTAAAAACCTGTCTGGCGACACAGACCACATCCATAGCCCCGCTTTCGTAAGTAGTAACTACTTCCATCAACTGCACCTCAGTCCCAAAGGCGATACTATCGTGAATATAAACAGGGATTCCGAAAGTAACTGCCTCCGATCTGCAATCGTTGATCAGCTCTTTATAACGGTCTTCAAAAATATGGAGCGGAACCTTCTCTCCGGGAAAGAAGACAGATTGCAAAGGAAACATGGGTAATTTCATCTGTTTATTTTTAGTATTTTAATTGGCCAGGTGTAATTCGCCAATACCCTCTCGGTGAGCATCAAGATAGGTTCTGGCTCATTTTATACAAGAATTTTTCTTAAAAGTACGAAGCATGAAAATATGTGGCAAACCTTCCGCTTAAATTCGCTGTTATAAATATAACAAATTGTTGTATTATTCTATTCAGGAACAACTTTTTTTGTGGAACACAGTCAGGTGTCCTAGTTTTGCGCTAAAGAGCTAATAGATGAAATCCTCAGATTTACTAAGTATTGCGAAAAAATTCGGTGACCCGGTATACGTATATGATTCTGAAAAGATCATTTCTCAATTTAATCGACTCACCAAGGCTTTTGGGAGTGTTCAGAAATTAAAACTGAATTATGCCGCCAAAGCCCTCTCCAACATTGCCATTCTGCGATTAATGAACAGTTTGGGTAGCGGCCTGGATACTGTGTCCATACAGGAAGTGCAGCTCGGATTGCTAGCGGGTTTCAGGCCGGAAGATATCATCTTTACCCCTAACGGGGTTTCTCTGGAGGAAATTGAAGAGGCGGCAGCCCTCGGGGTGCGAATAAACATTGATAATCTGTCAATTCTGGAACAGTTTGGAAGTAAGCATCCCGATATTCCTGTTTGCATCCGCATTAATCCACATGTGATGGCGGGCGGAAATTCGAATATTTCTGTGGGGCATATCGATTCAAAATTTGGTATTAGTATTCATCAAATCCCTCATTTGCTACGAATCGTTGATCTCACTAAAATGTCTATCAACGGGATTCATATGCATACGGGAAGTGATATTCTGGATATCGATGTATTCCTATACGCTTCGGAAATCCTGTTTGAGACGGCAAAGAATTTTAAAAATCTCGAATTTATCGACTTCGGTAGTGGCTTTAAAGTACCCTACAAAGAAGGCGACATTCAAACTAACATAGAAGAGCTGGGACAAAAGCTCGGAGGTCGTTTTAATGATTTCTGTAGGGAGTACGGTCGGGAACTGACACTTGCCTTTGAACCCGGGAAATTCCTGGTAAGCGAGGCGGGTTATTTTCTGGCCAAGGTCAATGTGGTAAAACAAACCACCTCTACAGTGTTTGCAGGCGTTGATTCTGGTTTTAATCACTTGATTAGGCCTATGTTATATGGAGCAAATCACCAGATCTTAAACATCTCTAATCCCAAGGGTCGCGAACGCTATTACTCTGTTGTAGGCTACATTTGTGAAACTGATACCTTTGGGAATAACAGAAGAATTAATGAAATAAGTGAGGGCGACATTTTATGTTTTAAAAATGCCGGAGCGTATTGCTTTACGATGGCAAGTAACTACAACTCCAGGTTTAGACCTCCCGAAGTGCTATGGCATAAAGGTAAAGCCGTATTAATTCGTCAGAGGGAGACCTTTGATGATCTTATAAAAACACAGGTGGACGTAAAGGAGCTCTTTGAAAAAAAGGGTAAGAAAGTTGCCGTCAAATAATTCATAAGAGGAAATCACCAAGTATTGAAATTCCTGGCTTTTCTTGAGGGATCTTTATTCTTTTTGCTCTCTATGCTGCATTTTTATTGGGCCTTGGGAGGAAAATGGGGATTCTTAGCAAGTCTTCCAACAACCAAACAGGGAAAGACCGTGCTCAATCCAAAAAAAATTGATAGTACATTGGTTGGTCTATTTCTACTCGCCTTTACTGTCTTTTATTTCAATCTGATTTTTACCTTTTTTCATCTACCTTCTCAGAGCAATAAGTATATTGGATGGAGTATAGCCCTTCTCTTTCTGATCAGGGCGGTCGGAGATTTTAAATACATCGGTTTTTTTAAGAAAATTAAGGAAACTGCTTTCGCCAAAATGGATCAGAACTACTTTTCTCCACTTTGTCTTACCATAGCGATCATAGCTCTTTTACTACCTCTTCTGAACTAATCAAAATATTCTACCTTATTTTTCGTTAGTTTTGGTACAGTATTTGGACTAATCCCTCAAAAATATACGATGAAAACTACTACCCCAACGCTTTCTAAATATATACTCCTCATTTTTTTGGGGCTTTTGACCTTTACCGCCTCTGCCCAACAGGTAGAATGGCTAAGCTGGGATGAGGCTGCAGCTCTTGTCAAAAAAGAAAAAAATCCCAAGAAAATATTTGTCGATGTCTACACAGATTGGTGCGGATGGTGCAAAAAAATGGACAAAGATACTTTTCAGAATGCTGAAGTAGCCAAGTATATGTCTGAAAATTTCTATATGGTAAAGATGGACGGGGAAGGTAAGGAACCTATAGAGTATAAAGGCAGAACCTACAAATTTGTTCCGGCAGGACGAAAAGGGTATCACGAGTTGGCCGCCGCCCTTCTACAAGGAAGGCTGAGTTATCCTACTGTAGTCTTTTTGGATGAAAAAATGAATATGTTATCTCCGGTCCCTGGCTACCAAAAGCCAAAACCATTCCTGAATATCGCAAAGTATTTTGGCGATGATATCTACAAGAGTAAGGATTGGAAAACCTATAGCGGACAGACGAAATAATTAAGAATTAATAATTACTAATTCTTAATTAGTACCGTTTTTCCGGTTTTGGCACTTTTGCCTGCCGCCTCAAGAATTTCCATCGTTACCATATTGTTTTCCAGAGAATATGGATCAAAAGGCTGTAGTTTGAATCCGTCTTTAATTACGGCAGCTAGCAGGGCAAAGGGATCATGGTATGGAGTTTTTCGTTCCGGCAGCTCCATCACTTCTTCTTCATAACCGTCATAGCCTTCAGAAATTCGTATCCTCAAATGATTTCTATTATCTGCATAGATAGCACCATTTTCTCCGTATACTTCCATGTCCTTTCTTCCAATGGGCCAATTCCAGGAAGCCTGAATGGTGGCATTAGCTGTATCATACTTTAGGAGAATGGTTGCATCATCGTCTACTTTAGGATTGTTTTCTGGCTGTAGCTGTTGGGTAACAGCGGTTACAGACAAAGGTTTCTTCCCGTCTTGCAACCAGGTCATTAAATTTGCTCCGTAACAACCGAAATCCGTAATTGCTCCTCCCCCATTGAGCACAGGATCTGTTAACCACTCTAAGAACTCTTTATTGATCCCTATCCTTTTTGGGCCTTTATGACCATCTCTAACAACTACCTTACGCAACTTGCCCACCCGGCCCTCTTTAAGTAACTCATAAGCTTTTTCGTTGGTAGGGTACCAGCTGGTTTCATAGTTGGTAAGCAAATGGATCTCGTGCACCTTAGCCAGTGCCTCCATTTTTTTTGCATGTTCCAGGCTAACCGCCAAGGGTTTTTCTACCATAACATGGATTCCTTTTGGGGCACATTTTTCTACGATCTCGAGATGGTCATAGATAGTGCCAAATGCGGCTACCGCTTCCGGTCTTACAGCAGCAATCATTTCGTCGAGGGTAGCAAATACAAGATCCATGGAGAATCCGTGTTGCTCTGAATAACGTTTAGCAAGTGCGGTATTGGGCTCCACGATTCCCACCAGTTTCACGTCAGAAGTGTCCTTTCTGCCCAGGATCCAATGTACATGAGTATGCGTCAGCCCGGCTACTCCTAATTTCAAAGGAGCCTCAGCCTCTTGAGCGTAGGAAGCAGTAGTGAATATTAATAATAAAGAGATAAGGATTCTACTCATCTTATTTGGGCTCTAAAGACATTACATAATCATAACTCTCATTTAAATAGCCTGCAAGAGTATCCAGGTCCTTTAGCATGTCATCCGGAATGAGCACATATCCCTTCATAACGGCTCCATAGGATTTGTACAAGGTACTATTAAACTCCTTAAAATACTTTTCCTGAACCTCCTTTGAAAACCTAATCCCCAGTTCTCCTTTCTTATTCAATAGTGAAAACATATAGCCATTGGCCGAGGTATAAGGCATGGTCTTGCCCTTTCTTTCAAATCTTGGGCATTTAGCCACAAGCGCGTCGTAAATTTTTAGATTTTCTTCCCACATTGTAATGCTACAAAGTTGTTTATGAAAAGTAATAAATATAGGGAAAATAAGCAGTCAATTAGGGACCTTTTTAATCATCGTGAGGGAACTCCAATTCTAAAAGCTCACCTTCGCCTATGGAATTCCATCTAAATTGAAGTTCTCTTAGTCTGGTATGAATCTTTACCAGACTTTCAGGGGTCAATTGCCTTGGAAAGTCGATGTCCTTATCCCTGAAAATCTCTTCCGCCATTTTCAGAAAATCGTTTGGATCCTGAGCATCAGACATGTCAATCTGGATCAGATTAACCAGATGCTCTGCCTGATGGGCTTCCAAGGGTAGGTTTGCAGGCATCAAGGCTTTGGGTCTTTGATCTCTTGGTAAAGCGAAATCATCAATATCAAAGCCGCTGGCAACCAAGCCGTAAAAAGCGTTATTGAATCCCAATTCGGTCTCCACCACATAGTGGATAATATCGTGTAACTCAATATCGGGGTGTAACTTTGTATAACTACTGCTCCCATCAGCCCGAAGACAACTAAGGGTACCCGGACCACCTTTCCCTTTCTTAAATCTTAGCAACATGAACTAACACATCATAGTAATGAGCAAATTTAAACCATCTTACTTTAAACATCTCAGAAGAACGCTGAAGAACATGCGTTTATATCTTATACAAAACGGGATTAAATGCTTTTGAAGCCACCACCACCTTATCGCCAACCTCAAGAGACCTTCCCTCGGTAGCCTGAACGATAACCTTCACTAACTCGGATTGAACGAGTACAGATATTACAAAGATTACCTCTTGCTGCTCAATTTTAAGGACCTCGCCTGTAAATTTGAACTTTCCGCTTATGCGCGTATTGATAAAAACCTCATCTGGCCTTCCCTGGCGAATGATCTCTCCACTTTCCAGAACAAATACCCGATCTGATAGCTTTAAGATCTCCCCGATATCATGGCTAATGAGCACTGTAGTAACCCCATACTCTTGTTGTAATTTTGCAATATAGTCCTGCAGTTTTAGTCTGGTTCTGATATCCAGGGCAGCAAGGGGTTCATCAAGTAAAAGTACTTGTGGTTGTTGTACCAAAGCTCTGGCCACGGCCACCCTCTGTTGCTGGCCCCCAGACAGTTTTTCGGGCTTTCGGTCTTCCAGAGCCTTAAGATCCATAATTATGATCAATTCGGTTATTCGTTTTTTATCAGCACCCCTCTTAAGTGCAAATTCCAGGTTTTGGCGTACGCTCATATTTGGAAATAAGGCATAGTCCTGGAACACAAAACCAATGTTTCGCTTTTGAGGGGAAAGGTTTATTTTTTTATCGGCACTGAACCAAACTTTTCCGTTTACAATGATCTCCCCGGCATCGGGTTTCATAAGACCTGCCAGCATGCGCAAAGTAGAGGTTTTACCCACTCCTGAGGGCCCGTATAAACAGACTAATTGACCCTCCTTTATGACCAATTGAAGTTTTAAATTCATTTTGCCATCGGCCGCTTGTAACGCTTTACTAATATCTAACTCAATCATTTCCAGAATCGTTTTAGATACTTCCCGTTTACAAGATATACTATCAAAAGGATGCTAAAAGTAATTGCAAACAAAATCAGAGAATAAGTATTGGCAGCTTCATAGTTTAATGCTTCAACCTCCTCATAAATAGCGATAGATGCTACTTTAGTTTCCCCGGGGATGCTCCCTCCTATCATCAGTACCACTCCAAACTCACCAACAGTATGAGCAAAAGAAAGCACAATTCCCGTAAGTAAAGCAGGCTTTATATTGGGAAGTAACACATTAAATAAGGTTGAGAACTTTGATCGCCCCATGACATATGCGGCTTCTTTTAGCGATGATGGGATGGCGGCTAATCCCGATTGAATTGGATGTACCATAAAGGGTAAACTGTAAAGTACAGATGCTATGACCAATCCGGGAAAGGAAAAGACCAATTTCAGGCCTATCCATTCATTTATCCAGGCACCAAACGAATTCCCGGGACTAAAGGCAATTAAAAAGTAAAAACCAAGTACCGTTGGAGGCAGCACCAGGGGCATACTGACCAAGGTTTCTGCGATGGGTTTCATTCTTGATCTTGAGCTAGACAACCAATAGGCAATGGGAATAGCGATCACGAGCAAAATGATGGTCGTCAGCAAGGCCAGCTTAAACGTTAGAATTAAGGGAGTCCAATCTATCATTCGGCCAGCATAATTTCGTTCGACTTAATCATGACACTTACCTTCATACCTGATTTTAAGGCCAGCTGCTCCATAGATCCGGCACTTACAATAGCGGTAACAGCTCCTATTGAGGTTTGCACTACCACTTTACCTAAAAGCGTTCCTTTTTCAAGGCTTTTGATTGTTCCCTTGATCTTATTTTCAAGGCTAACATCAAGTTGATCACCTATCCCCAGAATTACTTCAGTTTCTTTGAACAACACATTTATTGGGCTATCTAGTGCCAAATACCCGGCAGTGTCCGGAGTTTCTATTACGATGCTTTTCAATTTAACTTCTTCGTTAAGGGCTACCGTTACCAGGGAAAGGCTACCGTTCACTTCAATTTCCGAAATATGGCCACTAAAACTATTCATCTACAGAATATCCAAAGTTTTTTAGTATTTGCTTCGCAGCTGGGTCAAATAAAAAGTCATAAAATCTGATCGCCCCGGGAGGTATATCTCCTTCAGGCTTAATTAAAACGACCCCTTGTTCAATAGGGGAATATAGGGCTTCATCTATTGCCATCCAACTACCCTTCCCTCTCATCTCTGGCGAAAGCACTACGGCCTTGGCAGTAAATCCTATTTCGGCAGACTGTGAGATTATAAACTGATTTGTTTGGGAAATGCTTTCTCCATATACCAATTTGTCTCCTACAGCACCCATAAGCTCAAAATGCTCTAAGACAGAAAGGGCAGCTTCTCCATAGGGAGCAGTTTTAGGGTTGGCAAGCGCTATATGTGTAATGCTTTTATCTGTTAAGAGGTCTATTTCGGGCATAATTCCCTCCTTAGTGGTCCAAAGCACCAGTTTTCCATAAGCATAGATCTTTGGTGGACTTTCGGCCAGGCCGCTTTTAAGAATTTCCTCAGGATATTTCATATCGGCCGACATGAAGATATGAAATGGCGCCCCTTCTACAATCTGTGCAGTCAGTTTCCCTGAGGAAGCTGTCACAAGATCGCAATGGATTCCCGTTTCTGCAGTAAATTCGGCCACTATGGCTTCCATAGCATACTGCATATTAGAGGCAACGGCAACAGTGATCTTATTTTTGGGTTTTGACCCCTTACAGGAAATCAGGGCGAAACTTATTGCAATAAAAAGTATTAAGGAAGGTATTGCAATTCTCTTCATCATCTATTCTAATAATGGCATATTATGCTCTAAGTTCACAGATTAATTTATGACAGCCAAACTTACCACCTAAGAAATTGGAAAGATTGATAACAGATGAGCAGATGTGCACAGCCAGATGAAGTAGAATAATTGCGACAGGCAAGTTCTACAAAGGTATAAATAAGAAAACCACCCGTCGGGTGGTTTTCCATAACACTATAACAGATAGACTTAGAATTGATATCGTACACCTAATGCGATATCAAGGTCCAGATCATCTCTAAAATCTCCAAAACCAAATTCTGGCCTAAAATCGAGCGACACCAATAAGGGAATATCAAAATTGTACTCCACTCCAATGTCGCCGGCCAGAAAAAGGAAGGTGTCACCATCAAGGTTGTCATCATCAAAACTGTATGATCCCACACCGCCACCGGCGCCAGCATACCAGTTAAAACCGCCATCAATATTCCATACCCACTGATAAAGTCCGGTGAGTTGAAATCCATCATACCCACTACCACTTCTCCAACCCAGATCAAATTCCAGTCGGTTGTTTTCGTTTAAAGCTGTTTGATACGATACTTCTGCGCCAAATCCGTTGTTATCGCCAAGTCTTAGTCCCAGGGCATTTTGTGCAATTTCCTGAGAATTTGCGCTAATACACAGGCTGATAAAGGCCAGTAATGTCAAAACTTTTTTCATAAGATGATGTTTTTGTGACTATTATAGGTTTAGACACCTATTTAGCCTGAAAGTCACTTTACCAAAAAGTCTTATGATTTTTGAACCACTTTATACATACCGGGGCCCTGAGGTGGCCTTTCTAAATATCCAAACCTTTTGTAAAAGTCTTTTACTCCGGTGGCGGCCATCAACCCAATAAAAGCATTTGCCTTAGCATTCTCTAGCAGGAAGCGCTCTATCTGTTCCATAATTAAGCTGCCCATACCTTTTCCTTTATGTTCAGGCAGTACAATTACATCTTGAATGTAAAAATATATTGCTCCATCGCCAATGACTCTGCCCATACCGACCACTTCTTTCTGATGCACTATACACACGGAAAACAGATCTTTTTTAAGCGCCTTACCCACGCTCGCATCTTCAATAGATCCCCAGCCAGTGGAAGCTCTTAAACTTTGGTACTCGCTTATTGTCGGTTTTCTTATTTCTACAGTATATGGGCTCATCTTTAGTAATGTCAAGTGAATTACGGGGCTTAGGAGTTTTATTCACTCTTTAAAATATAGATCTTGCTGTCTTTAAGCTTAAAACCCAGACTCTGATACAAATGAATAGCAGACTTTCTATGGTCCTCTGTGAACAGCAACACCTCAGAAAGCGATTTCTCCCTGGCAACCTCTAGTAACTTCATCATCAATTTTCTTCCAACGCCCTTTCCTCTGGCCGTGACATCTACCACGACATCTTCTATCCAGGCTTTCTTTCCTGAGATTACACTATAATTAACCATAAGTGCAATGCCAATGATACGTCCTGCATTTTTGCAATAGGCCAGGGTTATTTGAGATTCCCGTTCAAAGATTTTTTTTAGGCTTACCTCTTTTTTTCCCGGACTTAGCTGCTGAAACAAGGCGGAGACCTGGTCCTGAACTGCGGGAGTAATATCGGCCTTCTTTAAAATTCCTATTTTCATACATTTTATGTTTTCAGCTTTGTTGCCATAATCACCCCGGTAGACCAATTTAGTTTGGTTATACTCAGGTCGGTTCGCTGCTCCAGATCATGGATTAAGCCATCTACATTTTCCTGATGCCCTTCGGGCCAATTGGGCTGAATACTCATATCATCTATGACATACAACCCTCCAACCTCTAACAAGGCCAGAGTTTCATCCAGTTCACTGTATTTGCCGGGCCAGGCGTCTGCAAAGATTAGATCGAACTTCTTGTCATCATATTTTTTTATCCATTCGGTACCGTCTGTACAGATGATATCAATTCTTTGATCAGAACCGAAGTATTCCCTTGCTATCTTGATCAGTTCAAGGTCATTGTCCAGGGTAATTAGTTTTGCTTTGGCATCCATACCATCTACCATCCATGAAAGAGACAGACCAATTCCGGTTCCCAATTCTAAAAAATTCCCTGCAGGCTTGGAGGCAACTAAGGTTTTAAGCAGGCTCCCGATGTGAAGATCAGAGGGCATGGTAAAGCCTATTTCCCGGCATCGCTGCTCTAGTATATTATAAATTTCCGGTTTGTTTAACATGATGGCATCTTCCATAAATAGGTTTATAAAACAGAGCTGGTCTGTAAATCTTTAGCGATGATAATTCAACGTATTTAATTTCCGGCAAGGGGAGTACCAAAAATACCGACGCCCAACTCTGCCCAAAGAAGGAAAAATACAATGAGAATGATCAAAATGACTAAAATTTTACGCTTACTCAGTTTCATTTTTCATGACTATAGAAGATACATACTCTTCGCTATGGCTTTTTAGTCTTCTTTTTATATAGGAACTGCAGGCTTTTTGTCATAAAACTCTTTTTGTTCCCTGCTGTTAAGACCAAATGACCCGTATTAGGCACAATCCATAGTTCGGCATTCGCTAAGTTCTGGTATAGATCAACGGCCTTATCAAGTCCAATGATCTCATCGCGATCGCCATGAACTATTATAGTATTAGCTTTTCTCTCCTTAATTTTTTCGTCCTCCAGCATGATGCGATAATTGAGATCTTTATTAAAAAGAGCTTTTATCTGACTTTCTCCATGGAAATGGATTTTCTTAAGTTCCTGTTTAAATGATTCTGGTAGGTTGTCGTATGAAAAATCGTCGGCCAAACTGGTATTGTCAGCCCCATCGTACTGTTGGGCACAACCAATAAGGATCATAGTTTCAATTCTTTGAGGGTTAAGGGCCGCCAATTGCAATAGCAAAAGCGATCCATAACTAAACCCTATTGCCTTGACTTTCCTGAGGTTTAAATGATCTAAAAGCATCAATATGTCCATGGAGGCCTTTTGAAGGCTAAACTCTTGTGTAAGGGGCGAGCTTCTTCCATGTCCCCTAAGATCAAGGACATATACCTTAAAGTTTTGGGCATAGGAAGTAAGGTAGTCCTTCCAAAAGACCGAAGACTGGGTCCAACCATGAAGCAACAGCAGTGGCTCTCCTTCCCCATATACTTCATAGTATATTTCCGCGCCATTAACTTGTACCGTATGCACTTCTTTTTGTACCTGACCAAAACTCAGATAACAAAAAACAAATACGCTTATGAATGAGAAGTGAATCTTTTTCATTTTTTAGATTTCAGGTTTTAAAAATTAGATCTGTTCCTGCCCTAAATGGTAATGGTATTAGCTAACCTCTGCGGAAACTTTGCTCTTATTCACGTTTAGCAGCTTCAATTCTAATGAACTCCGGCAGATAGCTAGGGGTACAGTTTTTGGCTACCACCTCGTCCTTGTATAGCCCTGTTTCCTTACCAAGAGCTATGCAGCGCTTTCTATAGGCCTTGTCAAAAACTCCAATCCAGGCAGCGGTAAAATTCATAGCCCATTGTACTTCAGGGGCCTCATTCATGATATTGGCCTCAATTGCAACAAGGAGCTCTGGCGTATTATCTGGAGGAATCTGCCCGGTCCAGCGCAATCTGGCCTGATAATACCAATAGATACGCCTTTGTAGGGAAGCGGGACTATCTTCCCAGGAATGGATCAGGGCAAGCGTGCTCTTATCTTTGGTTAGCTGGTTGGCCATTAGCCAATCCATAAGCTGATTGCGCTCTTCAAAAGGATGCGAATCCATATCCTTCGTAAGCGTATCAATAAGCTCTTGTGAGAGGCTTTTTTTATCCATGATCAGGATGGCCAACTGCCTTGGTAAAAATGCCTTTGTGCCCCATAGTTCCATGGCCAACTCATGGTCTCTTTTAATGTCTTTTGCCAGTTTTCTCAAATCACCGAGTTTGGTAGGCTTAGAGGTGATCTCAGTATAAATTTGTTTAGCATTTGCCGAAAGATCCATGGTACATTTTTTTTGATTCTATTTCCTTGTAAAAAAACTTGGTTCACTTTCTAGCCCAGCTGCATTCAACGCCTTTATCATTATGGCTGATTCTTTTTTTAGCTCCTCATCCATGATAAGCTGAGTTCCGTAGACCGTTTTTAAATAGGTATCGTCAAGATAAACGTTATAGCCCACCACCCAGCTTCCCTTGGATAGGTCTATGGCCTTATCCCAAAGCAGTCTGTTGTTGATTTGATCTAGAAGAATGTTCTTTGGCCTACTCGGTGGAACCAAGGTGACTTCCTGTACTGGCATCATCATTAAAAATTCAATTTCTTTTGCAATAAGGTCTTTATCTCTTTTTTTCTGAATGAATCCCTGATTTAGATCCACGGTATTATCCCAGGTACAGCTTCCATTTTGAGAAAGCGAAATTTTACCGTCAGTATAAGCTGTGTAATTTTCGCCTTCCCCTCTGATCGCATAGTGCAGAGCGCACTGATCATTGCTATGCCTGCTAATATCTTCTGTTTCTCCTCTGGTTATAAAATGATATTCATAGCTCCTTCTAAGAATATGAGTAGTATCTAAATTTCTAAGGTTCTGGCCTGTGATCACATTTCCATATTTGGCGTTGTAATAATCCCCGCAGCCAACTTCCCAACCAGAAGCAATAAACGGACTCGGACAATGCTCAATTACATATCTGCACATTTTATTTCTCTCTTCGTTTAAACAAGACCAGTCTGTATAATCGCATAAGACCTCTGATCCTCCCCAGTTTGTGCGGTCATAGCCTTTGCCTTCTATAAAATTTCCTCCCATGGTGACCACCTGCTCTACCTTTTTCTTCACCAGTTCTACCCCGTTAAGAGCACTAAATTGGTCTCCTTCAGATCTTAATAGATCATAAAAATTATGCATGGTTCCAATTATGGCAATAGTGATACTTTTGTCTTCCGCACTAGCCAAGATCTCTCTATAAAGCGCTACTCCGTCTAAGGCATCTTTCCAGGTGTTTAAAGTTCTTGGATAAACTCGGGATAGGTGATAGTCATAATTCTGGGGTGGAGATTCGATTTTTTCTGCATACCCTTTATAATCTCCTATTGGAATTGCACTTCTCTTATAAAAATTATTGATTGCACTAATGCTCAGCGCGGACTGTTTATAATGTGTAGAATTTATAATTGCTAGAATTTCACATTCCCCGTTTGAGGCCATATTGTGAAGCATGGCCATACATCCGACATCATCAGGGTCGGCAGAGGGATCCGTATCCAGAATCACTTTTTTTTGTCCAAATACAGACGAACCTATTGACAGCAAAATGAAAAATACCGAAAGAAAGAACCGCATAATGGCTTATTTAATCAATAATCTTGTGTACTAATCTTGTTCTTTTTGGTCTAAAAATAAGGGTTGGTTGTTGTAATCACCTCTTGCAAACCAAGTTATGGTATGGTTCTGTGGTCTCCGCTTAATAAGCTTTCCTGTGGTCCTATCATACCATACGGCATCGAACTCACCTTTAGTTGTAATCACCACCCTCCATTCCTGATTTAAAAGCGTACTATCTGCATAATTGGCGCTTAAATTATCCCAATCTGTTTTAGACAAAATTTGGGGATCTAAATGCGCAATGACTTCAGCTTCGTCCAGAACCGCCAACCAAATGGGCTCCGATAAATGCTCAATGCTATGCGATTTCCCTTTAGCTCCCCAGCCAATTTTAATTTCGGCTCCTCCACGGATGTATCCAATAAGTGCTTCCTTACTACCACCTAATACCTTACCTTCCTTATCGTTCTTGTAAATAATGGAATATACCGTGTTTTTATCTTCAGATTTGCAAGAAAAGAGAAGTGCACTAAGGCAAACTATGAAGAGTGAATACTTCATTTGTGCAAGCATTTTTATTTATAGCTATTTCTTATTTAGTGTACTAAATTTAATTAAAAATATGCGGTTGCAAAGTCGCCTATTGACCTTTCCTACCATATTGACCCAAGGAGTCGCCATTGTGCTCAAGTTTACACCACCCCAGACAGATCTTCACCTAATCTCTTGTCCTGGTTTAATAACTCTATGACAGTCATGTGCTCGGTACTCAGTTCAAAGTCAAAGAGATCAATATTGGCAACAATTCTTTCCGGAGTCACTGATTTGGGGATTACGGAAACACCTCTTTGGATTAACCATCGCAAAGTGATCTGTACTGCCGTTTTTTTATACAACTTCCCGATAGCTACCAATTCCGGAATCCTCAGCACTTTTCCCATCATAATAGGTCGATATGCTTCAAGTTGAATATGATGCTTTTTTGCAAATCCCAACAATTCATGTTGGTTCCATAGAGGATGCATTTCTACCTGGTTCAGTGCGGGAACTATGCTGCTGTGCTCCATTAAGTTTAGTAATTGAGAGCTACTAAAATTGCACACTCCAATGGCCTTTGCCCGATGCTCAGAATAGATCCTTTCCATGGCCCTATAGGTGTCGAGGTACTTTGCTTTAAAGGGCCAATGGATTAAATAAAGGTCTACATAATCTGTCTGTAATCGCTTTAAACTTTGTTCAAATGCCAAGAGGGTTTCATCATATCCTTGTTCACTATTCCATACTTTGGTTGTCAGAAAGATATCCTCTCTTTGAATGCCACTTTGTTTAATGCCAATTCCAACCCCTTCTTCATTCTGATAAGCCGAAGCTGTATCTATCTTCCGATACCCGCTTTTTAGAGCAGACAACACTGCATTTTCCACCTCGCCATTATTTTTAGCAAAGAGGACTCCCAAGCCAATGGACGGCATCTTCATCTGATTATTCAATGTAAATGATTCATTATCCGCATTTAACATAGGACAATTCTTTAATGATTGCTAAGACAGTTGATTGATTTATTAGTGGTTTTTCGGA
The DNA here is from genome assembly GCA_040830565.1 of Flavobacteriaceae bacterium. Lineage (GTDB taxonomy): Bacteria > Bacteroidota > Bacteroidia > Flavobacteriales > Flavobacteriaceae > JAFMPW01. The sequence continues at coordinate 28,512 of JBFOMC010000132.1, forward strand.
TTACAGACAGCAGCCTGAAGAAGGCTCTTTTAGACACCAAAATAAATTAAATAATGGTAAGCGAGGAGGACATAATTATCTTCTTTACCGCTTGTAATGCAACAAAATATGCCTATGAAGATTTCTTGCTGCCTTTACAACCCAAGCTCTTCCATTTTTTTTCTTTCGTACCGACTGTCTTCTGCAGGATATCTTAATGTTTGGTCATAATTTCCAGACTGTTTAGCCAAAGAATAGATCAAACTTTCTCCAGCGAAATTGGAAGCAGGTATCTCTCTAAAGACTTTATCACGGTAAGCTTCGTCAGCATCTATAAGCTCCCAGCCTCTTTCTTTGAACGCGCTTAAGAGATCTCCTAAAAACAAGGCCGAAGTTAAGTTGTGGTGCAATAACAGCGTATGACTTATGTGCCTCCCGTGTATTTCATAAGAGAGCTTTTCATAGTAGCTAGCTCTTTCCATGATGTGGGCAATATAGAAGTCCCGGAATTTTGAAACTTGCGTCTTTTCAAAGCCATGCTCTCCAATCCTTTTAAGTAAACGCTGGTCTACAAACCAATCTGATGCATCAATAGTTACATAACCATTTGTATAGTTATTTTGAGCGAGAATGATTCTTATACTATCTGCTTTTGCGGGCTCTCTTCCCTCTTTCAAATAAGGAAAACGAAATAGTTTTATTGCGTTGCTTAAACCGGAGATAATGGTATCCGTTCTCCTGAGCTCCTTCTCGAATAACAAGGCATCATTTTTATCGGAATTGAAGTTTGGGTGAGAAAAGGAGTGATTGCCAATTTTATGGCCCTCGTCGTCCCAGCTTTTTAGTAAAAACTGCCCTTTGTCGTCTAACTTGTTTTTGCCGGTAACAAAAAATACAGCTGTTAGATTTTCCTTTTCCAAATGAGAAAGAATCATGCTGTTCCATTCCTCAAACTGGAAGCCCCCGCGGTTTACCGTACTACCATCGTCAAAGGTAATACTAACCTTTGGCTTGGCAATTTCCAGATTCTCCGCTTTCTGATGTTCCTTCTCTACTTTTGTAGTGGTTGAATTCTTACAGCTAAAAAAGACTAATAAAAGGGCTAAAATTATTGGGTGGGGTTGTCCCATACTTATTTAAAATTTTCTATAAACAATAGTGTATTGAATCTATTGTAATCTAATTCAAAATCCTCCACCGTAAAATACTTTATGGTAGTTTTGGCAATTATCACTGGCGTAATACGATTGCCTCTCAAAGCCTGCATCTCTGTTTTTAACTTATGATGCTTGGATTGAAGATATTTATCTGATTGGAAAATACGTTCATGACAATCTATAAGCTGCTGATTATCTGTCGGATCTGCTTTTTCTAAAAACCTAATTTTTTTGGAAAAACCGAATTCGTTGGAGAAGTCGTAAACCTCGGTTTCAGCCATTTTATTGTACAAATTCCAATAGCTTTCGGCACTTGATGATTCCAAGATTTCGTTCATTATCAGATGTTCTTCAAAATCTGAAATGATCGGCATTAGCGCTTCCTTTTCCCTTTCAGATAGGGAGCTCAGCATACAACTGTAGAGCTGATCTTCAATAGAGCCCGACTTGTTTTTACAAAAAGCTATAAAAAAGACTGAGAATAAGAGTAGACTAAGTTTTTTCATCAGATTCTTTTTGTTAAAAGTAAAATGCGTTATTTAAGATTACCCCTTCTGGCATCCTCACGCTTTTTTTCTTATAAAGTGATTTTGAACCACCTCTCCCAAGAATATTTTCGTACTAACACATTTAAAGTCCAGAGGTTTGAGAAGTCCATTAAACAAGGGAATTCCACCTCCCAGGAGGGTCGGGATTATGGTGATGATCATTTCATCAATTAAATCCTCTTTTAAAAAACTTTGAATGGTTTTACCTCCATCAATATACAGCCTGGGAAATCCTTTTTGGTGTATTTCTGCAACAACCTCCTTTAAATCCCCTTTTACCAGTTCAACTTTATCCTTGTATGCATCCGCAACTTTTGTCAAGCTGTTACTCAATACAAAGACAGGTTTAGTATAGGGCCAATCTATACCAAAGCTGCATACCGTTTCAAAAGTAGTTCTCCCCATAACAAGGGCATCTATCCCGGAAGTGAATTCAACATAACCCATATCAAGATTTTCCGGGTTTGGAATTGCGTGTAACCAATCTATTCCTCCGTCTTTCTCAGCTATATATCCATCTAAGCTTGTTGCAATAAAAACTTTATTCTTTTTGGTCATAGTTTTAGTGTCCATATTTACTGCAGCTAGAAGCCATACGCTCTTTTAGCACTTTCTATTTGTTCGCTCTCTGTCGTTTCAGGATAGAGGATATATTTTGGTGCAATTATTTGCTTAACCTGTTCTAAGCTAATTGCTGTTATAGTTGAAAAAGGGAAGTTTCCACCCGTCATTTCGGTTAATACTTTTTCCATCTTTGAGAACTCCAAATCTGCCTTTCCAACTATCTTAGCTTTCCCTTTTATTTGAAATCCTTTTTGAACTAAAACATCGATAAAACTGATACAAACATTTTCATTTTGTTTGATATTCCTGACCGTCTGTGGAGAGGCTATATTTGCTACAATGATCTTGTCTGATCCATAATGGTGAAATATTTCTTTGGGTGAAACATTGGGTTCACTATTGCTTGAAGAAGTTGCCAACCAACACAAAACACTTCTATCCATATAACTTTTGATTTCTTCTGTCAATTCCATTCTTCTTCTTAGGTTTTGTTTGAGTCCATTTACTAGGTGGATCTTTGTAGTAAGCGCTACCGGCAGCTCTTACCTTTTATTCGACCTGCCTAAATTACTCTTTGATCCGATTGTATTTTTTTAGGGTTTCTACAAGCAAGTCGTGAGGAAGGGCGTACGCCGTATTTCCATTAATTCCTTCCATAGTTTCTGCCGCTACCATTGCATTGATAATGGCTTCTTCAACCGCCTGAACAGTTGCTTCGAAAAGCGGGCTTATGCGGTCATTGGAGATGGAGCTAACCGTTGTTGTTTCATCTCTATTGAAAGCATTCTCGTTAGCGGTTGAGAAGGCTAAGAAAATATCTCCCGAACCGTTACTACCCCTCCCTCCTACAATTCCAACTCCCAAGGGAATTCTTTGAGCAATTCTTTTTAATTGATGGGGCAAAAGTGGTGCATCAGTAGCTACGATCACGATAATTGAACCATCGCCTTCTTGCCTCCTGGATTTTGGGGGCGCATTATATTTATAATTTAAGGTGTCTTTTAATTCAATTCCAACCGGAACTCCCGCAATGGATAAATTTCTTTTAGCACCAAAATTAGCTTGAACAATTGCTCCTAGTGTATAGGTTGAATCCTTAACCTTAAAAACCCTTGAGGCAGTACCCGTACCACCTTTAAAGCCCAGGCACAGCATCCCGGTTCCTCCCCCTACATTTCCCTCTGCTATGCTCCCGCTTGATGCATTTTCGATAGCTTCCAGAACGTGTTTTTCCTTTACATGAAAGCCGTAAATATCATTGAGAAATCCGTCATAGGTCTCCCCCACTACCGGATAGGTATACCACCAATTTTCACCACTGTACCAATCTGTATCCACATACCACTTCAATACCGCTTGCCTTACCTCTCCAACGCTATTGGTATTGGTGATCATAACGGGCGTTTCTAAAAAGCCCGACTCTGTCACCCATGTGGTTCCCGTCATTTCGCCGTTGCCATTTAGGCTGTACCAATTGGCGTAAACCGGACTGAACTTTTTGGACTTCCCTCTTGGAAATATAGCCGTAACCCCTGTTCTGATCGGCCCCTTACCCACGACATTCTCGCCTTCTCCGGCAATTATGGTGCTATAGCCGACCTCAACGCCTTCTACATCTGTAATAGCATTGAATGTCCCCGTTTGGCCTACAAAAGGGACTCCTAAATCCCTTGCCCTGGGTTTTTGTCCAAAAGATTGGAAACAAAAGCATCCCAGTATTAAAAAAACAAAAGTGCTTTTCATATGTATTGATTTTAGTTTGGTCAACCAGCCAAATCCCTGACGGCTTGCCAATAGCTCGGTAATGGTGTGTGGTTAACCGCCTGCTTCTCAGCTTAGCAACCTGTAATGCCTTCGTGCGCCATTTTCAAACCACAGCACCTCCATGTATATTTTACCATTCTCTTTTAATTTACCGATGGTAAATCTGGATTTTATCTCGGGATGACTTCCGGCGACTTTCGAATTCCACTGATATCCCTTCCAGGCACTTTCAAACAGGTTATTATCATCTTCAATGAAAATCTCA
>JBFOMC010000133.1:0-4413 GCA_040830565.1 Flavobacteriaceae bacterium
GATCCACTGGCAGAAGTGGAACGGGTAGAAGCAATGGCTGAAGACAAGCGCAAAGCAGAGCAGAAAACACGGGATTCTCTGGCTGAGGTAAGAAAGGCAGACCGACTTGCAGAAATCAAAAAAGCGAGGGAACAGGAAACCCAAGATTCCATAGCCGCAGTGCGGGAACAAGAAAAGGCCGCTGAGGAGGCGAGATTGGCCTTGCAAAGAAAGCAGGATTCGCTGGCGGAAGTGGAACGGGTAGAAGCCCTGGCCGAAGCCAGGAGAAGAGCGGAACAAAAGACGAGGGACTCTCTGGCTGAGGTAAGAAGACTAGACCGTCTCGCGGCAATCAAGAAGGCAAGAGAAGAAGAAATCCGCGATTCGATCGCAGCCGCGGAGCAGGCTAGGAAACAGCAAATTCAAGATTCTATAGCCAGTGTTAGGGCTCAGGAGAAAGCAGCAGAAGTTGCCAGATTAGCAGAACAGAGGAAACAGGATTCTTTGGCTGAAGTTAAACGTCTCGAAGCTTTGGCAGAAGCGGAAAGAATGACGCAGCAAAGAAGGCGAGATTCTCTGGCGGAAGTCAGAAGATTAGATAGAGAGGCGGCCGTAAGGCGTGCAAATGAGCAGAAAATTCAAGATTCTATTACTGCAGCCCAGAGGGCCGTTACTGCTACAGAAGAGGAGGTGCTACCAGAAGAAGGAGAGAAGTATGAGGAAGCGGTAACCGAGGATGGTCTGGAACCAGGCTTTTATCTGATTGCCAATGTCTTTGGTACCAAGAAATACTTTGAGAGTTTTATGACAACCCTTAAAGATCAAGGATTAAGACCCAGGTCTTTCTTTAGGAGTTTGAATAAATACAATTATGTGTATTTACAAAGGTACGACTCTATGACAGAGGCCAGAAAAGCACGGGATACGAAGTTTAATGGAAGATACCAGGGTAAAACCTGGATATTCAGAGTGGTGGCTCAATAACCTATTTCTTGATTTCCTTGTTAATGAGTACATCCAGGTAGGCTACGGTATTCAAAAGATATTTTCTATCCCTGGTGATTGTAGCCATGGCCACAGCGCCCTGTAACATGGTATAAAGTTGTTTGGCAAATTGCAGCGGGGTTACAGGTAATCTTAACTCGCCATTGTTAACACCGTTCTCCAAAACCAAGGCGATTTTTCCTTCGATAGTTCTGACAGTTTCATGAGCCGCGGCCGCCAAAGTGGCATTGTTGAAGGTACTGTCTACCCCTATATTAAGTACAGGGCATCCACCTAATGCTGAAGTAAATTCATCGTAATGACGATAGAAATCTGTAAGAACGAAAAGTTTTTCTAAGGCCGTACCCTCGGTATTCAACTTTTCATCAATGGTGTTTAGTAGTCTAACACTGTTGTACTCAAAGGCCGCCAGGGCCAGGGCTTCTTTGTTCTCAAAATTGCCGTAGAGTGCTCCTTTTGTCAAACCCGTGGCCTCCGTCAAATCACTCATACTGGTGCCTACATATCCATGCTTATTAAATATTGGGGCAACAGTTTCAATGATATATGCGGTGGTTCTTTCGGCTTTGGTAGACATAGGAATTCATTTTATACGAATATAGAAAATCTATATACTGCATGGTATATAATCTAATAAAAAAAATCGCACTTTAAATTTAGTACTCAAAGTGCGATTTTTCAATGATAAATTTTGGACTACTTTACCAGTTCTGTCTGATTTCTAAATACAAGACCGTCATCAAAAGAATCGATAAGAACGATACTGTCTGCCTTTACTTTCCCGCTGAGCAATTCTTTGGAGAGTTTGTTTAAAACCTCTCTCTGGATGACTCTTTTAATGGGTCTGGCTCCGTATTGAGGATCGTACCCCATCTTAGCTAAATATGCAATAGCTTCATCTGTGGCATCTATGGTAATATGCTGATTTGCAAGCATCTTTTTCAAAAGACCTATTTGCAACCTTACGATAGAAGTGATGTCTTCCGGGCTAAGGGGCGTGAACATGATAATATCGTCTATCCTGTTTAGAAATTCGGGTCTAACAGTCTGCCTAAGCAGACCAAGAACATCTACTTTAGCCGCTTCTGTAGCAGCGTGTAGGTCCATTTTTTCGCCAAACTTTTCCTGAATAATATGACTGCCTATGTTACTCGTCATAATAATGATAGTATTCTTGAAGTCCGCAACTCTTCCCTTGTTGTCTGTAAGTCTGCCTTCATCTAATACCTGTAAGAGAATATTAAAGGTGTCCGGATGGGCTTTCTCAATCTCATCGAGCAGGACCACGGAATAAGGTCTTCTTCTTACGGCCTCGGTCAATTGCCCTCCTTCGTCATAACCAACATATCCCGGAGGTGCTCCTACCAATCTACTCACTGCATGACGCTCCTGATACTCGCTCATATCTATTCTTGTGATGGCATTTTCGTCATCAAAGAGATAGGCGGCCAGGGTCTTGGCCAATTCAGTTTTTCCAACCCCTGTTGTTCCCAGGAAGAGAAAAGAACCAATGGGTCTTTTTGCATCCTGAAGTCCAGCTCTGCTACGTCTTATAGCATCAGATACGGCTTGGATTGCCTCATCTTGCCCAACAACTCGTTTATGTAGCACCTCCTCTAACTGCAACAACTTATCTCGCTCACTTTGCAACATTTTGGTTACAGGGATCCCTGTCCATTTGGCTACCACTTCTGCAATATCCTCATTGCTCACCTCTTCTTTTATAAGGGTCCCTGCCTCTTGTTGGGCGGCAAGCTCTTCCTTTAACTTGTCTAATTTCTCATGAGCATCTTTTATCTTTCCATACCTCAATTCGGCCACTTTGCCGTAGTCTCCGTTCCGTTCTGCCCGCTCTGCTTCCAACTTGTAGTTTTCAATATCCTGCTTGGTTTTCTGGATTTCATCAACTACGGTTTTTTCACTTTCCCATTTTGCAAAGATCCCGGACCTTTCTTCCTTAAGATTTGCCAGATCAGCATTTAGAGATTTCAGCTTAGCCTTGTCATTCTCTCTCTTAATAGCCTCGATCTCAATTTCCAATTGCGTGATTTTTCTATCCAAAACATCTAATTCTTCAGGTTTTGAATTTATCTCCATTCTTAGCTTGGAAGCTGCTTCATCCATGAGGTCAATGGCCTTATCCGGCAAAAACCTGTCTGTGATGTAACGTTGAGAAAGTTCAACGGCAGCAATGACCGCTTCATCCATAATACGAACCTTATGATGGGCCTCGTACTTTTCCTTTAGGCCTCTTAGGATGGAGATGGCACTTTCAGTATCCGGTTCGTTCACCACTACTTTCTGAAACCTTCGTTCCAGGGCCTTATCCTTTTCAAAATACTTTTGGTATTCATCTAAAGTGGTGGCTCCGACGGCCCGTAATTCACCACGAGCCAGGGCAGGTTTCAAAATGTTGGCGGCATCCATTGCGCCTTGTCCTCCTCCTGCACCTACCAGGGTGTGAATTTCATCAATGAAGAGTACAATATTGCCGTCTGAAGAGGTAACTTCTTTGATGACCGCCTTTAGTCGCTCTTCAAACTCTCCTTTATATTTGGCTCCGGCAATTAGAGCACCCATATCCAAAGAATAAATGATCTTGTCCTTTAAGTTCTCAGGGACATCCCCCTGAATGATCCTGTGGGCCAATCCTTCGGCAATGGCTGTTTTTCCGGTTCCGGGTTCCCCAACCAACATGGGGTTGTTTTTTGTTCTTCTTGAAAGAATCTGTAAGATTCTCCGAATCTCTTCATCCCTCCCGATAACCGGATCTAGTTTCCCGTTATCCGCAAGTTCATTCAGATTTCGCGCGTATTTGTCAAGAGAATTATAAGTGTCTTCGGCTCCTTGAGAGGTCACATTTCCTCCTTTACGCAATTCTGTGATCGCTGCGTTGAGATCCTTTTCGGTAACCCCTTGATCCTTTAATATTTGTGCAATTTTACTTTTCGACTTAAAAATTGCCAGCAACAGATGTTCAATAGAAACATATTCATCGTTCATCTTCTTAGCCAGGATGCTTGCCTCATTTAAGGTTTTCCCTGCAGCATTAGAAAACATTAGCTGTCCGCCCGATACCTTGGCAAAACTTTGAAGTTCTTTTTGCAATATTTGGGATATCAGGGTTGTATTGACGTTTAACTTCTTTAAAATAAAGGGCAGCACATTTTCATCAACTTCGGAAATGGCTTTAAACAAATGCTCGTTTTCTACCTGCTGATGTTCCAGAGACTGCGCAATTTGTTGCGCCCGCTGCAGCACCTCTTGTGATTTTATGGTGAAATTATTTATATTCATTATAGTATATCTTTACAGTGTTTTAGAACTTTACAAAGGGTATTTCAACAATCTTACCATTGCAACTAAACCGACAAAATGGCGGGTTTAACCCCCGTTTTACCAGACATTTAGGCAGTGTAAGGAAGTAAA
>JBFOMC010000134.1:0-12188 GCA_040830565.1 Flavobacteriaceae bacterium
AAGGTCATTAGCGCAGTTTTTATCTCATTTACTGTTTCGCATATCGTCTATAGGGCCCTGGTGATGTCAGGATTAATCACATTTGAGTTTGACTATTTTATTACCATTTTTATGGTTCTTCTCATAGCTTCTGTTTGCTATTTCGCATTTGTACATTCTTCTGTCTTTAACGGGACACCTATTAAAAGATTGATTCCATTTGTTAAATATGAAAAAACAGGGCTATCACCTGAGTTTTCATTAGAAATGAAGGAAAGACTTTTATCCGTTATGGATGAAGAACGCCCTTTTTTAAATCCGGATGTTCGGCTCGATACAATTGCCAAACTGCTGGATGTATCTCGTCATCATGCGTCTCAAATTATCAATGAACATTTTTCTGTAAATTTCTTCGACTTCATCAATAAATATAGGATTAAAGAGGCTCAACGACTTCTTACAGCTTCGGAACCGACACTGTCAATTACAGATATTGCCTTTCAATCTGGTTTTAACAACCGTATTTCATTTTATAAGGCCTTCAAAAAAATTCTAGGCACCACACCTTCAGACTATCGCGAACATACCCTCGCATCATAGAGCTCCTGTTAACCTTTGTCGGGCAGCATCGGCCCTAGGTTAAGGTTCGTAAGGGTTAACAGCCCGCGTTATTTCATTCGCTTCTTTTGACCTGCAATTGTAAAGGTAAGGCAGTGAGAGAGCCTTACTTCCTCCTAGAATAAAGCACCATTAGACTTTGTTCTCATTTTTTGAAGTAGATTTTTGAATTAGCAACAAATTTCTTTCCTGCCTGCCTTTCTCAATTGCCGATAACTCAAACAAATTTCTAACGAAAACTTTACATCTATGAAGGTAAACAACTACTGGCAGGTGCTGTTGCTATTCTTATTTACTACTACCACAGCGCTAGCCCAGAACAAAACAATCAATGGTACTGTTACTGATTCGGACGGTCTGCCGCTACCCGGAGTAAATGTCCTGGTAGAAGGTACTACTACAGGAACCCAAACGGATTTTGACGGACTCTATCAAATTCAGGCTGATGTCGGGCAGACCTTAGTTTTCTCTTATTTGGGACAAAAAACCGAAACCAGACTAGTTGGTGAGGAAGATATCATAAATGTCCAAATGGAAGAAGATGCCCAAGCCCTGGAAGAAGTTGTGGTGACTGCCCAGGGCATAAAAAGGGAACAACGGTCATTAGGCTACGCCGTAAGTAAAATAGACAACGAGGCTATAGAAGATAGGCCTGAAGGTGATCTTGGACGCGTACTTCGTGGTAAAGCCGCAGGTATAAATATTACCGCTACCAATGGGGTGTCAGGATCCGGAACCAATATCATTATTAGAGGGTTTACATCAATTACTGGAAGCAATCAGCCTCTCTTCGTGGTCAACGGAGTTCCCTTTGACGGGGGTGCAAACGAACAGAATCAATTCTTTGACAATGTAACGGAATCCAGTCGTTTCCTGGATATAGACCCGAATACTATTGAGTCGGTCAATGTATTAAAAGGGCTCAGTGCCTCAGTGTTATACGGAGAACGTGGCAGGAATGGAGTAATTCTGATAACGACAAAGAATGCTAGCACCCAAGGTGTTAGAACAAAGAACGAAATCAATATTTCTCAATCTGTTTTTTTTAATGACCCTGTTTTACCTAAATACCAAAACGATTTCGGAGGAGGATTTCATCAAAATTTCGGATTCTTCTTTAGTAATTGGGGTGCGGCATTCGAGGCTGGTGTTCTAAGTAACCAACGCTTAGAACAAAATAGCCTATTTATAAGAAGGGAAGGTGGCATTGCCTTGCTTCGGAATCCACTCTCTCAACTAGCCGATCCTACCTTAGCCGCAGGATTTGAAGATATCGCGGCATCTGAATACCCGTATATCCCTTATAACAGTGTAGACCAGTTTTTCCGGGTTGGCCTGGTAACCTCAACTTCAGTTGGTCTAAGAGGTGGGAATGAAAATATCAGTTATACAGCTAATTACGGCTATCTTGAAGATCAGGGGTTTACTCCCGGTAACGGTCTTAGAAGGAATACATTTGGGGTGGGTGGAAATGCCAGACTTTCCAACAAGATAAGTATTAATGCCGCTCTGAATTTTTCAAGAACCGATTACAAAACTCCTCCAATTGCAGCATCATTGGGAAGCGGGACTATCAGTAGTGGAGGATCTGTTTTTGGAGATGTGCTTTATACTCCACGAAGTGTGGATCTCTTCGGATTGCCATTTCAGGCGTTAGATGGACGAAGTGTATATTATCGATCAGGGAACGATATTCAAAACCCGCGGTGGACTGTTGCCAATGCTAAGGTTACCCAAAACACAGATCGGGTTTTTGGAAACTTTAATCTGTCATACGGACTTACAGACTGGCTGAACGCCACCTACAGATTGGGGATTGATACCTATACAGAGTTTAATTCTTATGGTCAGAATAGAGGTGGTGTAGATGGCGATGTTACAGGAATTTTTAGAACCATTACTGCCAGAAATACTATTTGGGACCACAGCTTAATTTTTAATGCTGATAAAGACCTCTCAGAAAACCTTAACCTTAAATTTATCCTTGGAGGAACAGCAAGACGTGATCTTTATCAGCAAGATGGTGTTGAGAGTACGCAGCAACTTGTTTTTGGAATACTCGAGCACTTTAATTTTGTAAATAGCGCTACGGCGGGTAGCTTTTTTAGCGGCACCAATCTTGCACAAAAGTCAGAGATCAATACACTCGGAGTCTATGCGGACGCAACTTTTGGTTATAAAAACTTTCTATATCTCAACGGAGCAGTAAGAAGCGATTGGACCTCTACTCTTGAGCGAGACAATCAAAATATTATTTACCCCGGTGTGAGCGCCTCTTTTATTCCCACAGCGGCAATAGAGGGTTTGACCTCAGATAAAGGACTAAATTATTTAAAACTACGCCTTGGCTACGGAACCTCTGCAGGTTTTCCTAACCCGTATGGTACCCGAAACACTTTGGCACTTAATTCAAGGCTACTCGTAGACCCGGGAGGAAATGTCCTTTCTGGAAATGCTGTTTCTAACCGCTTAGGTAATCCCAATCTAAAGCCCGAAACAGTAACAGAGATAGAAGCCGGACTGGACAGTAAATTTTTCAATAATAGACTTGGGCTTAATGTAAGTGTATTTAAAAGGGAATCAAATGATCTCATTACGGATCAAAACCTGGATCCTTCTACCGGATTTACAGTAACCAGGATTAATGCAGGAAAGTTGGAAACCAAGGGAATTGAGGTAGATTTTGATATCACTCCTTTTAGAAATGACAACTTTAATTGGAACATAAGTGGTAATTACTATGCAGATGAGAGCACTATACTTGAACTCCCGGAAGGTACCGAGCAAATTGCACTGACAGGCACAATAGCGGGCGTCCCAGCCAATTACGCGGTAGTGGATCAACCTTTTGGTGTTATTCTTGGTAGTACTGTGGTAAGAACTAACGGTGAACTTACCGTAAATAGTAATGGTGATTACGTTACCGGTCAAAGCACAACTGATGTCATCGGAGACCCTAATCCAGATTGGACGGGAACACTGAATAATTTGATCAGCTACAAAGGGTTGAGTTTTAATATGAGCTGGCAATATCGTCATGGAGGAGATATATATTCTCAAACTGCAGCTACCCTGGTTGGTAGAGGAGTGGTAGATGCCGATGGAAAACTAAATAGTGAAAAGACATTTATACTCCCGGGTGTAAAGCAGTCCGACGGATCTCCAAATGATATCCAGTTGACAACGACCCGAATTTACTTTAATAACCTTTTATTTGGTGCTAATGAATTGCAAATCTTCGACGGAACCACACTCCGTCTTGCAGAAGTAAGTCTAGGCTATAATCTTCCCGAGAAATTCCTTGAGAAAACTCCATTTGGAAGTCTCTCCTTTACCCTATCGGGTTCTAACCTTTGGTATAAGGCATTTAATTTTCCTGATGACGTACGTTTCGACACGAATAGCATAAGCACGGGTGTGGGGAACGGACAAGGAATTGATTTTATAACCGGCCCTAGTTCAAGAAGATACGGATTAACAGTAAAGGCTTCTTTTTAGGCCAGAAGCATATAAAAATATTAGATCATGAATAGAATAAAACGAAATAGAATAATTGGGGGAGCATTACTTTTAATGGCTTTTGTTATGGGTTCTTGCGAAGTTACCGAATTGGAGATTTTAGATGACCCGAATGCGGTGGCACCCGCCCAGTCAGATATCGACTTCTTTCTTAATAGTATACAGGTAAACGCTTTAACAATGTTTGAAGGTACTCCTTTGGACAATAATGAATTGTCTGAGGTAGGAATGGAAGTAACCAGAATGGGTCATATGTTTGGCCCAACATACCAGGCTGCCTATACCCCAACTAACCTCAATGGAGCTTGGAGAGCTGTATACTCCAATGCCTTGCCAGACATTAGAACAATGGTACCGTTGGCAGAAGAACAAGAATTGTATACCCATGTCGGTATTGCTAAAGTTCTGGAAGCCTATATGATGATTACAATGGTAGACTTCTTTGGAGATATTCCATATTCTGAAGCCGTAAAAGGAGTAGAGTTTCCAAATCCAAATGTTGATCCGGGAGCTGATATCTACGCAGCAATGGAAGCGCTTTTGAATGAGGCGATCAGTGATTTTGGGAGGAACGAAAAATCTTTACCAAAGAACGACCTGTTCTACAGCGGTAACAAAGACCAATGGGTGAAGCTGGCAAACACACTAAAACTAAAGATGTATATCCAAACCAGATTGGTAGACGGATCAGTTCCCGGCAAAATAAATGCAATAGTAAATAGCGGTAATTATATTACCACGGCTGCGGACGATTTTCAAATGCGATGGTCAACCACAGACACCAATCCTGACAGTCGACATCCAGAGTTTGGGCCAAATTTTGACAATGGGACAAACGAATACATGAATACTTCTTACATGTATTGGATGATTGAGGAAAAAGGGATGGAAGACCCACGTTGGCGCTATTACTTTTATCGCCAGGTAGATGTTAATACCACAGACGTAAACGAACAATCTTGCATTACACAATTCCCGCCAGCACATTTTACACCCGCAGATCAATTTTGCAATTTTTCTAATGAAGGTTTTTGGGGAAGAATTCACGGCGATGCTGACGGTATCCCTCCAGACAGAGGGAAAAGGACAACTTTCGGACTATATCCAATAGGAGGCTTATTTGATGATAATTCCGCGCAAACCATAACTGGGCGAAATATTGGGCTTCAAGGCGGAGGAATATCTCCAATTTTACTTTCCTCCTTCGTAGATTTCATGCTTGCAGAATCTGCATTAACCATTAATACTACTGGCGATGCAAGAACCTACCTCGAAAGCGCCATTCGAAAATCTATGGACAAAGTGGTCAATTTTTCACCCGCAAATGTCGATGCAAATTTCGCAGCGACTCAAACAGATGTAGACAATTATGTTTCCATGGTTTTAGATCTCTACGACAACGCATCAAACGACCAGGAGAAATTGGCTGTTATTGTTAAAGAGTATTTCCTTGCGCTATGGGGCAATGGTGTAGAGGCCTATAATACCTATCGCAGAACCGGGCTACCAGATCTGCAACCTACTGAGATTGCTCAACCTGGTTCTTTTATTCGTTCCTTTTTCTATCCTCAAGTATTTGTGGACTCTAACTCGCAAGTCGATCAAAAGACAGATCAGGATGTTCAAGTTTTCTGGGACAACAACCCGGCAGGATTTATTGATTAATTCAAAAAAAGATTAAAATGAAAAATTTATTTAAACTATTGTTTTATTCGGTCATTGTAATTCTGATTGGCTGTGAGGATGAAGAAAAACTTCCTTTTGAGACCATAACCACCCAAGCCGGAACAGCGGGTGGATTGAGGACTATTAATGTCATCTCGCCCACTATAGACCTGAATGACATAACCAATTCAGAATTCTCCGTTGAAGTAGAAGAATGGGACGACCAAGATGGCGGACTTTTAGAGTCTGTGGATGTTTTTGTGCAATTTCAAGATAACACCCCAGATAATGGCAATAGTGCCGTTGCTGAGAATTTAATTAGCAATGTACCTGCCTCCGCCTTTTCTGTAAATAGCACGTCTGGTTTACCAAGAACAACTATTACCGTAACCGCTCAAGAGGCCATAGATTTACTAGGGCTTGATCCTTCGACGGATATTGATGGAGGAGATATCTTTAGATTTAGACTTGCACTCAAACTAAGTGACGGTTCAGTGTTTTCTTCAGGAAATCTTGAGGGTAATATTACCGGGGTTTTCTTTAATTCTCCCTTTACCTATCCGGCCAATGTGGTGTGCAACCTAGACCAATCTGTATTTACAGGGACCTACCAAATGGATTTCATTTCGGGGACCTTTACCTCCTTCGGTGGATCCGACGCTTATGCCAGCGGACAAGTTACGATTACCGCAAACTCAGGGACTCAGCGCGTGGTACAAAGTGCACAATACCTTCCCAGTCTTGGACCATTCTCAGTTCCAATAACTTTTGACCTAGTTTGTGGTCGACTCATAGTTCCACTACAGAATGTAGGCACCGTAGGCTGTACAAATAACATTCAAATGGCAACTGGAGTCAACCAGGCAACCTTTGATCCTACTGATGACAGCGAGTTTATGCTGATTTTTGATGATGAGGTAACCAGCGATTGCGGTACTCCGACCTATGAAGTAATATTGCGGTTCACAAAATTATAAGCTTGCGAATCTTGTTTTGAAAATAAGGCCATCCAAAATAATCTTGGATGGCCTTATTACTTAGTATCAGCACTAAATTCCACCATGAATAAAAGTCTACTTAGGTATTTGGGAATCTCATTGGAAGTAATTGCAGTTACCCGGATCACTGCCCTTTCATCTTATTCTTATATTTATGAAAGGGACTTGGCTTTTGGCTTTTCAAATAATCCCAGAAGGTTCATGGGGCGGCCAAAATTCGATCATTCAAAATTTAATTTTACAGAAAACCCTCAAACTTTGTCTATTAGGTTGAAACATTAAATTTTTACTTATCTTATCCTGTGGAATATTAGGCTTAGCAATTACCTAAATTAATTATCTCCCGGTTGTTATGGAAACTACTCTTCTTCTGGTGATCCTAAGTGCTATTGGCCTTACCCTAAGTTTGTTTCTGGGGTGTTTTCTTCTTTTATCTCAACGACTGAGATCCATATCGAACACCCTTTTAGGGCTACTTCTAATATTCCTTTCCATCAGAATAGGAAAGGCAATATTCTATAATTTCACTGAGCTTCCTTTATTCATAAAAAACATCGGCCTTGCAGCCAATTTGGCGATTGGGCCTCTCCTTTATTTTTATGGGAAAGCACTGATATTTAAATCATTAAATTGGAAATGGACTAGCTTCTTGCATTTTATGCCGGCCGTATTATATGGTGCTTTTTGCTGGTATATCCCAAATGCTACAGGGGACATCTATTGGAAAATTGGTTATTCCTTAATTCTACTCCAATCCTATACTTATGTCTTTTTAAGCCTTAGAATGTTGTATCAACATAAAGACAAAACCAGCTTAGCTACAAGGCAATGGTACAGAAATCTCAGTCTGGGGCTTTTGACCATGTGGGTAGTATACGGTTTGGTTTTTGTCGAGTTGATTCCTTATCATATTGCCGGCACTTTATCGTTTAGTGTCCTTATGGCCGTTATTGCATTTATAGCCTTTCAAAAAGGAAGGGCGTTTGATGGCAGTACGCTCAGAAAATACAAAAACTCCACTCTTTCAGAATTACAAGCACAAAAGAACCTTAACCATATCAGGCAGGAAGTGCAAAAAAATAAACTCTTTTTGGAACCAGACCTCAGTTTAAACCGTTTGGCGGAAATTACGAGTTTACACCCCAAGGTCATCTCTGAGTCTATCAACAGGTGTGAACGGCAAAATTTTGCGCAATTCATCAATACGTACAGAATAAACGAAGCAAAAAAATTACTTAAAGACGCCCACGCAAACCACAAAATCATTGCAGTGGCCTATAATTCCGGATTTAACAGTTTATCGGCATTCAACTTCACTTTTAAAAAATTCACTTCTTATACTCCTACAGAGTTCCGTTCGCTGGTTTAACATAAAATGGTTTCCAGATTCAAGAATCCGGAAGTTTTGATCGGCTAAGGCTGCTACTTTTATCAGAAACTAAAATCCGGAATATCATGTCACAAATAAAAAGGAGAACCTGGCTAAAACAGGCCTCATTACTTTCCGCTGGCCTTAGCTTTCCTGCCTTGAGCTATGCTAGCCTAAACAGATCTGAAACGCTAAACTCGCCTAATTCAAAAGAGGTGGTGCGCCTATTATTTAATGAAAACCCCTATGGTCCTTCACAGGCTGTTTTAAACAGGATAGATGAGGTAAAGAATAGAAGTCATAGGTATGCTAATTTTTATGAATACGGATATCTGGAATTAAAGAAGCTTATTGCTTCAAAAGAAGGGGTTAAACCAGAAAACATTGCCTTAGGTCATGGTTCTATTCAACCGCTAATCTGGATTGCGATCTTATTTGGTGGGCAGGGTAAAAAATTTGTGGTTCCCGATCCTGCATTTGATGTTGTGGGCACCTATGGTAAAAAAATCGGAACCACGGTAAAATCAGTTCTAGTAAAGGCCGATATGAAAACAAATCTCCCTGCAATGGAACAGGCTGTTGATGATAACACTGATTTGGTGGTAGTTGTAAATCCAAACAACCCTACCAGCACCTCGGTGTCTAGTACAGAACTTGAGGCATTTTGCAATAAAGTTCAGCAAAAATGTGCAGTTTGCATAGATGAAGCCTATATCCACTATTTAGGTGAAGACTGGCAAAAAAAATCCATGGCAAGGTTGATCACTGGCAACTCCAATATCATCATTACCAGAACCTTTTCTAAAATTTACGGAATGGCTGGTCAGCGAATGGGGTTTGTGATGGGAAACAAAGAGCTTATAGAAAAAATTGAGAACCTTTTTATGATGGGCTTTCCGGGAAACATGCCTAATATCATAGGCGTCGCTTCGGCCATGGCCGCCCTGGAAGACGAAGCATTTCTCAATAGTTCCAGGCAAAAGAATAACGCAATGAAGCAATACATTTACGGCGAACTTGAAGCCTTGGGTTTGGAGTACGTAGAAAGCGACACGAACTTCTTCTATTTTGATACGGGCGATTATTCAAAGTTTAAGACCAGAATGAATGAAAACAATATTTTGATCACAGGAGGGTGGCCTTCTAAGAAAAGTTGGGGAAGGGTAACGCTGGGCACTGAGCGAGATATGGATATTTTTCTTAAAGTACTTAAGTCCTAGGATGAGAAAGGAAGGTTCCGACAGTTAATTGAAAAGAAAAATTCCCAAAAATAACGAGACTGTCCGGACCATACAGTCGTGGGGCGCAAGACGGCATAGCATAAGGGAAGCTCAATTGATTTTTGGGAATATCTTTAGAATTCTAAGGTCTTAAGCGCTTAGAATTCTTCGCCAAAGCATAATTAGGCCACTTTCTGTGTTACTTCCGAAGTAACTTGTGGAGGAATTTCCGGAGCTACCTCTTCGGTAACTCTACGTCTTCTTTGATATAAACGTTCCAGAGTTTCATTGATCTCTTGTAACTCAGGAGTTAATTCTGAAAGGTTGCCATCCACATCGGTAGTAACCTCTCTACCACAATGGACGCATTTGTATTCTTTTATATGACCAGTAACTTTTTTGGAAACGGAGTAGTGGTGCCCAAAAATTTTGCAGAATATTTTTTTCATGAAGTAGGTTTTTAGGGGTGCATTGTTACGATTTGGGGACCGTTGTGAATGCGAATTTAAATTTGGGTTATATACAACAAGTTCTTCCTGAGAATCACTTTAACTAAATAACGTCTCAGTACTGTCTTTTATTGGGTGTTCCACGTTTTTTTTCCTTTTTTTTCGATGAACGTCTTTTTTTTCGATAAACCTATACCTTCTTTAGATCAGTGACATAGTAAGAATGAATACATTTTCTTCTATCTTTCCTGCATATTTGAAACTATGAATAAAACCAAGGACACCCTGGTTGCAGCCTTCGCTTTGTTTTCACTATTCTTTGGGGCTGGTAATTTAATACTGCCCCCACAGCTTGGTTTTAAATCCGGGGAGCTTTGGTGGTTGGTGGCTCTTGGGTTTTGTCTGTCGGCCGTGTTTATTCCAATTTTGGGGATATTAGCCCATGCCAGATTGCAGGGGACAATGTTTCACTTTGCCAACAAAGTGTCCCCTAGGTTTAGTCTGGTCTACTGTTTTATTGTTTATGCTATTTCTATCAGTTTACCCTCTCCCAGAACAGCTTCTGTTACCCACGAAATGGCCGTACAGCCATTTTTTGAAAGCTCTTCCCTGCTTACAAGCATCTTGTATTTTATTCTGGTTTTTATTTTTGTGATGAACCGCTCTAAGATCCTGAATATCATAGGAAAGCTCCTGACCCCTGCCATAATAATCATCCTCTTGCTTATAATTGGTGTAACCCTTTTTTCCTATGATTTTCTATTTGGAGAGACTTCTTTCTCCTCCCCTTTTTCTCATGGCATTCTGGAAGGATATCAGACATTTGATGCGATAGGAGCCGTTGTAGTGGGTGGAGTAATCATTATTTCCATCAACCTCAAGAACCCCGTAGCTACCTATAAGGAGAAACGGGCACTTATTGCAAGATCTGGTTGGCTGGCCGGATTTGGATTGTTCTTAATCTATACCGGACTTATCGTTACAGGGGCATTGATGCATACTGAATTTGAGGCGGATGTAAGCAGAACAGGGCTATTGAGTGGAATAAGTCTAAATGCGCTGGGAAATACTGCTAATCTATTTCTGAGTCTACTAGTTGCGCTGGCCTGCTTTACTACCGCTGTTGGTATCGTTACCGGGACGGCAGATTTTATAAAGTCAAGATTCGCTGATGCCAAAATAGCTTATACCCTAACGGCTGTTCTTGGTTGCTTATTGGGCATTTTGATGGGCCAATTTAATGTAGGTTATATCATTGCTGTTGCTTTACCGGCACTTATGTTCATATATCCCATTACCATTGTACTTATTATGCTCAATGTAGCCCCTCAAAGATTGGCCTCTCCCAGAGTGTTTAGGTGGGTTGTGATTGCTACCATATTATTCAGTATTCCTGATTTTTTGGCAACCATAGGTTTTGGCAATCAAATTGAAGCCTTGAGAAACTGGATCCCCTTAAGCAATTTCAGTATGGGATGGGTTTTACCGGCCCTGCTAGCTTTTATTTTGTCTAATCTGACAGGGAAAGACCAGGGTAAAATTGCTCAGTCCGCTTCAGATTGATTTAAAAATTTGAAGAATCGAGGAATTGAGAAAACCTCAACATTGATAATTGCTAATTGTTTATTGTTAACTGATTCTCTGCCGACTGTTTACTGTTTACTGTTTACTTTTCTAACCGCAAGGTGCGCAAAGGAATCGCTAGGATCGCAATGAGTGATGGAAAATTGAAGAACTTAGCATGCCTAAGCATTGATAATTGATGATTGTTTATTGCTAATTGAATTTGCGCACTGCCTACTTTTTTAACCGCAAAGTGCGCAAAGGAATCGCTAGGACCGCAATGAGTGGTGGAAAATTGAAGAACTGAGCAAGCCTAAGCATTGATAATTGCTAATTGGTTCTGCTACTGTTACTGCCGACTGCTTACTGCTTACTATTCATTAGCTCCTCTATCTCATCCGCTTCTATTGGAATGTTACGCATTAGGTTGAAAGGAGCTCCTTTTTCCTGAATGACGACATCGTCTTCAAGGCGAATCCCCATTTTTTCTTCAGGAATATAAATTCCAGGCTCTACCGTAAAAACCATATTTGCCTTCATTGGGGTTTTAAGTTCCCCATAATCATGAGTATCAAGTCCCAAATGATGACTCGTGCCATGCATAAAGTATTTCTTATAAGCCGGCCAAGCCTTGTTCTCATTCTGTAGGTCGGCTTTATCTAAAAGACCTAGCTCCAGCAATTCCGAAGTCATCACCTTCCCGACTTCCTTGTGGTACTCTGCCCAGAGCGTCCCCGGCACAAGCATTTTGGTAGCCTCATCCTTAACTCTTAATACCGCGTCGTAAACTGCTCTTTGCCGTTTAGTG
>JBFOMC010000135.1:0-18572 GCA_040830565.1 Flavobacteriaceae bacterium
CCGAGCTGTCTATAACAGATGCCCACTTTGTTCCAAAGGATTTGGCAAAACTACCATGTACAATACCTCTAAAAAAAAGTTCTTCTCCAATGGGGCTGAACAACATTCCCATAGTGGCCATTATCCCAAACATTATTTGTTTGTCTTTTGTTGATATTACCTCAGGAATATTATAGGACCTGCCAATATACTCGTACCAATTTAGATAGGAGTTTCCGTATAGCTCTTTACCCAGTACATAAAACAAAAGGGAGAGTGCAATTCCCAGGGCAAATGAGAGGATTAATGTTCCCCATTTGCTTGATCCTCTTATTCCGATGTGGGTGCGTCCAAATTTGCTTAAAAAGATAAAGGGCACCAATGCGGAGATAAGCATAATTATACCAATGGGTCCGTAGTTCCCAGATTGGTTGGCTTGTAACACCATTATAAAACGGGGGATACAAACTATTGCGAGGAGTATAAGACCGAATTTCCAGTCGAAACTGAAATAATTCCTCCAAAGAAGTCTAAGCTCCTTTTTCATTTTTTTGTTTTCAAGATCGGCATTCTAGCAGGGCACTTAATGCAAAGCAGTTGCTCATTTGGTTGTTCGGTCTAAAATAGGAAATTATTCGGCCAAGCGATATGCAGGCAGGAGTGATGTCTTTTGTAGTTTACCATAAAGCGTAGACGAAGGGGAATCTATAGACACTATACTATTAACAACTATGATATCGCCATTTCCCGGTTATACTTTCTTTGATATGCTTTTGGTGACAAGCCGGAATATTTCCTAAAAGTTTTCCTAAATGCCTTTTCATCATTATATCCAATACCATACATTACTTCGAGAATGGTTTTTGTGGTCGATTCCAGTTTCTTTTTGGCCGCTTCGACCCTCACCCGCTGAATGTACTCTAAAGGGGTATTATCAGTTGCTTTCTTAAACCTTCTTAAAAAACTCCTGCCATTAAGATGTATCCTTTTTGCAATTTTATCTACGCTCAATTTATCCTGATAATTGTTCTCAATATAAAGCTGAGCTTCTTGTATTGCCTCATCAGTATGGTCTTTTTGTCCCCTGAAAATTATAAACTCGTTCTGACTCAATCGGTCGTATTCAATCTCGGAAACCTTTGAACACCATATGGCCGTCTCTCTGCCAAAATATCGCTCTATCAGGTAGAGAACAAAGTTTAAGATAGAGTAGGCCCCACCACTTGAGTAAATCCCATTGTCCTCACAAATGATCTTTTCCGGTTGAAGTTTTACCTGGGGATATTTGCTACGGAAGAGGTTATGGGCGGTCCAATGGGTGGCGCAAGATTTTCCATTTATCAGACCGGTTTCGGCAAGGAGGAACGCCCCTTTGCACAAGCTTGCAATTTCGGTACCGTTGGCAATTCTTTGACTTTTAATCCAATGTACAAAAGCTCTATTGTTTTCAACTTCTTTTTCCAGGTTTCCACTTATAGGAGAAACAATGATCAAATCTGTTTTTGGTATATCCCCTATGGCAGCGGTAGGTTGAATGCTAAACAACCCCTGATACTGTATGGGTTCTTTGGACATGCCCACCAGATCTATGGCGAAGAGATTTTCTGAGAGACCATGTATTCGCTTATAATGTGCATTTGCCATTCTAAGCATATTAAAAGGAGCAATAATGGTGTCTACAATGCTATTTCCAGACGGAACAATAATACTAATGTGCTTCATTATTAATGAATTAGGTCCAAAGATATCTAAATAATTTGTCGTAAACAACTCTTTAATATGTCAAAAAAGACGCCTATAAGATATATGTTTTAGTCATAAATTTGTGTTATAATCAATAATAAAAAGTAAAAATTATGGAAAGCAAGGAAGTAATGGTAGTATATAAGTGGACAGCCAAAGAAGGCCAATCAGAAGCATTAAAGGCTATCTACCGAGAAGTGGAAGATCAAATGAAGTCTAATGAACCGGGAGCACTAAAAGTTCAATGTTATTTTGAAGAAAGCTCGTCCACTTTAGTGGTTCTTGATATATTTGAAGATGCCGCTGCCGTGGGATTTCACTTAGGGACGACTGCAGCCGGGCATTTTGAAAACCTACTACAAATAGCTATCCCGGGAGAATTCTTATTTTGTGGCGAGCTGCCCGAGGAGATGAAGCAGGCAGCGATTGGGATGGGCTTAAAAGCCACTTTTGCACCCAGAATTTTTGGTTTTGACAGAGCTTTAAGTCACTAGAACTCCTAATGTTGTCAGGGTGAAGTAGTTATCTGATCTCAGAGTTTAAGGAAAGATAAGGCCTGATTGAATAATTTGATTCAAATTTGATCTAGTCTTTCCTTAATTTCTTGTAGTCGCAACCAATTTTGATAAAAGAAGGGTAAATTAACTACATTTTCCATGTATTGAAAAACATACATGATTAATGCAAATAATGCTCCATAATTTGCGATTCCCTCTCCTACGGCGATCGTGATAGACATAACCAGCAACCCAATTAATACGACCCATGAAAGGGAAAAATTTCCTGCTTCCAGATCAGATAGCTTAATATTCCATTTCATCATTTCCTCTAAGTGGAGCTTTAGATTTAAAGGGTCATTTTCGGCAATGATATCTACCTGTTTTTCAAATTCATCATTAGATGACTTATTAAGCCTGAGGGTTCTGCCACTACTAATCCGGTAGATGAAAAAAATGATAACCGTGGCAACTATACTGCCATAAAATATATGGAGATTTAAAGTGGCTATAATACTCATCACTCCAAAAAGGCCAATGACATTGCCGATCAATTCAGGCAGGGCATTCTCCAGAAACTCGACTAATTCTCTGATCATCCCGAGGCGGGCAGTTTTTACAGAAGCCTTACCCGCTTCCATTTTAGTAATGATCCTTGAGCCTATATTTTGGTAAACCTGGGCATAGAAACGTGAATCAAACACCCGTCTTATCACTCCCACAATAAGTGCTGCAAGCCCGAGTACCCCTAGTTGAATGGCGCCTACATGACTTTCATTTAGTGCATCATCAATAGCATAACCAATAAATAAGGGAAATAAGATCGCGATTCCCGCTTCTAATAAAAGCAAGAATAGGGTGAAAATGAACTTCAGCTTGTACGCTCTAAAGATCGCTGTTATTTTCATTGCTTTCTTTTTTAGGTTGCCATCCGGGAGGCTTTAGGAGGTAACGCCAGAATTCTCTTTGATTTTTGGCTTTTCGCAGATCCTTGTAGATATTATAATATTCAATGAAGTGTACTTTTATGGGATTTATGGTATTGATCGGTTTGGTTAGCCCATAATTGGGTGTATGCAGTTCTTCTTGAAAGGTGCCAAACATCCTATCCCAAAGAGACAGGATAGCCCCATAGTTTTTATCGAGATAGATTTTATCAGAGCCGTGATGAACACGATGCTGTGAGGGGGTCATAAATATTTTTTCGTACCATCCTAGTTTACCTATTATTTCTGTATGTAACCAAAATTGATAGGTGAGCATAAAAAGGACCGCAAGCAAGACGATATAGGGATGGAATCCCATTAGAACTGCCGGAAGGTAGAAGACCCAGGTCACCAGGGAGTCGATAAAGGAAACCCTGAGCGCGGTGGTGTAATTGTAAATTGGGGAGCTGTGATGAATGCTGTGATAGCTCCAGAGTATCCTTATCCTATGTTCTATCCGATGCTCCCAATAATAAAGAAAATCAATAACCAAAATACATAGCAAGGTAGTCCAGATATTTATTGGAATTTGCCAGGGGATGAATTTTGATAGATAATAAAATGCTCCGGCAAAGGAGATGACTGTTATTTTTTCGGTAAGTTGGGCAACGAGAAAAACCGAAAAACTCGCCCACATTTCGCCTAATCGCCACCTGCTTATTTTCCGTTTGTACAGCTCATAGGCGAATTCTGTCATGGCCAAGCCGAGAGAGAAAATCAGAATAAGCAAAACGGCCAACCCTATATGCTCTTCCATTTTTGTTATCAATTCCTCCATACCTTATCTCAATACCATAGATTTCATAGTAATATGATCTGTGAACAAGGCAAAACTAATGATGCTTTTAATGGAAGATGTGTCCTTTTTGGACAATTAGGCTATAGGGATATAGATTTCCGTAATTAGCTCATTCTTAGGTATGTTTTCAGAAAAGTTGGGATAAAATTCCAGGGTGGGCAGATCTACAAGTTCCTTTACCACATCTAGCATCCAGAAGGCATATATCCTTTTATAATAGGCGAAACTACTTTCTTCGGAGCCCTTATGAGTGAACTTGGCATATTTTTGTCTATTGTGCTTTTTGGTTCTAAAAAATCCCTTAAGCTCAAAGTTTAGAGGTTTTTCCAGAACCAGGGCCAGGTTGTAGCGGAAACTAACCGTATTACTTATTTCAGTATCGTCTACAATTTCTGTCATAAAAATAGACTGGTCAGATAACAAGGCCTTAGTGGCTGCATAATCTACTAATTTGTCCCATTCTTTGTTAATTGCCAAAAAGTCTTGAAATGCGCCACGATATTCCAGGAAGAGGTATTCAAAGTCGGGCAGGAATTCTATTTCAAATTCTAGTTTTCGCCTTTCCGGTTCCTCATCAAGAAGCAAAGATTGTTGCATGGTTTCTCTTATGGTCTCATTGCGATCTCGGAAATTGGAAGGAGAACTGCCATACATATTTTTAAAGGCCTTACTAAAAGCTGCCCTGTCTTCAAAACCCACTTCATAGGCAATATTGGATACTCCCAGATCTGAATATTTCAAATATTGTGCTGCCTTTTCCAATCGCAGACGTTTAATGTATTTTCCAATGGTCTCGTTATGAATGGCCTCAAAGATTCTATTGATGTTGCGATAGGAATAATAACTTACCTGCTCAATTTTTGGAATATTTATGGCTTCCTTAAAGTTTTCGTCTAAAAAGGCTAGCAGTTTTTTATATCGTTCTAATTGAGTACGGTTGTTCATTACAACTCCTTTTCATATATCCTGGATTCAGCTTCCCATGGATGATAACCTTGTCCGATATAGGTAAAACCAAATTTCTCATAATAGCCAATATGTTCAGTACATAAATACAGCTGCTTATACCCAAACTTTTTGGCATCCTGCTTCGCCTTGTCCAGCAACAAAGAACCGTAGGCATTACCTCTGTGCTTCTCCTCAATAAAGATGGAACAAACCCAGGGATATAGGTCCCCTCTACTTATAAAATCGTTGGTAATTAGACCGGCACAGCCAATAATCTCATCCTCTTTTAGTAATAAATACCACTGAGGTAGATTATTCCGTGCGTTAATACAATGATGTATACAATCCTCATAAATTATCGGCCATACACTTTTCCAGCTTTGCTGTAGATACTTTATGGCACGTTCTTTATAACTAGGATTTTCTCTTATGGATATCAAGTTCATCTCGATCAAGATAATTCTAAAAATTGAGAGCCGACTGTCTTTTGCTTAGAATAATCAGGTATTTAGTGCTCAAACTTTTTGATCGAAGGTAAATTCTAAAAGAAAAAGCGGTTCGTTGATATACCCGAACCGCTTGTAGTTTATTCCCTGTTTTGCAGTTTTATTTCCCACCTTTTACAGCACAGGTGCTGATCCCGAAGGGCGCATAAAGCGGACAAAAACTTATAAAACTTGTTAAAACAAAGATTCCCGCCAGGATTAGTAGCACTATTCCTAAAGTTCCGGCGAGGGTTCCAGTAGAATAAAGAATTCCTATTACTGCAGCGATTATTACTCTAATAACCCTATCTGCGGTTCCCATATTTTTTTTCATACCCTTTACTTTTTTAATATATGTACAAAGATTGGAAACCCTAAAATAATATGCAGTGACTACGGTCACCACTCAGAAATTATTTTAATGCCTTGAGTGTCTTGCTGTACTTTTCCTTCGGTTTCAAGTTTCTTCAATACCCTGCTAATGACCTCACGAGCCGTTCCTAGCTCATTGGCGAGTTGGTAATGGCTCATTTTAATGGGTCTGCCCTTAATCAGTGCTGATTTCTTGCAAAGATGGTCGTACAACCTTTTATCCATCTTGTCGAGCAGGAGATGGCTTATGGTGTCTAAAAGTTCAGTATAGCGTAAATTAAACTGATTGTAAAACAGTTCATTAAAATCCTGATGTTCCTTTAACCACCTGGGTAAATGTTGAACGGGGATTAGAATGATTGTTGAATCCTCCTCGGTAGAGGCGTACACTTTACTTTGAGTATTCTTTAACGCCGCATAGAAGGTCATTACGCAACTTTGCTCCGGCTCAATATAATAGAGCAGCAATTCTTTTTCGTCAAATCTGGAAAAGACCTTCACAAGACCACTTACGACTATGGGCAATACTTTTACATATTGCTCCGCTCTTAAGATTTCGGTTCCTTTTGGAATTTCTTCGATTGCGGATTCCTTTAAAATCTTGTCGACCAGATCGGGTGCTAAAAAAGATAGTATTTTCTTTTCAAATTGTGCCATGCTCTTGTTGTCTGAAATACCGTATCATGGTCTTAGAGAAAGCATCCCGAATAATATCGTGATATTTTGGGGTTTTTATGCACTATGTTCTAATATTTTCTATTAGTGCTGCTTTCCGGCCTTTTTCAGCTTTAGTCATCGCAATGATAAATTGGGTGAGTTTTATGGTATCAATATCTAATTGCCCAAGCTGTATATTAAGTTCCTGAGCTCCAATCTTCTCGTTTAATTTTGCCACCCCCTTGTAAAATTTGTTTTTTCTTCTAGAGGGTCTAAAATCTTCTGGGACCAACAGACAAATAAAATGTTGTCCGTAAATATTAATGGGGTAGGCGTCCTGAATTATTTCCCAATTGATAAATTCATTGTGAGTGGTTCTATCATATATCCCGACTTCGTTTATGATGACCTGAGGTCTTTTGTCTAACAAATGAAAAAGTGCAACCGGAATTGCCAGTCCAAAAAATAAGGTTGCCACCCATCCTATAATTCGATGAAATGAGGTGCCCTCTTCTCTCAGTATCATCCATATTCCAAGAGCAATTAGCGGAGCAGAGAGCAGCAGAAGCTTCACTGCTTTCTTCTTTGATTTGTAGAGTTTGATTTCGGTCATATTCAATTGTTACCCACCTAAGCCGATTTAGATTTGAAAGAGCATGCTAAACAGGCCTGGGGTTACCAGTAACTAGGGTACTGTGTATTTCATTTAAGGTGGCAAAGTGTATTTATTCCCATGGACTTAAAAGTAGAAAAAATTTAGCACCTCTAGTTAACGCCTTTCGGTATTCCGGTCCTGTTATCCTAGCCCATTTGGCTTAATGTATGCCGAAATCGTCTTTTGGTCCGGATAGTTTCCAGCTATTGCTACTCCACATTTTCAATCCCATGTATTCTTTAAAATTGACGGTCCCTTTTCGTTGTTTATCTCATAAGAGTTTTATGTTTTCATTTTGTTGTTCACCAGCAGAACGATGGTATCAGCGGTGTTATTTTCATAACTAAAGGGGCATTCCTCAGCAGCTATTTGCGTTTTCGGGTTATTCCTGGGATGGTAAGATCTCATAATGTTGACGGTCCTATTTTTTGGCAAGGACCTCCACCAACTTCACCTCCCTTTTTCGGCCTCTTAGCGAAAAAACCCCTCTGTCTAAAAAATCAAAATCTACGTCCAGAAGCTGGTCTCTTAGTTCATTTGAAATCAATAGATCTGCATCTAGTTCTTTACACATACTTTGAATTCTGGCAGCGGTATTTAAGACATCCCCGGTGAACAACAGCTCTTTCTTGATAAAGCCTACCCTTCCTCGAGTTACCTGACCGTGATGCAGGGCCGCCTTAAATTCTGGGGAAAAGCCATATTTTTTTAAGTATATCTCCTTTTTGCTTTCAATCTTTTCTTTAATCAGAAAGAAACAATTTAAACAGTTAGATTTGGTAAGGCCTTCTACCAGACCCCAGGAAAGTACTATTTCATCTCCTACATATTGATAAATACGACCTTTGGTTTCAATAATTGGATTGGTCATATCTCCGTAGTATTCATTAATAAACTTATAATGTAATTTGTGACCTAGTTTTTCAGCAATGGTGGTAGAATCTTTCATGTCTAAAAACATAAAAATTCGTTCCTCATTCACAGATTTGTTGTATTTACCGGTGATAAAGCTGCCAACAACGTCCATACCAAGATAATCGATAATTTCAGAAAACAGTAGGCCTGCTCCAATAACAAGCCCTATGTAAACAACGGTGCTCAACAAGATTGGGCTAGAGAAGAAGGTGAATACACCACCAATAACTCGTTCATCGAATATCGGCTTGCCCAAGTTAATTGCTGTTAAAACAAGGGATTGAAAAAACAAAAGTGTTAGCAGCAAGCTGAGGTAGATCATCGTTTTTTGTACCATTATGAGCAAGAAGGACTGGGACCGAAACTTTTTCTTAAAAATGGTTTCCTCAATAAAGCCAATACCGGTTCCGAATATTATTGACATTGTCGTAATGGCAATCAAGGAGTTTCCTGGCTTGTAAATATTTCCCGTAAAGGGGTAAGTAGCATGATCCCCCAAAAAGCTCACTTCTAAAACCCAATAAGCTATTGCACTGATAACAGCTATAACCGTATAGGGTATTATTTTAAGAAAAAGCCAGCGTTGATAGTTGGTCATGTAAAAAATATCTTAAGATGCCAAAATCATCCATAGTACTTAAGTACAAAGGCAAGAAAATCTGGCTTAAAGGTAAGGCCTTGGAAGTAGATGCCCATTGATACCTTCTTTCTTTTTATTAATACCACGGATTATTATTGCTCTTTTCGACCAGGATTTTCAAAACATTGAGGTCAATATCATCCAATTTGTTGATGTACAAACACCCCTTTCCCCATGTACATTTACCCAATTCTTTAAGCAGTTCTTCTTTTTGACTGACATCAAAATTCACATAGATCGTTAGTTTTGTTTTTCTCGGAGCAAATCCGACGTTAAACCACTCAAATTCTTCTTTTCCATTTTTGCGTCGATATTTGTATTTACCAAATCCGATCAAAAAATCCGGTACTTTCTCATTTCCCCATATCCTAGGTTCTTTACCTGTAACCTCAGCTATCAGAGCTACCAGTTTTTTGCTGTCCTCTTTTTTTTGAAGATTATCAAGGCTATCAATATAAACTTTAACGCTCCTGCTTGTCTCTTTGGTAACCAGACCTGCCATAATTCCTACTTTATTTGTATCAAGTATTTTAGTAATATCACATACAGAAATTCCAAAACGAACCCCTGTCTTTAACTAACCAGGTTTTTATAAGGAATTTTTTTTATAAAATTCAGTTAGTAATTCGGCAAGCTCTTCGCCTTTCTCCTCTTGAATAAAATGCCCGGCATTAAGTATTTTATGATCCTGCTCTTTTGTACCCGGGACAAGTTTTTGAAAGGCCTTTTCTGCGCCTATCATAATGGTATCCCCATCTCCAAATATGGTCAAAAAAGGTTTCTTCCAAGACCTTAATTTTTCCCATGCCTCCAGGTTTTTGGCAGATTCCGGATCATTTTGATCTACAGGGACCAAGGTGGGGAAAATTCTGGCTCCGGCTTTGTACTCTTCGGAGGGGAAAGGGGCATTATACGCTTCAATGACCTTTTCTGAAAGTGGGAGAATTGTTCCCATATCTATTACTTTACCTATGTCGAATCCAGGAGAATGTTGGGAGTATTCTCGCCATTTTAAAAAACTTTCCGGCATCGGTATTTTACCCGTAGGTAAAGTGGTATTTGAGGCGATAACCATGGAAAAACGGTCCTTCATTTGCGTGATAATTCGCAACCCGATTAACCCACCCCAATCCTGGCAAAAAAGGACGATATTTTCCAGATCTAATTTTTCAAGGAATGTTGACATCCAATCTATGTGTTTTTGATAAGAATAATCCTGTCGCCTTACCAATTTGTCCGATTTCCCAAAACCAATTAGGTCCGGGGCGATAACCCTAAAATTCCCAGAAAGTACGGGGATCATTTTGCGGTAAAGATAGGACCAACTAGGTTCACCGTGCAGGAGTAGTACAATTGGATTGTCTTTATTCCCTTCGTCTAAATAATGCAATCTTAGTCCTGCCTCTACCTCGAGGTAGTGACTTGAAAAATTGTAGCCTTCCAAATTTTCAAATCTGTTTTCAGGAGTCCTAATGACTTTTTCCATATTGCCTAAATTTGTTGTCAACGGTCTTGTAACTTTCCTAATTCAAGACCCATTATCCCTAAAGGTAGAGAAATTTTCAGCACAGGAGTTTAGGAGAGTATTGAAGGAGGTAAAAGCTAATTTTGTTCACTTAAGCTCATAATGGCCATTTGCCCATCGGCATGTGGGTTCTATCCACTCCTTTAGGGGTTGAAACAAAAATCCATGACCCAATCCCGTATTTAATTCAATTTCTTTAAAATGCTCAATACTGCAGGTTGAGCTTTCTTTTCTTTTTTTGGCCGAAACCCCAAAGGGGTCGGTCTTTTCATGAGGATCGTTAATTTTTCAATTAGATCCCAGAGTTTGTCAGACCCTTATAAATGAGAATTCTTGGACAAATTTTTAGAAAACCAAAATCGTACTCATCCCTAGGGCTGGCCCTTCCTGTTTTCTACTAGGCCCAATACCTGCCTAACCGCCTTCATATGTCCGTTCAACACGTCCTCTTTGGGAAAAACAACAATTTCAATGTCTGGTTTTACCCCCTTTACTTCAAAGAAGGCTCCTTCAGAGTTTAGCAACCGCTGATTCGAGTAGGTGGTATAGAATTCGCTAATAGATTTACCCAACATTCCGGATAAGATCCCTAAGGTATTGGTTCCTACTAGGGTTACATTTGGCAAGGGATCCATCATCATGGCAAAATTCTCCGCCGCACTCCTACTAATATCAGTCATAAGCACATATACCGGTTTTGTAAAAGATATTTTGGCAGGTTGGATAATGATTTCGTCCTCATCATAGAATGTACCATCCATATATACCTGACTTGTATATGCATGGAGGGGCTTATCAGTAAAGTATCCGGCTATGGTCAAAGCCGAGGCATCATAACCCCCGAAATTAAAACTTATATCAACCACTATCGCCTCTGTATCTTTTAAAGAATACAGGATCTCGTCCATGTGCGTCTTAATACTATCTATTTGTTGTGCCCGGGTGAAGTTGTTGTCTAAAAAACCTGCGAAGGACATAATGTTTATATAGCCAACCTTTTGATTAAGTTTTCCCCATTGCATATTATCTTTTAAAATCTTCTGCCCTCCGCCAATTAAAAGGGAATCCGAGATGTTCGATTTATTAGTGGTAAAGAATAGATCGAAATATTCATCCAGGCTTTTGATCTCATCCTGATTTTCAAAGGCAGATTGCACATCCAGGGCTGAAGGAGTAACGCGGTATTGCCTCCTAATCCCTTCTTTTGAGATCACCTTTGTATGCTGGTCTTTGGTAAGGGTTGCAATTTCACCCATTACTTCAAAAAGGTCTTCCTCAGTAGTTAAACTGTGGTCTTTATAGCTTTCAAAAATAGCACCCCAGTTGAGCCCTCGCTCTTGCTTAAAGGCATAATTTTCCTCCAAAGTCTCACGATATAGATCGAGTTGAGTTTTTGGGTCTAGTCGGGTCATTTCAGAAAAAGCCATGCAGTTTTCCGGGAGCCTATCAACGCTAAGAAAATCTTTTTTAGTTTGTAAATCGGGAGTTTGCTCCCCATAATCTGTTAAGTATATCCTGAGTGTGTCTTGGCCTAAAGTGAATGTACTTTGAGAATTAAGTAGTCCCTCCAGGTAATCGTTTTTTTCTTTATAACAGTAGGACTTGGTGTAGCTATAAAGTAAAATACTGTCTTCCCTTGCTTCCAGATAATAACCATTACCGATGGATTTCCATATTCCTTTGATCGTCGGATTTACCTGCTTGCTGTTTTTTAAATAAGTGTGTTGGAGCCCTAAAGTAGCGTTAGAAGCTTCTTTTTTGCAAGCGCTGAGCGCACCAAGGATTAAAAAAAATGCAATTATCCTCATATTTAGGTCTTAATTGCTTCCACACGTCTTTAGAAGGTGTCTAAGTAAGCTAACCTAGCCAGAGGAAATATACTTAATAATTTATCATTGTTGCAATTCAAACTTCAGATTATAAAGATGATCATCGTATCGGGTAAACCCTGTCACCTTTCCCTTGTTGTCATCTCTATAAAAGACGATATACCCAAAATGCTCTGCCCTAAAGGCATCTTTAGTAAAGGGTTCCAGATGTACAAGTTCTTTTCCTCTCGCCAGGACTTTCAATCCGGTCTTAAGAGCCACGATTTCATGAACTTCATCAATATCCTCGCTGTAATATTTATTTTCAAATTCCTTGAGCTCCGCTTCCGAATAGGTTCGCTTATCATATTTTTTAAAAGGTGCAGGATCCTGGTCATTTACTGTAAAGACCATAGATTGATAGGCACTATCATTGAAAGTCAACTTCACGAATGGGGCTCCTTCAAAAGTCAATGTATTTGAATCCATGGGAATAAGCGGTGTTGCTCTGCCGTCAGATCTTTTGTAAAAAATGGTATCTCCTTGCATTTCTATAGCTCTTAGAACCCCGGTTATCGTATTGTAATACTCGCCACAAAAACGCGACATTTCCGCCCTGGTCAGTTTAATGGTTTCTCCCATATTTTGTTCAACTCTTCCCATCGCTTCGCTTTGGGCTTTTTGCATTTCATCTTCAAGAAACAGAGGCATTAATTGATCTAGTAAAACCCAGACATTGGTGTCTGCATTATTACTTAAAATAATAAAAGCGAGGTCCTGGTCTAAGAATTTGTAGAAAAGAGAGCGGAATCCTGCCCAGGCTCCACTATGGCCAATAGCAGGAAAATCTTTCATATTGCGATATCTCTCATTATACAAACCGCCGGCATAGGCTATTTTGTCACCGTTGGCCAGGCTGCCCGAGCTCATCATACTTTTAATAAGTTCATCACCCCCTACAGTTCCATTTCTGAAATTATTGCTCCAACGAACAAAGTCTTCAAGATTGGTGTGTAAACCACCATCTCCAATTACATGGGCATTGTAATAGTGAAGCTGTTTAAAATAATCTCCGGCCGATTCATAGCCAGTGGCAATGTTCTTAACGACAGTATCTCTCTCCTGTTTGAAAAAGGTGCTGGTCATTCCCAGTGGGACAAATAATTTTTGCCTGGCATATCTTCCCAAAGAGACACCACTTGCTTTTTTAACAATACTAGCCAAAAGTGCATAGTTAGAATTGCTGTAGTAGAACCTGGTACCCGTCGGAAAATTCAGATCTTTATGCCTTATGAGGATTTTCAATGCATCTGAGTTGTCAAAACTATCGCCCCAATAAAGGTTTTTAGAATACAGGGTGGATAAATAACTACGCAATCCGCTGGTATGATGCAGTAGGTTCCTAATAGTAATAGGGTCCCCATCGTAAACTGGAAATTCTGGCAGGTACTTTTGAATAGGATCATCTAACTTGAGCTTCCCTTCCTGTTCCAAAAGGAAGATACAGGCGGCTGTAAATTGTTTGGCATCTGATGCTACATCGAAAACAGTGTGAGAATTAATTGGCACATCAAAAGCCAGATTGGCCAGGCCATAAGCTTTTTTAAATAGGGTGACCCCATCTTTTACAATGGCAATGGCACAACCTGGTTTATTTTGGTAGTGACTAAAAATGCTGTCTATAGCGGTTTCGGTTTCTAAGCTGATTTGTGATAATACCTTTGAACAATAAAGGCTAAGCACAAGCAAAAGGAACAATTTTCTCATGATGATCTTTTTTCCTCAAAGCTGAGAAAAATTGTACAGGGCCCTTAAAATTTGAGAGGCAAATCTGTCTGGATTTTAAAATTCAAACAAATTTGGAAGGCGTAGTTCCTGTTTCTTTTTTGAATGCAGCATAGAACGAAGATTTGGACTTAAAGCCGCATTCCTTACCAATAGCGTCAATGGTGTATTCCGGATTGGATTGTAGCATTTTCTTCGCCGCGGCAACCCTGAATTTATTCACATAACTATTGAAATTCATCCCCAGCTGATCATTGATGATCTGTGATAGCTGGTAGGTCGGGATTCCTAAAGATCTCGCTACGGTGTCAGACTTAATAGAAACTTGTTTATAAAGCTGTTGTTCATTGAAAAGCAGTTCCACTTGATAAAGTAGGGCTTTTTGGGCCCGTTTCTTTTCTGGAGATAGCTGGGTTTTATCGAGCAAAAAGATCTGTTTCTTTTTTTTGTTGATAAGCAATAATATAAGCAGGTATAACATCACAGTAAATGTGATGGCGCCTACGATATAAGAGGTATATCCAGCAGTAAAGTATGCTAACCAAACCAATGAAAAGCCGCTAAAAACATGTATAGCCCATTTCACTATTGGTTTAATTGGTACATGCTGTCTTGTGGGTTTTATGACAAACGGTGTCAACAGTCTGGCGGAAAGTAACAAATAAGCCAGCCATTGGAGGTAAATGAGTACCATCAAATTATGGGACCATAAACTGCGATAGGTGTAATAAGGAAATAGTAAGGTAAGCACAAGAATGGTGGGAACAAGAACCAGGAGATGTTGCTTCCACCAGGGAGGAGTTTTGTGTAATGGATCACATGCGGTATAAATGAAAAAGTACAGGAAAGGCCCAATAAAGAAACAGGCTATGATACCAATTTGAATAAAGGGCTCAAACAGATTGTCGTTAAAATAAAAGAAGAGCGATTTTGTTGCCCTTACGCAAAGCATAATTAGCGCTATGCCGAGAAAAATATTACCTCTGTGTTTTTTTCCACCAACAATAAGTATATAGATGCTCAGAATGATACCGTTAAAGGCACCCAGGGCACTAAAAAAAAACAGCAATTCACTATTAAAACTCATGGATGTTGTAGATCCTTTTTCTATCGCGAATTAAAATTAGCTAAAAATATTTGGGATAGCGGTAGGCAAAGCTTTATGAAGTCTTGCACATGATTGGGCCTTTCTGTACAATTTCAATTCTTTTTACCCAGATTGTAACGAAACGTGGATATGAGTGTCCTTAGGTAAAACAGTTTAATAATGCACTTTCTTAAAAAAAACCTTTGGAGTCTCATGATATTCTTGCCCTTTGTACTCCTTTCGCAATCAAGAGATCAAGTTAAAAGACATACAGAGTACCTCGCTTCCGATCAGTTAGAGGGTAGGGGAACCGGCAGCAAGGGAAGCCGTCTGGCGGCCGAATATATTGCTGAGCAGTTCAAGGAGATTGGTTTGCTCGATATACATGGGGAGTCCTACTTTCAAGAATTTCCGGTTTCGGATAAGAAGGAAATGGAAGCCAACGTCGTAGGTCTTATTGAGGCTGCCCTCCCTAGTAAAAGGTCTATAGTTTTTACTGCACATTATGATGCTTACGGGATTAGAAGATCGGAAGGGGAGGCAGACTCTATTTATAATGGGGCCAGAGATAATGCCGTAGGTGTAGGGGCTTTAATTGAAATAGCAAGAATGTACGCAGAGGAGGATCCACCCGAACACAATCTTATATTTGTTGCCACCGCAGCTGAGGAATTTGGATTATACGGAAGCAAGTTTTATGTGGAGAATCCCAGATATCCGAGTGATGAGATCATCATTAATTTAAATATTGACGGGTTTAACGTTTCCGGGCCGCGGGAAGATTTTTTCGCCTTTCCAAGGCAGGGTATTGATTATCTGGATAAAATTAAGAAGGTGCTTAAACCCCTTGGCTGGTATCATACAAACGAGTCCTGGGTTGATGATCTAAATAAAAGCTTTGATACAGCCTCTTTTCTAGGAAAGGGCATCCCGGCTATTACCATTTGGACGGGAAATAGGTTAAAGGGCGGTGAGATGGCAAAGCCGTTAGCGTTTGGCGCAATACACAGTCCGGAAGATGAGGTGACCGACCTTTGGAATTGGGAAGGGGTAGAGGATCACTTGTTATTGTATAAGACCCTTGCGGATTACTTTTTGGAACACCCCGATGGAATTAATGTTATTGAGCCAAATTTGTTTCTTAATAACTAAAAGTGCACAGGCCTCATTCCGGTTTAATCAGGCTTTTTACTCGAGCGTATCCTTTATTCGTTTTAGAACCTCTGTACTCACCCAATAAATATCCTGATTGCTGGTGTAAAGGAGGTACTTTCCATCTTTGGTAACAAAGGGGCAGTACTCATAGTGTAAGGTGTTTATTTCACTGCCCATATTAACGGCTTTTGTCCATTGGTCATTTGTATCCTTGAAACTTACATACAAATCTCCGCGCCCAAAACCGTTGTCGCGCTCTGAACAAAAAATGAGATAGGATTCATCCGGTGCAACGAACACGTCGCCTTCATAGGAGGGAGTATTTACAGCTTCGCCCAAGGCAAGAGGTTTTTGAAATTTTCCGTCGATACTTTGGGAGAAAAAAATGTCGAAGTCTTTTTCCTGCCCCTCTATAGCGCCATGCCCATTGGACGAAAAAAACATGGTTCCGTCTTGCGTAAAGGAAATGTAATATTCGTTTCCTTTTGTATTTATGTTCATTCCGGCATTAATTGGTTCTGACCACCCGTCGGTGGTTTTCTCCGCGTACCAGATGTCCACATCTTTAAGCGCACCCTTGCCGTCTAAGGCTCGTTTTGAAATAAAGTATAATCGTTTTTCATCATTGGACAGAAAAGGATCATTATAGCCGTACCTATCGTGTGAAAAAAGCGTTATGGGTATGGTCCATTGATTTCCCTCCATTGCAGAATATCTGATCTCACTTTTTCCGTTTACATCTACTCCAAAATAGAATTCTGTTCCTGCCGTATTGAAGACAGAGCCAAATTCCTGTTCCTCTGTTGAGATAAAGTTTGGCGCAAATAGTCTGGGTTTTGTTCCCGGCTCTTCCTGACCCATATATTTTCCTTCCACTTTAATTGTTCTGACCAGGTCTTTATCCGCTCCTAGTGAAAGTAGCAAGTCAGAAATGGTTTTGTTTCCTAACCTTTGCGATATTTCCAGGGCCGAGCTACCTCTTGTATTGGTGCTGTTTACGTTTACTCCCCGACTTATAAGCGCCTCTAGCATAACCTGGTTTCCGTTCAATACCGCTAGCTCAAGAAGAGATGCACCATATTTGGAAGTCCAATCCTTGTTGGGTTGTAATTGCACAATGGTGTCTAGATATTTTTTTCGGTCTAATTGAACTGCAAGGTGCAGAGGGGTTCTCCGCTGTTGATCTTCCCCGTTTAAATCTATGCCCTTGCGCAGCAGGTAATCAAAAATTTCCTTTTTCTCACAAGCTACTGCCCAGTGCAATAAGGACCTTCCACGATAATCCTTTATGTTAATCTCGGTAGAGACGAGCATACTGTCCAATCTGGCCAAATTCCCCTGGCAAGCAGTTCTGTGAATGTTTTGGGCAGAGAGGTTTAAGTGCAGTGCAAAATATAATAAGAGGGTTAATATCATTCTCATTTTCGGTGCATTCTTGGGTTCAGCTAATACTATATTGAAGCAGAGGCCTTAGGTAAAGTCATCTTACTAATCAAAAACAACTTCCCAGTTTTCCGAATTGTAAGCTTCAAAACACAATGTTATTTGTTCCATGGTATTTTTTTCTGTTGCAAGTACAGGGAGTTCATCTATCGTGAAAAACTCCCGATCTACGGTTTCAATATTTGGAGTGAATTTATCCTCGGCGATCTCACATAAGACAAATATTTTACATACCCCGTAAGCATACAAAGGTTTATTGTGTTTTTTTCTGTCTTGTACGGCGATAAGTTTTATAGGAATGGCATTATAACCAGATTCCTCTTTAACCTCTTTGATGGTGTTAGATTTTATAGATTCATCAACGTCAACCCAACCGCCAGGTAAAGACCAGGTTCCGTTTTTTTCTTTTACCAGTAATATCTTGTTATGGCGAAAGATTGCTGCTCTGGTGTCCATTTTTGGCGTTTGAAAGCCGGTTTCATTGCAAAAGACGTCCTTTACCCTTTCCAGATCCCAGCCCGATTTTAAGCTCATGACTTCAGCGGAGATCTCTCGGATTCTTTCAAATCGTTCCAGGTCAAACGGATCTTTAGAATACGTTAAACCGGCCTGGGCAATAAACTGAAGTTCAATAGCCCATTTTAACCAGGGATTTTCCGTATTTATCGGTTTTTCATCCGGCATATTTGATCTTGTCAATAGCTTTCTAAGATTTAGGCCCCATAGAGGCCGAAACCAAATTACAAGATATTTCTGAAATTTATGGCTTCAATAGGCGTGCATATTATTTTATGGGCAGATAAATTTCCGTTTTCAACTTAGCTTCTTCTGTTCTCTGAGGATTATTTCTATACTTTTCACGAACAGGCTCGTCTCTTAGTTCGTGTTCACTGTTGAGTAGCCATTCGTTAAAAATATAATCGTAAACGGCAGATAGATATTTATAACTTCCCGTATAATGAAACACGGCAAATTTTCCTCCTTTGAGCTCTTTCACACCTATATCACCCTGCGGTTTAGCCGGTTTGTGGATAACCAGGCAGGCATCATATCGTATTTTATCAGGATCGGTCATTTTAGGGTCATCGTAGGA
>JBFOMC010000136.1:0-12627 GCA_040830565.1 Flavobacteriaceae bacterium
CATTTCCTTGTTCATTACTATCTTCCTCATTATCAGTGTTGGGATCTTCGGACGACATCTCCTCCTCCTGTGTACTATTTTCATCAAAAAGCCTGTCTGCTATGCCATTTTCATCAGTACTGCAAGAAGGTAAAAGGAACAGCATCAAAATAGGTAGGTAATATAACGTTCTCATAATATGGGGGTTTTATTGAGGCAACGTAGGTGGAGATTACATATTGCACTTGATGTCCAACTTTCGATAAAATCCACCCAAACGTTAAGATTTTAATCAAATACGCATTAAAAGGCAAATTGGATCTTGGACCTTATAAGAATATGGCCGCTTTAGCGCTTATCTAGGTACCTTCTATAAGTAAACCGACAGGTTTAGAGGCATTGACAACCTGGCTATTATCAGTAAAAGCTGGCAAAAAAGCGTTCGGTGACTATCTGCAAGGTACCGTTATTGGGAATCATATTTTTAATGTATTTTGATTTACCACTTACTTATTCGCCTAATATCACAATCGCCATAATACCCCGACTCCGACATATTGGTTGGTATATCCTCTAAAAGATCGTGAGGCCAGATCTACCGTATTGGTCTCCCGGAAACGGCTATAGGCTGTACCTGTGAACAACAATCCCTTAACAGGCAACTGATGCTCAAACCTCAGGGATATATCGGTATATTGATATCGCAGTAACTCTTCCTGGGAACCCGGTGCATTAAGAACCCTATAATCCCGTATCAAGTACTTAACGGCCGCACTGATTTTGGTCTTATCATTGTCGAACCGCAAGCGTAATCCCGGGCCATACTGATTAAAACCGGAGCGATTTTCAAGCCGATCAAAACGCCCGTAATAGGTCAATTGTGGTTCCAACTCCAAGGCTTCGCCCAAAGGCAACTCGTAAAAGGCTGTTATCCTGGCATAGTCCCAATTTCGCTCATTATTTTGAGGTGTATCTTCGGCGTTAAAAGTATCATACAATCGCTTTTTGTAATAAGCCGTAAACCCAATAGCGTGATCATAACGTCCTGGCCTAAATCCTTGTTTTGTGGCCAAGCTTAGCCCATATTCATTGAATTGAAGATCGCGCACTCCAAAAGCATCGAAATTCTTAAAATTGTAAAAACCTTCGAGTACGGTTTTATTCTTTTGAACAGGCATAAAAGACAAACCCATCGCTCCACCATAATTAGTGTACCCGAATGGATTCACCAATATATCCTGGGCGCCATCCAGTCCTTCTCGGTTCATACGCCGAAAATTGATTTCTGTCAATAATTTTGTTTTTTTGGAGAGCTTGTAGTCGTACTTAAAGGCAGCGTCTAGGCTCCAATAGCTGTCCGATCTGTTTTCTTGAAACATCCGCGCATAAGGTGATATAGAAGCTCTAAGTCGATGGCCTTTCCACTTATAGCGGTAATCGTAATCAAGGAAAACATCCAGGTAAGCACTACTGGCAATCAAATCATTTTCATCCAGAAGCGAACCATCGACCATTAATTCATCCGGACTCTTAAAATAATTGTATTCATATCCGGTTTGACCGCCAGCCTCAAAGCGGTGTCTTTCTTGTGGATAACATATAGAGGATATCAAAACTAAAAAGATTAAAAGTCTATTTTTCATAATGTATTTTTAAAAGGAATATTCTTATAGAGTGGATTGTAAACCACGTTTATTGACAAGTTGAATGCCTAGACCCGGCCTCACATTCACCTCCATGATTTGAGGCCCTTTAACCCTATCAATGACCAAATCAATACCGAGATATTTTAAAGGAAAGGCCTGCGCAGTTTTTTGAGTGAGCTCTAGCATAGTGGACCAATACGGTATTTCCATACCATTAACCCTGTACTCGTTATCAGGATGATGATTAGAATAGGCCTTCCCGTCATACACCTGAGTAAGGGTGCCCTTGTTCATGTCCACCCCTATACCTACCCCTTTTTGATGTAGGTTGGCCTTGCCGTCAGACTTAGAGGTTGGCATACGAAGCATGGCCATCAAAGGCTTTTCATTTAAAGTGATAATCCGAAAATCAGGAACACCTTCATCATATATTTTGGCAAAAAATGGATGTGGTTCGATGCATTCCTCAATCAGGCAG
The DNA here is from genome assembly GCA_040830565.1 of Flavobacteriaceae bacterium. Classification (GTDB taxonomy): domain Bacteria; phylum Bacteroidota; class Bacteroidia; order Flavobacteriales; family Flavobacteriaceae; genus JAFMPW01. Next base: position 2,104 of record JBFOMC010000136.1, read on the forward strand.
GCGTCATTGGAAGCCATAGAAAACAGGCCTGAAATAATGCCTGTGATATGTTGGAAGATTTGAGCATCAGTCAAGGTCTTTCCACTACTCTGCCACTCTCCTCCCCTGTTCTTCTTCAAAATCTTAATACCGTCGCCTCCACAGCCCTTGGCAGGTTTTATAACTAGAGCTTTATGGTTTTGTAAACCTGCCCACTTGCCTTTAATCTGGCTAATTCTTTCGATGACGGCATATGTGCGGGCACAAGCAATGTTGTTTTCGTGAAGTATCATTTTGGCCTGCACTTTATCGTCCGCTAAAGTGTAGTGCTTGCGAGCGTTATGCGGGTAAATAAATTCAATATTACGGCGATTGAGACCAATTACCCCCTTGGGGTTGTTGATCTTGAATAGCTTCTTTAACATGTTTAAGCGAGTTTGGAATTCAATAGGGGTTGAAATCTGAAAAGTTCCGTCCATCTAAGGCCCACATATCGGCCCAATAGCATGCAAGCGGCTATAATCAATAGCAAGAGCTCTGGGAAGAGAATCAAAATAGTATCCAACCCTTTAACCGAAAAGAGCAAAAAGCAAACACTTACTGCTATGAGTGTCTGTAGTAAGGTCCCTGTGGCCTTCCGAAATCCATCTTCTACGATTAACTTTGAAAACCGTTCAGCCGATATGGTTAAAATAATGGTTGGAAAAAGCGTTAGGGAACTCAACCAGGCAATTCCCAAAGAAATCCCCATATAATTTCCCAAAGCCATCACCAAGACCATCAAGGTCAGAGAAATGACCAATTTTGGTGTATGTAATAAACCCATGGCATCAAAAGGACGACTGATCAGTCCAACAAATAAAATCAAGAACAGAAAGAGCGCCATCCCAGTTGTAAAACCAGTCTCGAGTAGAGCAAAGGCAATAAGAACGGGTAAGAACACTCCAAAAGTGCGTATACCGACAATGTTTCGCAGGAGGGCCACAATCAATCCGCCTAAAGGAAGTACCAGCAGCAAAAAAAGCTGCTTCTTTGAAATAGTTTTATTCCGAACCAGACCCCATAGCGAAAATGTGACCGCCTTAGACACCTCCTCAGCTTCTTCGTTAAGCATGGGCAAGGATTCTCGCCTGTTGATCTCATAGGAATAGTCGAACTGAATACCAGGACTATGAGTAACCAAAAAAGCATCGCCCTCATATAGTTCCAGATAGTTTGCAGGCAAATAAGCAAAATGTCCGTTCAAGGCATCAAAAGGCACCCAAGTCCCGTTGATGAAAAGTTCGGTCCAGGCATGGGAAGTGCGCTTATTCGACTCTGTCAAAATAATACCTCCTTTGATACGGGCCGGATATCCTAAATTTCTCGCTAAGGCTACCAGCAAACGGCTCTTACCATTGCAAGATGCCTCATTGCGTTCCAGTGCACTCAAGGCATCTGTCAGGGTAATGATAGGCGCAGAGGGCACATTGTAGACATAATTGAACAGCGCTTGTATAGTTTCCTTATCAGAGCTTGATCCCTGTTTCAAGTTTTTTGCCAGTTGGCCAATCGGGATGGCAGAAACCTGGATACTTTCTGTGGCGGTCAAATAACTTTCCATCCCGCCCGGATTCGGTTTGAAGTTTTTGCTCAATCCGAAAATTTGAGTTTTACCCTTGAATAAAAAAGAATAGCTGACACTTTCATAGCTATTCTCAAGCTCGGTTAACCAATTCCCCCTAAGGTTTGATCCCTCGGCTAGCGTTGAAAACCGGATGGTTTTTGGCAAAGTATTCTTTTGGGCGGTAATTTGTTGCCTGGCATTGTTTTTCGGTAAATAGGTTTTGATAAAAGTGTTGCCAGTGCCGGTCTTGAAAAAATATCGATAGGTGATGTAGTAGCTTTCATCTGCCTGAAACGTATTCTTGTTTTCTGACAACAGATTGGTTTTATAGATGATTGAGGTCAATGCCAGTAGGCCTAGACCGATAATAATGAACTTAAATTGTTTTGGGGCATTCATAACCAAGATTTTTTTAGTTTTGACAATAGAACAGGATACTTTGAATTCACCCCACCCCCTTAGGAAAAAAAACTTTTCATGAACCAAAGAGAAAAGTCTGTATGCGATAAAAGGGTTTTTAATGAACTTTTCGATTTAAATTCAGAATCTCTTCGCAATTACCTTTATTATCAGTGCGGTGACTTGCAGCAGGCCGAGGATCTGGTACAGGAAGCGTTTATCAAATTGTGGAACAACTGCAAAAAGATCTTATTTGAAAAAGCCAGGGGATTTCTTTTCGCAGTGGCTAAAAATGCCTTTTACAATCAAGTAGAACACCAAAAAGTGGTGTTGAAATATGCTAAGCGGTCCCGGATAAGCACTAATACCGAAACCCCTGAATTTCAATTGGAGGAAAAAGAGTTCATGGAACGGCTAAAAAATGCCATTGCAGAATTGCCAGAGGGACAACGGGAAGTTTTTTTATTGAACCGAATGGATCAAATGACCTATAAAGAGATTGCCGAGTTTTTGGGAGTTTCCCAAAAAGCAGTGGAAAAACGGATGCATAAGGCATTAGTTAAACTAAGAAAGACCGTAAAAAATATTTAGTTTTTGGGGGTAGGGTAAAAAACGATAAGCCTGTTCCCTATTCAAATGAACCATTAGCAAGATAAAGAAAACGACTGTTAGGGCTTTTCTCCGAAAAAATGTTCAGAACCTCGCGGGAAAGTCGAATTGATAGATTTTAGGGTTCAAGAAAAAACAGATTATTGAAGCAAAACTATGTTCGAAGAAAAAGATGATACCATAATGGCGCGTTGGCTCGCAGGGGAGTTGACCGAGGCCGAGCATGCAGAGTTTGAGGTATCAAAAGAATATGCGGAATATCAGCGTTTGGCAGAGGGTTTAACGGCCTTTCAAAGACCTGCCTTTGATAAAGAAGCACTTCGTGAGAGTGTCTGGGAAGGCATTGAAGGGCAAAAACCCAACAAGGTAGTACGCTTAAAACCATGGTACTACGTTATAGGTATTGCGGCTTCAATCTTATTAGTTTTCGGCCTGTTTTTCAATAAAGTTTCCTATACCACTGATACCGGTGAAAAATTATTAGTCACTTTGCCCGATGGTACCGAAGTGGCTTTAAATGCAAAATCGAACTTATCCCATAGGCGCTTCTTCTGGAATAGTAATAAGACGGTAGACCTAAGCGGAGAAGGCTTCTTTAAAGTAACCAAAGGGGATGGTTTCAACGTAAATACGGAATTTGGTACAATTCAAGTGTTAGGTACCGAATTCAATGTCAAGGCTAGGCTCTCATCGTTTGAATTGTACTGTTATGAAGGTCGTGTACGCTATGAATATGAGCCCGAACAACAAGAAACATACTTAAATGCAGGTGATGCCGTTCAATTAAAAGGAAACATTTTATTGGAGTATAAGCATAGCGATACCAGCCCGTTCTGGCAAACCGATAGCAGTCGTTTTTCCAATACGGAACTTTTAGTTGTCATGAAAGAATTGGAAGTGCAATATGGTATTTCCTTTGACTACATATCAGAAATAGTTCAGGGGCATTTCACCGGGACCTTTGTACATGACGACCTCGAGCTCGCACTTAAATCCGTTTTTGTTCCTATGGGTATCGAATATGAACTGTCTGAAGACCAAAAAACAGTTATTCTTAATGCACGCTAATCGCAGCAGATTTTTTTCATTCTTCTTTTTACTATTTTCTTTTTCAACAGTTTTCGGGCAGCAAATTGTGGAGATAGATTATGTAAACACCCCTTTGAAATCAGTATTGATAGATTTGGAACAAAAGACCGGATTGCTTTTTTCTTTTTCTGATGAATTAATAGCCGATAAGTCCGTTACCAAAACGACCAAATCTATACCTATTAGCGAACTGCTGATTTTTTTGGGAGAGACTACCGAGCTCACCTTTGAGCGTATTGGTGAAAAACAAGTTATCATCAGTGCTCCAAATGATTTCGTTTCTGTTTGTGGTTATTTGTTTGACCTGATTACCAAAAAGCCCCTCCCCTATGCCACTATTGTCATCAAGGGTACCACAAAAGGATTTACTACAGACGAAAACGGATATTTCAGCATTGAAAATGAAAACCTTAGTAGCGGTGTATTGATACAATATGTGGGATACGCAAATCTGTTGTTGTTTCCTTCAGATTTTGACAAGGGTGATTGCAAGAATTTACTCTTAGAACCTCAGGTAGAATCTTTGAGAGAGGTCATTGTAAGATCCTATCTCATCAAGGGTATCGATAAAAACAAGGATGGATCTTTGGTTTTGAACTCCAGGGAACAGGGTATCTTGCCAGGTATGGTTGAACCGGATATTTTTCAATCTGCTCAATGGGTTCCGGGCATTACGAGCATCAACGAGACGGTTTCCGATATTCAGATTCGTGGAGGTTCTCCAGATCAGAACTTAATTTTATACGATGGCATTAAAATGTACAATACGGGGCATTTTTTTGGTATGATTTCCATATTTAATCCCTATATCACCACCAGTGCTACCATTTTTAAAGGAGGGGCTAGTGCAGAATACGGAGACCGCATTGCCGGGGTTATCGATATTCAGGGAGAAACTCAAGTACCCGTAAAAACTATCGCAGGTTTCGGATTGAACGGCACTCAGGCTGACGCTTTTATAAAGGCAAGATTGTCAGAGTCTGTAGGTTTGGTTATCTCTGGCCGGCGTTCCTATGCAGATATAGAAGGTCTGGGCACACCTACCCTTGACGTCATTTCCGAAAAGGTTTTTCAAAATACCATAGTAAATAATACCATTGGTCAGGTGGTAGAAGCCGAGGAGGAGCAAGAAAGCCTTGTTGAAGGTGAAGAAATCTTTTCCTTTTACGACACCAATGTAAAGCTCATCTTAAAACCTTCGGAAAATGACAGTATATATATCAGCGGATTACTTACCAAAAACGACCTTAACTTTCGTTTGCTTGATGATGAAAACCTTTCCGAAGATGCCCTCGCCTCAGAAAACCAAGGTGTAAGTTTTAATTGGAGTGGTTTAAATGGAACTCAGTGGCACCATGGTATCAGTGGTTATTATTCTAAATACGATAGCAGATACAGCAACCTGTTTTTGGAGGGGCAAGATGTGCAAGAAGAAAACCTCAGGCGAAATTCAGTTACGGATTATGGACTGGATGCCCATATTGCCTATGATTTTGATAAAAAGCACAGCTTGAAGCTGGGCTATCAATTATCCCAAAATGAGATATTTTACCAACTCTTTCGTGATGAATTGGGAACGGAAGACATTGCACCTGAAGACGAAGACCAGGAAGGAGTTGAATCTGAAGATGAGCGCGATTTCAATGAGATTTCCGATAAAAAAAATAGTTTAAATTCATTGTATGCCACCTATTATTATCGATCAAAAAATAGAGGGTTGATAAATATTGGGCTTAGGGCATCAACCTTTTCATTGTTGAATGGATGGTATTTTGAACCAAGGATAAATGTGGAACATCCTTTGGGAAAAGCAATAAGACTCAAATTAACCGGTGAAAAAAGATTCCAGACGCTTAGCCAATTAGTAGAATTTGACGATACCCGTCTTCGTTTGCAAAGCGGCATTTGGACCTTGACCGATAATAACGATTTTCCATTGCTTAAAAGTGAGCAGTTTTCGGCTGGAATATTGTTAGATTCTAAGGGATGGACTATTGATGTGGATGCCTATTTAAAAAAGATTGATGGCCTCACCTCATTCACAAATGGGTTCACCAATGCTTCAGAAGAGTATTCACAAGGGACTAGCGATATTTTTGGGGTGGATTTTTTGGTGAGAAAGCAATTGGGGAACTACCGTATCTGGTTGGGATATACTTACAATACCGTTGACTATCGCTTTGATGAATTAGCCGATGCCAAGTTCCCGGGCAATAATGATATCACTCATAATTTTACGCTTTCAAATACCTATGAGAAGGGTAAATGGCGATTTTCATTAGGGTGGAATTTTAGGACAGGTGCACCCTTTACCCCGGTTACCGGATTCGATGCCGTAGAAGGCGACATAGTCTTTGGAGCCATAAACAGTCAACGACTGCCCAATTACCACCGTTTAGATGCCTCAGCGCAGTACCGATTTAGACTATCATCCACAAAAAACCATCGGGCTACTTTAGGACTATCGCTGCAAAACATATATGCCCGTCAAGTACCGCTCTCTGTATTTTACCGTGTTGATGACGATCCGGAGACCGGAATGCAGGAAATTGACCAATTGGAGCAATTGTCACTAGGATTTACTCCCAATTTTTTACTGCGTTTTTACTTTTAGGAATTGGTAATATACGACCCAGTCAAATTTTACTATTCCTTAATAAAAGCCGGCAAGATGCGCTCTGCAGTGAGTTGCAGGTAGTTGGTTTCGTTATTATGAGCAGTAAATACAACCATCAGATCCAATTCCTCCACCAGAATGATAAATTGTCCATAACCTCCTTGTGCAGATGCACTGAAATAACTTTTATCACCACTTTTGAGGTCAGCGCTCCACCAAAAATAACCATACCCTTGCTTAGAAACATCTTTGCCGCCATAGTGCACTTCATAATCATCGTCGGTATAGAGGATACTGCTGATGGCTTTGGTGATAAAGGCTTCCGGAATCAGTTGTTCGCCATTCCATTTGCCCTTGTTTCTGGCCAAAATTCCAAATTTCACCATATTTCGTGAGGTCATGCTGCTACCCCATCCAGCTGTTGGTAGGCCCGAGTGTTCATCTACCCGCCAGCGATAATTGGTGATGCCCAGTTTATCCAGGAGCTCTTGCTTAATGAAGTCCATGGCCGATCCCGGGACGACCGCTTCAATGACTTGCATAGTTAACTCAGCACCTTCTGCGTATTTAAATACCTGTGTCTTTTCCGTGATAGGGGCACTGTGTTCCAGTAACGCCTGAACACGCCCCTGTCCCTTTAATCGGTCTGGATTTTTATCCATTTCTTCTCTCTGTTTTTCACTGATTCGAATGCCGGAACGCATGGTCAACGCCTTATTCAGCGTGATCTTTTCTGCACCATCAACAAATTTTGATGGGTCCAAGTCTTTGAGAAAGCTAATTAGCGGTTTGTCTAAATCATCCATGCTGAGATAACCCAACTGGATGGCACGGCCAAGCAACATGCCCGTATAGGCCTTCGTTGCTGAAGCTTGAAAGTGAGGCATATTGAGACGTCCACGTGCATAATAAGATTCAAATAGGAGCTTGTCTTTATGAACAATCAGAAAGCTGTCGAACCTGCCATGTTTATGATCCGCGATCTCTTGGGCCAGGGTTAGAATCATCTCCTTATCTCCTCCATCGACACCTAATTTGCCCACCACAAGGCCGTCTTTTCTATCTTCTGGTATTGGATTGACAAATGCATTATTAAGTTGTGGGATTTCCCTAAATGAGAGCTCGGAGTCACTACTTCTGACATGGGTCATCAGGGATGATAACCAGGAGATACTGCGCACCGCGGTCATGGGAAAGGCCGTTTGATGATTACCCTCAATCACTTCTTTTAGTACAGACAAACCGTCATCTCTTCTATTATTTAGTAGACTAATAAACTCCTCAATGGGTTCCGTCTCCTCTTCTAATGAGCCATATGCAATGAAAACGTTGGCATTCAAGCTAGTGCTGCGATCTGAAGTCTTGAACGGTCCAAATTTTGTATTAAGTTCAGATAAATAATCAACTTCATTTTTAACCGTTGGACTTCCAATAATGTAATTGTTAAAGGTATCAGGTTTAGTCAATAGTATATATGCACCAAATTCACCACTCAGGGAATACCCGAAATAAGTACGACTGTTTGTATCGGTTCGATAGGTATTGTCAACATATTTAATTACATCATTTCGAATAAAGTCTAAATGTGTATTCGCTTGCCCTGGTTGGTATTTTTTTTGAATTTCCGGATTGCTGTGTTTGCTCATCGAGTAATCTCGGAACCGACTAACATGCGCTCCGACTTCATTTTTCAGGTCTTCATTGATATCTAATTGCCAAGAAATTCCAACCAGAATAACATCTTCAAGGATGTATTCCTGGCAGGCCGATAATATTTCGAGATGCCACATAGCATCGGTATAATAAAGAACGGGATATGTTTTATGATTGTTATCAGAATAATCTTCTGGCAACTCTATATACAATTCATAGTTTCTTTCTGTCTTCGTGTCTTTTATTGGGACCACCTGAATTTGTGGTAGTTCTAAAGAAGAGCTTTCTACACTTTGTGTATTTTCTATCACATTATTTTGTTGGGCAAAGACCGGGTTTAGCGATATAGCACATGTCACAATTAATAATTTCAATGTTTTCATGTTGTGTTCTTTTGTTTATTGTATTTGATATTAATCTGATTTATTGATAGCTCAGCTATTTGCACTTTAGCGATTATTTGCTAGTCATTTTTATGCATTGATGAACGTGTTGTATGACTCACTATTTGGGTCTGAGTGTTTCGATAATCTCTGTGCTTACCCAATAGATATTCGCCAATCCAGGCCCAATATCTCTTTCGTCTCTTCCAAAAAACAAATACTTGCCATCCGGAGTGATTCTCGGGCCTTTTTCATTAAGGTTAGTATTTATGGTATATCCAAGATTGATAGGATTCGTCCATGTGCCATCTTCCTCTTTGAAATAAACATACATATCATTATCCTTTCTATTCTCTTCCTGATCACTGCGTTCGGTTACTATCAGGTAATCTTGAGATGGGGAAACGAAAGCGTGATGCCCAAACTGTAGAGCAACTTCATGTACTTCCGGAAACTCACCATTAATATTAGGTGCATAATACGTTTTAAATTTTGACAGATTGAAATAATACAGGTCACCGTTTTTAGCCTGATTTGGAAAAAACACCAGGTCGTCATTTATCGGAGAGTCGAGCAAAATTGCATCACTCCAGGAATCCCCTAAGCGGTTTACATACCAAATTTTTTCATCTGCAAAGGAGGAATCCATAGCTGTAAAATATACCCTTTCGCCATCAGGGCTAACGAATGGGTGCATTTCTTCATTTTTTTTCCCATTCGTAAAATCTGCTATTTTTATGGGAGTCCATTTATCCTCTTCGAGTTTTGAAAAATAGATAGATGTTATATCGTCTCCATTATCAGCTGCAAAATACATTTCAGTCAATGCGGGAGAAAACGAAACGGTGCCTTCAAACCTCCCATCAATTGAAACGATATCAGGAGCAAAAATTTCAGGAATCGAGCCTGGTGGTTTTTGTCCAAAAAAGAGATGCTCTAAACGTGGAAAATCAGGATCATTTACTTTCGGTTTTTTAGTATTGCACGCACTTAATAGTAATACAAAGACAAGTGTAAAAGTAAAATGTAGTTTTTTCATTGTTTAGATTTATAATACCTATGACGCGTATGGTTTATTTTTACATAGATAAAACCGTCCGGATTAGATGAATCCAAATAGTTTTTGATACTACAAATCTGGTTTTTGATTTGCAGCTTTCCAATCTAAATTATACCAACTGCTCTATGCACTAGTGAACTACTCGAAGAGGCCAATCGTAATGATTATCTTGCACCATTAACCGCATCAACACAAGCTTGAGAAATCTACTATACTTTCTTTTCGTTTGCCTAGTGTTATTGGTAACCTCATGTTCCCAAAACCCAAAGCCTGTTTTTAATGAATATGAAACCGTATTCCGGATTGGAGACAAACAAGAATGGGCCATAAAAAACTTGAACGACAGTAACTGGAAAAATAGAATCCAATTAGTTCCCGAAGGACAGATTTTCTGGTCTAGAACAAAAATTGATATTCACAAGCCCCCAGAAGCCTTAAGGCCTTATGGCCTCCAACTAGAAGCTTACGGAGAGTACGAAGTTTATTGGGACGGGGTCTTGATTGGTAAAAATGGAAACCCGGGCAAGGAAGCAGAGCTACCTCCAGAAGGTGAATTATGGACTACTTTTAGCATTCCTACGCATTTGACCAACGCAGGAGAGCACCTATTGGCCTTACGCTTGAGCAATTATTATTATCCGGATCATGTTGGCAATTATGAGTTGAAGATAGATGACTACGATGATCTACTTACCGACCGGTTGATCCAAAACTCCTATATGCACGTTTTTGCAGGCGCTTTTCTTATTGCTGCAATCTATTTTCTTTTTCTGTTCTTGAGTAATAAATCAGCATATCCCATGCTTATTTTTAGCATCAGCTGCTTTCTCTTCTTTTGCCTAACCATGACCCACTTTGTGAAAACAACACTACCCATCCATTATAGTTTACATGTTGTACGTTTAGAGGTTATCACCTGTCTAATGTTCGGGATTTCTTTTTTAATTCCCCTCTACTTCTCTATGCAGTTCCCCTACCCTAAATGGAAACTTTTCTTAGGGATTTACCCTGCCATTCTTTTATTTATATTCTCTTTTGAACACCACTTTTTTGAATTAACCATCTTAAATATGGCGCTTCGCTTATTGGTATTTTCTTTGGGGATAGCCGTATTGGGCGTATATAAAAA
>JBFOMC010000137.1:0-6575 GCA_040830565.1 Flavobacteriaceae bacterium
CTCTAAACACCATAGCCGAAGTTCTGGAATACGCCAAAAATAGTAACAACTTGTCTATATTAAGAGATGCCTATCTAAAACGCAGCATTTCGTACAGTAATTTAGATAATCCTTCTGAAGCCCTACAGGACTATAAAGAGTTTAAGGCCCTGAATGATTCTATATTCGATAAACAAAGAACTCAAAAACTGGAGGAGTTGCGTATTATTTATGAAACCGAGAAAAAAGAGGCAGCTCTCGCCTTACAAGAGGAAGAAATCAATACGTTAAATGAGAAGGCTAAGGTGGATAAACTCACCAAAAGTTTATATGCCGGAGGTACGGTGTCTGGTATTGCGCTTTCCGGATTGCTATTTTTTGGATTCCGCCAGCGCATGAAAAGGAACAGAATTGCCCGTGAAAAACAAGAAGAGCTCTACAAAAAGGAAATAGAACACAAAAAGAAAGAACTAGCCAGCCAAACCCTTCATCTGGTACAGAAAAACACCTTTATCCAGGAACTGATGGATAATTTGCAAAGCATAAAGAACGATCCTGAACGATTTAAAGTAGAGTTCAGGCGCATTGTAATGCTGCTCAAGAAAGAAAACGCCTCAGATAAGGACTGGGAAGTCTTTAAAAGCTATTTCGCCGAAGTGCATAACGACTTTGATCAAAAGCTTAAAACCTTAACTCCGGAAATTTCTGAAAAGGAAATAAGACTCGCAGCCTTTTTAAGAATGAATCTGACCACAAAAGAAATTGCCGCCACCCTGAATGTAATGCCTGATAGTATTTTGAAATCGAAATACCGACTTAAAAAGAAATTGGGACTGACTAAAGAGCAGGATTTGAATGCCTTCTTGAATGGGATTTAAAATAGGTTGTAATTCATCCAGGTTGTAATTTTGTATTATGGAGTATCCAAAGGACAAAAAAATTGTGCTCTTTGATGGTGTTTGCAATCTGTGTAATGGTGCAGTCCAATATATCATAAAACGCGACAAAAAAGATCAATTTCGTTTTGCAGCATTACAGAGTGAAATTGGGCAATTCCTTGCCTCTGAACGGCAAATAGACTTAGCTAAAACAGATTCAATAATTCTCATCGAACCCGGCCTGGCCTATTATATCAAATCTTCTGCAGCCCTTAGAATTGGACTAGCCTTTGGAGGTCCTTACAAGATCTTGGCACTTTATGAATGGATTCCCCGCCCCATCCGGGACTTTGTCTACGATATTATAGCAAAAAGGCGCTACAGGTGGTTTGGCAAGCAAGATGAATGCATGATCCCAACTCCAGAGTTAAAGAACAAGTTTCTGGATTGACAAAAAACGCTAAGGTCAAAGCTATTTTAAATTATTAAGAATAAAATCGAGTGTTGGGTTATTACTCAATTTCTCAGCATAGGCAAGGTTTCGATATTTTATATCCTCGGCCAGACCCAGGCTTTGCAGGTATTTTATCTGTTCCTCATAGTCTAAAGAAACCTTTCCTGTAAGAAGATTGTCCATGGCTACCCCTTTGGTGTATCTCTTATATATTTTGCGAAGTCCGCTCAGATAAAGTCGGTCTTTTGTAAAGCCACCCCCCCGGTGAGCTCTCAAAGTTATGGTAAAGGCATCATTTCTGTTGAGCTTATACTGATTATGGATCAAATCAAAAGTATCAGAAAAAGTGTAACCTTTAATTAAACTATCAGATGCTAAAACCCTGTAAGCCAGCTCTTTTAATCTCTTCAGAGTGAGCGCATCACTCATATATTCGCTAAAAACCGCAAGCCCTTCCTGGGTTTCCACATTTTTAGGAAGTCCGTTAGAGAAAATCTTTAAAGGCTGTTGCATGCCATTAAAAGTGGTAACCAAATGCACCCCAATTTCATGATTTGCCAGAGTGAGCAATTGGTTTTTGCTGAATTTGGTGTTACGCTTAATGAGAAGCGTCTGAGAAATATTGCTCACCATGGCATCTGCAGCAATATTTGTTGAAAACCTAATGTTAAGTGGAAAATCATATTGCTGGGCAAAATCCTCGAAATAGTCCTTGGCCTCCTCCGGAGAGAAGATCTTTTCCATATCACCTGAGGGTGGCTCATCTTCATAATGCAAGATAAACTTGGCATTTTGCACATCCTTCTCAGTCGGCGTTCCATAAACCCCCAGTGAATTATAGTAAAACTTGCGATCCCTCCCTACGGTTTCAATGCACTGTACCATATTGGCGTAGAAATAGATGATCTCCTGATAAAATTTTCTGATCTCATCATCCGATATACGCTCTAACCGCTGAGCAAAAAACAACCGATGCAACTTATATGGATCAAATTTCAGCTTAGGGTACTTAAATACCGGATCCTCACTGTATTTAGAGGAGAAGAAACGCTGTTTCTCCTTTTCTATATTTAACGGATTTACATAACTAAGCAGTTCTATGCGCTTTACCAACCTGTCAAGGTTTGCGTCTATCTCAAAAAGGTCTGAGTATTTATGGCGTAGATCGGCTATTTCTTTTTCCCTTATCATGTATGTCTGTCGAATTCTTCAGCTTGCAAAGGTATTAATTCCTTCATTTGCATGGCTACAGAACGTACCACTTCAGGATAAATTATACCACTCAGCTCATCGCAGTAAATCTTAGAGATCTCCGTAGCAAGGACCAAGGTGTTCTCAAAAGTTTGGGTGATGTATTTTAGGAAATACCCATTCCCCTGGAAGGTATCATTTATTTTTGAAGTGGACTTAATACCGTTTGGCAGTTCCATCTGCCCTAGCCTGGAGCTCCATGCTTGGACTATATCACCAAACCGTTCATTGTCAATATTCACCGTACCCAGATTCCAGACAGGTACTTCCCTATCCCATCGCTTCCAATTGTAGCTATGCATATCAACGACCAGAGCCTTCCCGTACTTTTCTTCTATCTTGGTAACCAGGGCATGAACCACCTGGTAAAAAGCCTTGTGTTTTGATAAACTATACTGCTTTTCTGAATCGGGTAAAGGAGTCCTCCACAATTGTTTCCCCCAGGCATCTGTGTAAATAGCATTGTCTGGCGCCCTGTTTAGATCATATTCAAACCTGCTGTCACAACCAGCCAGGACAATAGGTTGGCTAGCCACCATTTCCTGTGTACAGGGATCCTCTTCGTACCAACGTTCATATTCGCTATGTAGGCAGTTTTCCCAAAGCGATTTTCTGAATTGGTGTCCATCATGTACCGCTCCACAGATATAAGGAGCATAGTCCGAAATCTTTATAGTAAAGGAATAGTCGTCAGATACAGCTTCAAAAGGCAACTCTGACTCAATATTAGAAATGATCTCTGCTATGGATAGCTTATGCATTCTCTACCTCATTACGCAGCCTGGAACGGCGATCAAAAGCCTGAAGTTTGTCCAGCACTTTACTCTCAATAAAGTCGATCACCTTGGCTTGTATCTTGGTTTTGTACACTTTGTTCATGTAAGTCACTCCCCCGGGCGACATCACATTAACTTCAACCAATTTCCCTCCGATAACATCAATCCCTACAAAATGCAATCCGTCTTTAACCAATTTAGGACCAATCTGCTTGCACAAGGCTTTTTCTTGTTTCGTCATGGTGTGCTTGGCTATTGAACCTCCGGCAGAAACGTTAGATCTGTGATCATCAGATCCCGGAATGCGTCGCATAGCGCCAATAGGCTCTCCATTCAAAATAAGAATACGCACGTCTCCCTGATCTGCTCCTTCAATGTATTCTTGAAGTATTACATAGTTAGATGTTCCATCTGAGTTAGTTATATAAAAATCTAGCAAAGATTTTATATTACTCATAGCCGACTTCTCAATTAAGATTACCCCGGATCCTCCATAGCCATTCAAGGGTTTTAAGATCATCTTCTCTGCCGCGGATTCCTTTATTTGACGCACCAAATAATTCTTGTTCTTAGAGACATGGGTCGTTGGGATTATGTTGTTATGACTGTCTCCAAAGGCAGCAGTATATAGCTTATTATTAGCCTCACGAAGTCCTTGCAAAGAATTCATAATAAAAACATCATCCTTAACAGAGTCTAAGAAGTTGAGCATTATAGGGTCTAGAGGGGGGTTGGCACGCATAAAAATGACGTCGAACCCAGCAAGGGGAAGCATTTCTTCACGAGTTGAAGCTTGCTTATAGAATGATTTTAAACTGCCTGGTACCTTTTCCATCCTATTGATCACCGTACAAAAGGCGTTGGTAACACTATTTCTGATGGTCAGATTAGCCGGAGTACACAGTGCCACCCCATGCCCTCTCCTTACACACTCGTGAATAAAAGCGAGGCTGGTATCGTTTGCTGCATCAATTTCCTCCCACGGATACATTAAGAAACAAATATTCATAATGCTAAGGTTATTTGGTTATACACGTTCAAGTTCAAACTTAAGTTCAAGTTAAGGAAAATCGTTTTGAATGTATTTATTAAATGTTGAGTTTAAACTTCAAAGTTCCTGAGACTTCATTATTTCACTTCATCATAATGGTCATCCCAATATTCGGGATGAGGCTCACCCAATTTGTCGACCGATTTAGCAACCACAGTAGAAACCGTGGCATCCCCTGTTATATTGATTACAGTACGGAACATGTCTAATGGCCGGTCCACAGCAAATATCAATGCCAGGCCTACGGCATATTTATCGGCCGGAAAGCCCACAGATTCCAATACGATCACCAACATGACCATCCCAGCTCCGGGCACGGCAGCCGTGCCTATGGACGCCAAAAGCGCCGTGAGTACTATGGTCAATTGAGCAGTTAAGGGTAATTCAAAACTCAAGGCCTGCGCAATAAAAACAGCAGCAACTCCTTGGTACAAGCTTGTTCCGTCCATATTGATCGTAGCCCCAACAGGCAATACAAAACTCGAAACTTCTTTATCTACCCCAATGTGCTCCTCCACCCTTTCCATGGTCACCGGCAAGGTGGCTGCGCTGGAACTTGTGGAAAATGCGAGTAACTGAGCTGGACTTAGTTGTTTTAAGAACCAAAAGGGATTCTTTTTGGCATATATGGCCACCAGGCTACAATAGAATACGATCATCAAAACCAACCCAAGAATAACAACTCCGGCATATTTCAGAAGTGCAAGTAGAATTTCCGGATCGCTCGAAGACACCACCACACTTGCTAATAGCGCAAACACCGCAATCGGGGCTATCAACATGATTATGTCTACCATTTTGAGCACCACATCATTTAAGGAATCAAAAAAGTTCTTTAAAGGTTTTGCGCGCTCTTCTCCAATCAGAAGCATAGAGATCCCCATAAAAATTGTAAAGAAGATTACCTGCAACATTAACCTATTGTCGCCCAGAGCAGCCACCGCATTATCTGGAACCATATCTTCGAGAAACTTTAAGGGGCCGCTTTCTTTTTGCCTTGTAGCTTCTTCCAGTTTAGAAACCACTCCGCTATCACTTGCATAGGTCGACGTGAGCTTTGTAATGGTTTCTTCCGAAATGCCGTTCCCTGGTTGTAACATATTGACCAGAAGTAATCCAAGTACAATAGCCACAGTGGTGGTTCCGACATAAATCCCCATGGTACGGAGGCCAATATTTCTGAATTTAGAGATGTCTTTTAAATCTGATATTCCTTTGATGAGAGAAGCCAATATGAGAGGAATGGCGATCAGCTTTAGAAGTTTAATGAATATGGTACCAAAAGGACTTATCCAATCTGTTACAAATTCCCTTCCCCAATCAGGGTATGTCATGCCAAACCCAAAAACAATACCAAGCAACATTCCAATGACAATCTGCCAATGCAGTTCCAGTTTTCTCATAAAAATCTAGTTTGATTTAGATGGGGTAAGATACTATTTTGCCAAGAAACCCCCTAGAAAGCCACGCTATAATTTGACCGTCCTGTTTAGAAGCGTAAAATCTGCCAGTACTAAAGCCGCCATGGCCTCGACGATAGGAACGGCCCTGGGAACCACACAGGGATCATGGCGCCCTTTTCCCTGGGCTTGTACCGTATTCCCATCTTTATCAATGGTCTCATAGGCCTGTATAACCGTTGCCACAGGTTTGAAGGCTACATTAAAGTAGATATCCATACCATTACTAATACCGCCCTGAATGCCTCCGCTATAATTCGTTTGCGTACTGCCATCCGGATTAAATTGGTCATTGTGCGCACTTCCTTTCATGGCAACTCCCGCAAAGCCGCTTCCGAATTCAAAACCCTTTACAGCATTTATTGAAAGCATGGCCTTTCCAAGCGCGGCATGTAGCTTATCAAAAACCGGCTCTCCAAGACCCACCGAAACATTTTGTATCACACAGCTAATGACACCCCCAACGGTATCTCCTTCTTTTCTAATGCTTTTGATGTAGGCTTCCATACTCGAGGCCATTTCCGGATCTGGACAACGGACCGGGTTAGATTCAGTAAGACTCAGGTCTAATTCGGAATAGGACTTTTGTAATTTCATCTCGCCAACCTGAGAAACATAGGCATTTATACTAGTTGGTCCGAGCAACTGCTTGGCGATAGCCCCTGCCACTACCCTACTCGCTGTTTCTCTGTCCGAACTTCTACCTCCTCCTCTATAATCACGAAA
>JBFOMC010000138.1:0-2213 GCA_040830565.1 Flavobacteriaceae bacterium
AGCCACCAACATGAACATGGTCGAAGCCATAAAAAAGGGAAAATTCAGAGAAGACCTCTATTACCGTTTAAGCACGGTTGAAATTAATATTCCTCCCCTAAGAGAGCGCCAGGCGGATATTCATTTATTATTTAGAAAGTTCGCTTCGGACTTTGGTCAGAAATATAAAATGCCTACCATTCGCCTTGAAGACGATGCGGTACAGCTACTGTTAAAATACCGTTGGCCGGGAAACATCAGACAGCTAAGGAATGTTGCAGAGCAGATCTCGGTTTTGGAAAAGGGCAGGGATATTTCCCTGGTTACCCTAAACAGCTATTTGCCGAATGCTGGAGATTCCAATCTTCCGGCGGTTATAGATAAGGACCGTAAAGAAAATGACTTTAGCAATGAAAGAGAGATCCTTTATAAGGTGTTGTTCGACATGAAAGGAGATCTGAACGATCTCAAGAAGTTAACACTTGAACTTCTTAAATCTAATGACACTGAAAAGGTGCAGGAAGAAAATGAAAATCTAATCAGAAAGATCTATGGAACTAATGGGGAGCATGAAACTGAGGAAAAGCACATTCCGCTAGAAGTATTGCCATTACCAGAGTCCAGAACAGAAACGGTTGAAGTTCCTGCTGAAGATAAGTACCATTTTGCAGAAGAAATTGAGGAGGAGGAGACCCTATCTTTACAGGAGAAAGAAATTGAGTTGATCAAAAAATCCTTGGAACGCAATAGAGGGAAGCGAAAGGCGGCTGCGGCGGAGTTAGGAATTTCTGAGCGAACTTTATATAGAAAAATTAAGCAATACGATTTGTAGTTGATGGTTGATAGAAAATGAATTATTTCATGGTGAAATCTTTAAGACATATATTTCTTCTGGTATTTACTTGTAGCTTCCTTTCGGGTTGCGGAGTATATAACTTTACCGGGGGAGATGTGGGAACTGCGAAGACATTTCAGGTCAATTATTTTCAAAATTATGCCTCCCAAAGTCCCGGTTCAACATTTGATCCCGGACTGGATAGAGAATATACCTTGTCTTTACAAGACCTTATTCTAAACCAAACCAGTCTGGACCTGGTAACAGACAATGGGGATCTATTATACGAGGGCGAAATTGTAGAATATCGGGTTTCACCGATGACGGCTACAGCAGAACAAAGAGCAGCTCAAAACAGATTGACCATTAGAATAAATGTCCGCTTCTTTAATCGGACCAAGGAGGATGTAGATTTTGAACAACCTTTCTCATTCTTCTTTGATTATGATGCGAATTCACAATTGGCCTCCGTGAGGGATGAAGCACATCAGGTGATTTTTGAAAGAATTAATCAGGATATTTTTAATGCGTCTTTGGCCGATTGGTAATTTAAAAAATGAAGGTTTCAGATTTCACATATCTCCTACAACATCCTGCAAAGGTGGTAGACCCCGTACAAACCAATCAGCTTGAAGATGTATTGGAAGAATACCCCTACTTCCAGGCAGCTCGTGCCCTTCACTTAAAAGGCCTTAAAAACCTAAATAGCTTTAAATACAACAATGCCCTAAAAGTAACAGCTGCATATACCTCGGACAGGGATGTTCTGTTCGACTTTATAACTTCCAAAGAATTTTTGCAGAACTCGATTGCGGATACTATTTCCGGGAAAACACCTTTAAGTGAGCGAGAAATTGTTTCGGAGGAAGTAGTGCCTGCAAATGGTGATGAAAAGACCATGATAGAAGATTCTCTAGACGAGCCTTTACCCCGATCTGTAAAAGATGCGGATGATATTTTGGACCCCTCTTTGTTTAAGTCTAAAGATCCGGAAATAGATAAGCGTATCGCCTTAGAAAAAAAGAAGGCAGAAAAAGATCTGGAACTCGGAAAACCCCTAACCTTTACAAAAAAAGAAAAGTACTCTTTTGGAGAGTGGCTCCAACTTACTTCTCTAAAATCCATTGAAGAAAGAAAGGCAAAGCGCAAAGATGATAGCCCTGCTGAAGGAAAGGGAATTAATGCTGAAATTGAAGAAGATACAGCCAGAAAGAAAAAGTTTGAGCTGATAGATAAATTTATCGCTAACAATCCCAAAATTATTCCTGGGGAGCATACTGCCGACAATGTAAATATTAAGGAGTCTACAAAACTGGACAAAAATGAGTTAATGACGGAGACCCTGGCCAAAGTGTATTTAGAGCAAAAGAAGTACAAAAAAGCTATTCAGGCCTACCAC
>JBFOMC010000139.1:0-21883 GCA_040830565.1 Flavobacteriaceae bacterium
AAATATATAAAATGGAACATCCCATAATGTCCTTAAGAAGAGAGAAGAAGTGGCATCTTTCTCCTTGAGATTATCAAAAGGCAAGTCCTCAATTAGCGCATTAACATGCTGCGGATCCAGATAATTTACCTGCATCCTGTCTAATTGAGCTATAACATCGTCATACCGAAGCTCTGGTCCTATATGGGTGGTCAGGCTTTTAATTTCGTCACTAACCCGCTGTCTAACGGCCGAAGAGGAGGTTCTTAAATCCCCTGAATTATACAATTCTTTTAGTTGAAAGTGTTTACCAAAGAAAAAGGCGGCACTATCAGGAAAGCCAGATAGATCGACATAATTCACCCCAACAGGAATTAATCCAATGTCCAAATCGGGATGCTTTTCCAGCGCCTGAAAAAGTATTCGCGTAAATCCTTTACTCAAAGGCCTGACCATCCTTTTGCTGTTGTGATTTGCTTCAGGAAATACGACGATCGCCTCTCTCGCATTCAGAAGCCGCGTACATATATCAAAGATTTCATGGTTCTTGTTTAAGGAGTCTCTTCCATCCCGTATGCGATATATGGGTAACATCCTAAGGAGTTTAAACAAGCCCTTCACCAGCGTATTTGTAAATACATCTGACCGGGTCAGGAAATAGGGAGCTCTTCTACTATATGCCGCAATGAGTAATGCGTCTAACAAAGCATTTTGATGGTTTGGAAGGATCATTATGGCGCTATCCTTAGGGAGGGTTTCAAGACCGTGCATTTCTATCTTCCGATAATAGCAATAGCAGGCGAACCTAATGAATATTTTTATCAAGCGATATGCTACCATCTTCAAATCAACTCTTCTTTTTTAATTGGTCTGTATCCCCAAAATGAGGCCAATAACAACCCGGATACCAGATGCCATATACCCCAAAAGGCCACTAATATGGCCATCCCACCTAAGCCATCGAAAAAAGTAAATATCAGAAGTAGGCCAAGACCGGAATTTTGAATACCCGTTTCTATGGTTACTGTTCTAACATCCCTTTGCGTTAGCCCTATCAACCTTGAAAATGAAAAGCCCGTGGTGAAAGCAATTAGGTTGTGAAGTACCACAATCCAAAACACATAAACTACATACTCCGCAAAAATTGCCCTGTTGTTATATAGTGCTATAAAAATTAGGGCAACAAAGAAAATTAGCGACCCAATCTTAAAAATCTTAGCCAGACTACTGGCAACTGCAGGCCTTTTATGGTTTACCCACATGCCCAGAACTAAAGGTATTCCCAATAGCAAAGCAACCAGCTTTATCATTTCCAATGGAGAAATGGCTACTTCTCTTAATATCAGTGAAGTAGGTTCGTAAAGGTTTCCCCAGAATTGCAGGTTCAACGGAGTCATGACAATAGCAAGCAGGGTTGCCAGGGCAGTAAGGCTTACAGACAAAGCGGTATTACCACCGGCCATATGGGAAATAAAATTGGAAACATTACCCCCCGGACAGGCTGCAACCATGATCATGCCCATTGCAAAGCTAGGTAGGGGTGCCAACCAAAAAACCAGCAAAAAAGTAACCAAGGGTAGCAACAAAAATTGGCTTAGCACACCGGTCAATACCGGTTTTGGACTTTTAAGAAGTTTTTTAAAATCTGCCGGACTTATCTCAAGGGCTATTCCGAACATGACCAGCGAAAGGGCTAAATTCAACACCCAAAGTGTTTGACTATCAAAATTGATACGAACGTTATCTAAGGTTGTTTCGAGCAATACGGATTTGTTTAGGTTGGTCTTATTTAGCTTTGTATTTTCTCAAAGTTTACCAATATAGCAATTCGCCCCTAAATTTGCTTATTTGTTTGAGTATTCCCCTACTTTTACTATTAGTGCTTTCTTTGTAATTTAAAACAAAAAATATGGCAAGAACACCAAGTAATATGCTCCCTTTAGGAACCCGGGCGCCAGAGTTTAATCTCACGGATACGGTTAGTGATACTCATAAAAATCTTCAGGATCTAAAAGGCACCAATGGAACCGTAATAATGTTCATCTGTAATCATTGTCCTTTTGTAAAACACGTGAATCAGGGTATAGTTGCACTGGCCAACAACTTTAAGGACATGGGAATTGGATTCGTTGGGATTTCTAGTAATGATATTGAAAACTATCCCCAGGATGCCCCTGATAAGATGAAGATCAATGCCTTGGAAGAAGGTTATCCTTTCCCCTATTTATTTGATGAAACACAACAAGTTGCCAGAGACTACGATGCCGCTTGTACACCCGATTTCTATGTTTTCAATGCGGATCTGGAATTGGTATATAGAGGACAACTAGATGATTCAAGACCTGGAAATGGATTACCCGTAACAGGGACAGATATACGTAATGCCTTGAACGCTTTGCTTGGCGGAACAGAAATTTCGGAAATGCAAAAGCCGAGTATTGGTTGCAATATTAAGTGGAAAGGGCAGTGAGGATCCTCCAGAAACTGTCTTAGAATTTTGAGATTGGATTGTTGGATGATTGGATTGTTGGATTGTTTGATTGCAAGATGAATTATTCATTATTCATTATTCATTATTCATTATTCATTATTAACTTTTAATTTTTAACTATTCCCTGCCTACTGCTCACCCCAGCCTTCTCTCTCAATCAAATGCTCTATATGCTTGTAATGGTGATTCCCATGCCAGGCATAGCGTCCGATATTTTCTTCTAAGCTAGTTTCAACTTGTCCGTCTGGATGTATAAATATACGTTGCAAATCTTCTTTTGACAGCCCCCGAAGTAGATGTACCAATTTAGCGTGTACAGCGGTAAGATGGTCTAAAGACATTTGTATTGGTGCCGTGCGCGTATCAAAAATATTGGCCCATCCCTTTTCATCATATGCTTTGATCACCGGCTTGTCTTCAGTTAAAGCCCACTTAAAACGTGTATAACTGTTGTGATGACTGTCCGAAATGTGGTGCACTACCTGTCTTACGGTCCATCCTCCGGGCCGATAAGGTGTTTCAAGTTGGGATTCAGTAAGTGGTTGCACCAGATCTGTCAACCTTGACGGAAGCATTTCTAATTGGTTTATCCAATCTGTAACCATTTCCTGACTTATACTTTCCGGGCAAGTAAAATGTCCTATTGGGTACTTAAGCTGTTCGATATTTTTTTCTTCCATAGCACAAAAATAAGGAAGTTGATATTACTTTCTCCCTACAAATTTTAATACACTTTTAACCTGGTAAAAATCTAAACCTTCTGGTAATCTACTAATTTTGTAGGAGAGATAGATTAATCTAAAAATCAACAAATATGGGAACAATTAGACTGGGCGATATTGCCCCTGATTTCACTGCCAACAGTTCGGTAGGCGAATTGAATTTATATGAGTATTTAGGAGATGGATGGGGAATTTTATTTTCGCATCCTGCCGATTTCACGCCAGTATGTACGACAGAATTGGGCACTGCAGCTAAATTTAAGAATGAGTTCGACAAGAGAAACGTAAAAATGCTTGCACTTAGCGTGGATGGCGCCAGTTCACACCTTGAATGGATCAAGGACATCAATGAAACACAGGGTACCACTGTAAATTTTCCGATCATCGCCGATGAAGATAGAAAGGTCTCCGATCTTTACGATATGATTCATCCCAATGCCGATGATACTTTAACGGTCAGGTCCGTTTTCATTATTGCTCCTGATAGAACTGTAAAACTCATTATCACCTACCCGGCTTCTACAGGAAGGAACTTTCATGAGTTATTGAGGGTAATAGATTCTCTACAACTCACGGCTTATCACAAGGTGGCCACACCGGCCAATTGGGAGCATGGCGAGGACGTGGTAGTGAGTCCGGCTATTCCTACCGATGAGGCTAAGGAGCTATTTGCTAAAGGGGTTGAAGAAATAAAACCTTATTTGAGAATGACTCCGGACCCCACAGCTTAAACAGTTAGGGTTGGCAAATGTCGGGAAAAGTAGTTGGCCTTATTCCTTAAGTATCAGACACTACATTTAATATTAATAGGAAAAAACAACGGTTTTAAATTTTTAAGCTGTACTTTTGACCTTTATTAATATTTAATTTTTATTATGGGTAAAGGAACAGTAAAGTTCTTCAATGATTCCAAAGGATATGGATTCATTACTGAAGAAGGTTCAGACCAAGATCACTTTGTACACATTTCTGGCTTAATTGACGAAGTACGTGAAGGTGATGTTGTAGAATTTGAGCTACAACAAGGAAAAAAAGGATTGAATGCCGTTAATGTGAAAGTAGTTGACTAGATACGAAACGATTTAATTTTTTTTAAAATAAAACCCCGCCAGAATTTGGCGGGGTTTTTTCTTTTTCAATAGCGTAGTTCAGAATATTTGTTCCAATTGATGAACAAACCCTAAGACTTAGATGGGATTAATACAAAAAGGTTGCAAAAAAAATCCAGAATCTTGAACGCAACCTTTTATCTGGGGTGTGCTCTAACAAATAAGTACGATAGTACTACCCCACCTTAAGTCTGATTACTATGAACACCTTTTTTGGCATCCTTATTCTTTTATTGATAATGAATATTGTGTTGTGGATCATTGGGGAAAACCGGGCCAGTGATTAGCAAAGTAATGCAGTGTTCAGAGGTAGGGTAAAAAGCTGCGGAATTGTTATACTACAAAATCCTTTTCTACTCAAAGTGAGAGGAAAACATTAAAATGCTATGGGAATTTTTCTTGCTATTCTGCTGGTTTTGATAATCGCTAATATTGTGTTGTTCTTAAGTTTGGACAGCTCCAATTAAAAAGCCCCAACATTACTGAAGGGGCTATTTTTTTTGGTTATTAGTGAGATTATTTCACGCCCATGAGCTCTACGTCAAAGATGAGAGTGGCATTTGGAGGAATTACCCCTCCGGCTCCGGCCTCTCCATAACCCAATTGGGAGGGGATGACAAAACGGGCCTTATCACCAACTTTTAGTAACCCAATACCCTCATCCCATCCGGGAATTACCTGCCCAACACCTAGTTGAAAATCGATGGGCTGATTTCGTCTGTAAGAGGAATCAAAAACTTGTCCTCCAGGGAGCGAGCCTTCATAGTGCACAGAAACCGTTTGTCCTTTTTCTGCTTTGACCCCATCTCCCTTTTGAATAATCTTAAAGCGTAATCCACTCTCTGTATTTTCAAATCCGGCAGCCAGTTTTTCTACCTCTTCCTTGGCCCTTTTCTTCTCTTCAGCAATACGGGCATCTCTGCTACTCTGAAAGGTCTTAAAGGCATTTTGAGCATCCCAGTTTTGCGCCTCTTCGCCTACCCTTAAAATCTCCAAAGAGGTGATTGCATCTCCCTGCGCTACGGCATCTACAACATCTTGTCCGTCTTCTACCTGTCCAAAAACAGTATGCTTATTATCTAACCAGGGTGTAGCAACATGAGTGATAAAAAACTGACTTCCATTGGTCCCTGGCCCTGCATTAGCCATGGATAATACTCCCGGACCCGTATGCTTAAGGTCTGCATGAAATTCATCATCAAACTTGTATCCGGGATCTCCAGTACCTGTACCCTGCGGACATCCTCCCTGTATCATAAAATCTGGAATGACCCTGTGAAACTTAAGTCCGTCATAATAAGGTTCCCCAACTTTTTTGGCGCTATTTTCCTGCTTTCCCTCGGCCAGAGCCACAAAATTACCTACAGTCCCCGGAGTTTTATCATGTGTTAATTTTACCAGAATCTCTCCTTTGCTGGTATTGAATTTCGCATAAATTCCTTCTTCCATTGTTCTTATTTTAAATGAGCGGCAAAGGTAAGTATTTTTGATGGATGCGGTATACGTGGATATATCGGGATCAAGGTACGGGTTAGGAGTTAGATATTAGATATATAATCAAAGTATTGCTGATTACTGATTACTTATTACAGAAACGAGCTCAAGTATCAAACTCAAACCCAAAAGGGTCTCGTTAAGCTCGCAAGACAGAACTGAAAAATTGAGTTATGAAGCGAAGTGTTAAGTGTTAAGTGTTAAGTGAATCAATAAATTTTTCACTTTTCACTTTTCACTTTCAATTTTTAATTCTTAATTACCTCCCTTTGATCCTAGCTGGTGGTACTACGCCATACTTGTCAAACAAATACACCAAACTGGTCATCGTTGCAGCCCCTAGTTCTAATTCGCGCTTGTTTACGTGTTCAAAGGTGTCGTTCTCCGCATGATGGTGATCAAAATAACGTTGAGAGTCAGGGCGCAGACCAGCCAAAACTATATTCTCATCTTTTAAAGGTCCTATATCTGCACCACTCCCACCTTTTAAAAAAGAATGGATCAGATAAGGTTCAAAAAGTGGTTTCCAAACCTGTACTCTTTCAAAATTTGCCTCGGAACAATCGAAAGAAAATCCTCTGGGTGTAAATCCCCCGGCATCGCTTTCTAAGGCGAAAACATGATGCTCGTTTTTACTTCTTGCAACTTCCGCATATTTATTTCCTCCTCTGAGGCCATTTTCTTCATTCATAAACAGTACTACTCTAATGGTACGTTTCGGAGTATAACCAGAAACTTTAAGCAAGCGCAATACATCCATACTTTGTACACATCCCGCACCGTCATCATGGGAGCCATCACCCAGATCCCACGAATCTAAATGTCCGCCTACAATCATTATTTCATTCGGGTAAGTAGATCCTCTGATTTCTCCAATGACGTTATAAGACTGGACATCTTCCAACTGTTTACAATTCTGCTTGAAATAGAATTTTATCTCCGGATTTAACTGCAAAGTAGTACTTAGCAACTCGGCTCCATTGGTGCTAATGGCAGCCGCAGGGATTCTTTCGCTAACCGGGGTATCTCCGTAACTCATTGATCCGGTATGGGGGTAATCATCTAACCGAAGGTTCATCGAGCGTACTATTACGCCAACCGCACCAAATTTGGCCGCTTCTTCAGCTCCGGAATAACGCTGATCAACACAGCCGGAATACGACTGAAACGTACTGATCAATGTTGGATCCATGGGACGGTTGTAGAATACTATCTTCCCGGCTATTTTATCCTTCCCTAAACGTTCCAGATCCTCAATCCCCTGTACCTCTATAACGTTAGCCTTCAAACCTCCCAAGGGAGTACCTACAGAACCTCCCAGGGCGCAAATGGGTACATTGCTGGTAACACCCGGACTTGTTTCCAAATAAGCAAATTCCGGGGTTCCCCGCACCCATTTCGGTACCATTACCGGTTGTAACCATACCCGGTCCAGGCCTATGGAGTCTAATTGTCTTTTGGTATAATCAACTGCTTGTTGAGCCTGTACAGATCCGGAAAGCCTTCCTCCAATTTGGTTAGACAGGTGATTAAGCCAGTCGTAAGCCATTCCATCTGTGAGTGCTGCTGTATAAATCTTCCTTATTTGCTCTTTATCGCCGGTCTGGCCAAAACCATTCACCGCCATAAGCAAAATCACAATCCATAGCTTCTTCATTCTTTTTCATTTTCTAGCTGAGACCGGTACAAGTCGATATTTGCTTTAATCTTTTGCTCAAGCTCCGGTTCTTTAATATCTGTATATTTCTTAAGTTCTTGTAATAGAATTGAGGCTACAATAACCCTTGCTCCCTTTTTATTATCTGCAGGAATCACATACCAGGGAGCCTGGTCATTGCTGGTCCTGTTTATTGCTTCTTGATAACAAAGCTGGTAGGCTTCCCACAACTTTCTTTCTTTTAGATCCCCGGGGGAAAATTTCCAATTTTTTTTCTGAAGTCGTAACCGCCGCAGCAAACGTTGGCGTTGTTCTTCTTTTGACAAGTGCAAAAAGAATTTAAAAATAATTGTACCGTTTTGTGCAAGATGATTTTCGAAATTCCGAATTTGTTCAAAACGTCTGTCCCAGAATTGTTGATCAATGTCTTCAACACTGTGTATACCGGGAATATTTTCTGATAGAATATATTCAGGATGAACCCGGGTTACCAAGACATTCTCGTAATGAGTTCTGTTGAAAACCCCAAACTTCCCTTTGGGTGGAAGTACCCGATAATGTCTCCAAAGATAATTATGTGACAGTTCCAACTCTGTCGGTACCTTAAAACTATTCACTTCTACCCCGCTGGCATTGCATTCCTTAAAAACTTCGCGAATAAGGCTATCTTTTCCGGCGGTGTCCATTCCCTGCAAACATATCAATACGGCATACTTGCCATGGGCGTAAAGCGTGTTCTGAAATTCTCCCAGATCTTCCCGGATATCCTCCAGAGTATTCTTTAATTTTCTGTTAGTTACCCCCAAATCCTCGTATGTGGGGAGTTTCTCGAGTTTTGTTCCCTCATTTGCCAGGAAGGAGTTGCTAATTACCTGCTTCATGGGATGAATATAAAATAAATTGTCGGTGAATAACCCCCTTCTTATCAAAAAATTAGCTAATTATCTCCCAAAAGTTACCATTCATCGTATTAAGTAGGATTCTGCCACCGTTAATCGAAAAAATAAGGTGTGCACAGACCACCTTCGTATCTTTACCCTGCCTAAATTTTACTTTATCAACGCCCTACGTTATGAAGACGCATAACTTTCTTTTGTGTATTTCCACTATTTTCATCTTCTCTTCTTTTGATGACAATAAGGCCTGTGAATATGCGGGCTCCAACATCGGCTATGTAAAAACGCAGACTCAAAAAGCGCTAGAGGCAGATAATATCAATAATTCGAGGTTTTTTGCCTACAGGGCACTGAACGCCATTGAAAAGTCTAAAAAACAATTTGAAGCCTGTGGCTGCGAAGCCGCTGTTAAGAGCATCTACAAGGGTTTAAACAACTTAAAATTAGCCACCAAAGTGGCCTCATTAGATGGTACGAAAATTTTGCTGAGGCGCGCCCTTGAAAACGCCCTTGCCAGCCTGGACGAACTGGAGGAGCACGACCTGCTCCACAACAGCGAGTATTCTAACGATCTCCTGGCAGTGAATACTACCACTGCTAACAAGGAAAAGTTGAGCATGAAGCAGCCCATAGGCAAAGCGTTAGAGAAAAAAATTGATCAGTCGCTCATCAACTATCAAAACTCCCTGGAAGAGGTTGTTGTTTCTGTGGAATGTAAGGAAGCTTATGCTTTTGCCATTCGAATATTTAAACATTGCGAACAACAATTGCTTAAACCAGACCTTACGGAGGCAAAAAAATACTATAATCTCAGAACCAAAGAAATTACCGAAGAAGCTCTAAAAAAGTTGGAGCACTGTACCCCTGGTAGATAGCGGACATTGAGGAATTAAAGTTGAAAGTGGAAAACGGAAAGAGAACTTTGGAAATGTCTAGTGGAAAACAGCACATTTTCTAGTCCGAAGTACTCATAACTACTAGCCTGTCATTTTTAATTTTCAACTTTCAACTTTCAATTTTTAATCATTTGCTTGCAAATAGTTTTACATCATCTTCAGAAACTTCGGCATTGCCCAGAATGATTAATCGTTCCACAACATTACGCAATTCTCTAATATTGCCGGTCCAATCGTATCCTTTCAATAACGCAATAGCCTTTTTAGAAAAAGCCTTTTGAGCTGTTCCTTGTTCCGATGCTATTTTGGCTGCAAAGTGATCTATTAAAAGCGGTATATCATCTCTTCTGTCATTTAGAGCCGGGACTTTTATCAGAATAACCGCTAATCTGTGGTAGAGATCCTCACGAAACTTCCCGTCTGCGATTTCTTTATTCAGATCTTTGTTGGTGGCGGCCACCACGCGCACATCTACCTTGATATCCTTATCGGTACCTACTCTTGATATTTTATTTTCCTGCAGGGCTCGCAATACCTTCGCCTGAGCAGACAGGCTCATATCTCCTATTTCATCCAAAAAAATGGTCCCCTTATTGGCGGCCTCAAACTTTCCTGCCCGGTCCCTGACAGCAGAGGTAAAAGCCCCTTTAACATGTCCGAAAAGTTCACTTTCTATCAGCTCCGAAGGAATGGCGGCACAGTTTACCTCAATAAATGGCGCTCCACTTCGCTCGCTTTTCTGGTGGAGCCAATGAGCAACAAGCTCCTTTCCCGTACCATTAGCGCCGGTAATCAGTACTCTGGCATCAGTCGGGGCCACCTTGTCTATCATTTCTTTGATATTGGTGATCTCCTTACTCTCACCAATCATTTCGTAATTCTTACTTACTTTCTTCTTGAGTATTTTATTCTCTACCACTAATTCCTTTCTATCCAAAGCATTACGGACCGTAGTAAGCAAACGGTTAAGGTCTGGAGGTTTGGAGATATAATCAAAAGCTCCTAATCTCATAGTATTCACTGCGGTGTCCAGGTCCCCATGCCCGGAGATCATGATAAAGGGAATTTCTGGTTTTATCTTCCTTGCGGCCTGCAGCACCTCAACCCCATCCATCTTGGGCATTTTAATATCACAAAGTGCTAAATCATAGTCATTTTTCTTGATCAGTTCCAGGCCTTTGGCACCATCTTCTGCTTCTTCAACTGAATAAGTATCATTTTCTTCACTAAGGATTTTGACCAAAACTCTTCGTATGGCCGATTCATCTTCTATCACAAGTATTTTTGACATATGTGCTGTTTTAAAATATTGAGATTTTAAATCCTGTTCTAAAATAAAAATTTCCTACATCCGACAGGACAAAAACATTATTTCTTTTATCATCTCGCAGTAATCCCCGTTGGGTGATCGTAAAACCTGCCTGAGTGTAAAAGGACATATTTTTATTGATATTATATTGATAACCAAGAACGCCAACCAAAGCAGATAAAGAAATTGCAGAACCCAAGTTATTATCGGCTAAAAGTATGTCGTTTTGGATATTTACAAAATACCCATCCAAAAACAGTGCCGTTTGTAGCATGTGACGATCTGTAAGGTGATGTCTAAAACTGCTTTTGGGTATTCCCAGGCTATACGACCACTTTTCATGAAACCTTTTATAATAGCTTACTACCGGAAGAGGAATAGGCAATCCGGTGGCGCTGTTGTACGAAAGCCCCAATACAATCCTGAAAGGTTTAGCCACATCTTTTTTTTCTTTCCAGATAGTTGCGGCCAAATTAATTTTCAAGTCGCGTCCGACAATTCCATCTGTAAAATTGGAAGCGAGTCGCGGAGTGAAAATACCTACGCCTCTCCATTGTTCATTAAGCTTAAAAATATAACCCAGGTTCAGATCAATAATATGTAATACATTTAGTTCGCTGGCATCAAAGGGGTAGTTTCTGGAGCCGTCAAAATCTATCAAATTGTAATCTGCACCTGTTACCAGGTATTTATCTTCGGCCAGTTTAATGGGAACGTTAACCAAAAATCTGTACCTGGCAATCTCAACTTCAGAATTGTTTCTTGGCAGGACGGTATATTCAGCTCTAAGAATATCGGAACTCTGGGCAATTCCGTATCCTGTGTACAAGAGTAAAAAGCAAAGAAGTTGGGTTCGTTTTAGCATGTTACCCTTCCTCAACGTTTTGGGCAGGTGATATATTGCTATCTTTTAAAGGCCGGGACTGATATAAGTGTACGTCCCTTTGTGGAAAAGGAATGGTAATATTGTTCTCACGAAATTTGGCATCTATCATATACCTGATAGCACTCTTTATTTTGGGATCAGCAAAACTGTCTGTGTGGTAAAAATGTACTGAAAAAATCAGCGCAGAATCTCCAAAATCATCAAATAATACAAAGGCCTTGGGCGACTTTAGGACACTAGGATGTTCATTAGCACATTCTAGTAAGATTTCCGTCACCAGGTTAACGTCGCTTCCGTAGGCTACTCCCACTGCCACAGACTCTCTCGTTGTATTGTGATTTTGGGTATAGTTGTAAATAGAATCCGTAAGGAAAATATGATTGGGTATGATTATAATTTTGTCGTCTCTTGTTATCGCTCTTGTGGTACGCAATCTTATTTCAAATACTCGTCCCACTTTACCATCCACCTCAATAATATCTCCCACATGAAGAGATTGATCCAATATCATCAGAATACCAGAAATAATATCCTGAAATAAATACTGAAGTGCAAATCCAAGTCCGACAAAGAGGGCTGCCGAAGCGGTAAGCAATACGGTTAAATTAACTCCTGAGGAATGTAGTACGGTAACAACAATTAGAACGTAGAGCAGATACTTTAAAAATCCAAAAATGCTGACAAATTTATTCTTATCCTCCTCGGGCAATTTTGCAGTAACAATTCTGTGAATCAGCTTTAGTATATAGGTAGCAATAATAAGGGCTATAATTACGGAAATTAGAGTCCCCACTGTAATATCTATGTTCTCGCTATCAACAATGTTATAAGACAGTAATTCTCTAATTGCATCCAGAATTTTTTGCAGTTTTTCCATCCTAATACTTTAACCACTTGAACAATTCCCGATAGGTTGGCTTTTTACCGTACATTAAAATCCCTACACGATAGATTTTTGCCGCCAGCCATACTATCCCAATAAAGGTAATGATCAAAATAACAATCGAGCAAAGTAACTGCCATAATGGAACTCCTCCTTCGCCTATACCCCCCGGGAGTCGCATCAGCATCACAATGGGCGAGGTTAAAGGAAAAAGGGAAAAACCAACAGCTATAGGACCATGTGGGTTACTAAAAACCGAAAAGAACCCTACATAGATTGCTAACATCAGAGGCAAAATAATTGGGAAAATAAACTGTTGAGTATCAGTCTCATTATCTACAGCTGCCCCAATTGCGGCATAAATTGAGCTATAAATTAGATACCCAAGTACAAAATAGACGATAAAGAAACAGATCAACATAAAAATCGGAATCTTGTAAAGTTCTGCCGCGTACTGCCTAAGTGTCTCGGAAGCAGAAGGTGTAGTGGTCATCTGCGAAACTGTTTCTGACGGTAAAGTTGCTGCCTCCCCGAGCGTTGAAGGGTCCAACCCAAAACTATATACCACAATCAAAAGAAGTAAGCCGGCAGAGATAATCCAGATCGCAAATTGTGTTACTCCGGCCAAGGCAGATCCAATGATCTTTCCCAGCATTAATTGAAAAGGTTTCACAGAAGAAATGATTACTTCAATGATCCTACTGGTTTTCTCCTCAATGACACTTCTCATTACAAAGCCCCCATAGATAATTATGAACATCATGATCAGGTAACCAAATCCTCCTCCAATAATGGCTTTGATCTCATTGATCCCCTTGAGATTTTTATCCCCTGCAAAGGTGGCCGTTTTAATAGAATATCCATTGTCTACCTGGGCATATTCCTCGGCGGAAACCCCTAAATCCAGCAATTTACGCTGTCTTAAGCGTTCCTGAAAAATATTTTCCAAGCTACCTACTATTCCACTGCTTGGCGCTTCACGGGTATAAAAAAAGGCTGTTTCGGCCACTGCTTCCAATTCTGGTTGATCTGGAATATGTAGCAAGCCGTAAAGCCCCATTCCAAGGGTAGAATCCTTAGCTTGGTCCAGCGTCAAATCCTTAAACTTTACATAGGTGGTACCGCCTGAACTCGCAAAATCTGTAGTGAAATAATCGCTCTCATTCAGGACGGCGATTATTCGTTCTTCACTGTCATTGATCTTTATAAGATAGGCTATTAGGACTATCATCCCTACCATAAGAATAGGGCTCAAAAAAGTCATGATTACAAATGACTTGTTTCTGACCTTAGCTAGATACTCGCGCTTTACTATAAGCCCTAACTTATTCATAGGTATCCCTGTTTTTTACTGTTTGAATAAATATATCATTGGCAGAGGGGATGGTCTCCACAAAACTATGCACGTTAGCTTTGGTAGCTATATGTCCTAAAAACGCCCTGGTATCATCTGAGGGGAGATGAATTGAAAAATCCAGTAAGTTTTCGGCATTATTGTATCTGGACTCAGAAATCTGAAACCGTTCTGATAATTCTTTCAGGAGGTTTTCTCCCTCGGCTACCTCTAGGCCAACTTTGTAGATGTTGTTTTTATACTCTTTTTTGATTTCTGAAAGCTTCCCGTCCAGGATCTTTTCGGCATTATGTAGGAGCGCTATATGCTCGCAGAGTTCTTCCACACTCTCCATTCTGTGGGTAGAAAAAATTATTGAAGTGCCTTTATTTTTGAGCTCAATGATCTCATCCTTAATAATATTGGCATTAATAGGATCGAATCCGCTGAAGGGCTCATCAAATATCAGCAGTTTGGGTTGATGTAATACAGTGACTATGAACTGTATTTTTTGTGCCATTCCCTTAGACAGCTCCTGGATTTTTTTGTTCCACCAATCTCCAATTTCCAACTTATCAAACCAAAACTTGAGTCTTTTTTTGGCTTCTTTCTTTTCCAATCCTTTTAGCTGCGCCAAATACAACGCTTGCTCCCCAACCTTCATGCTTTTATAAAGACCTCGCTCTTCTGGCAAATAGCCAATCAAGGCAATATGATGAGGCTGTAACAATGCTCCATCAAAGTAAACCTCCCCTGCATCGGGGTAGGTGATCTGATTGATGATCCTTATGAGTGTAGTTTTTCCTGCACCATTGGGACCGAGCAGTCCGTAAATACTGTTTGTGGGGATTTCTAAGGACACCTTATTAAGGGCGGTATGATTTCCAAATTGTTTGGTAACCTCTTTGGCGGCCAAAATAGTGTTCATGCAAGCATTTTCGGCAAAGATATAGAAATGACCTAAAAGAGGTTTGGGTTATCCGGGATTTATCGATTGATCGACTCGATTATTAGGCGTAAATTCCCTACGCC
The DNA here is from genome assembly GCA_040830565.1 of Flavobacteriaceae bacterium. GTDB lineage: Bacteria > Bacteroidota > Bacteroidia > Flavobacteriales > Flavobacteriaceae > JAFMPW01. Next base: position 14,688 of record JBFOMC010000139.1, read on the forward strand.
CTAAGCACCGGACTAACGGATTAATAAACTCCGGATCCTATTGGTTTAAAGATTTAATTTTCTAAGGAATCAAGATAAGCGTTTATCAACTCTATTCCTTCAGTATGTTTAAGACTGGTTCCTATTAAAGGCATAAAATAGCCCGGTATTTGGATGTCCATCCTATCTCTAATTTGCGTACGCTTCTCGTAAATATTACTTTCTTCAAAAGGAGTTTCGTAAGTAAATTGAAAACCATCTCCAAAGGTTTGATTATATGAGCCCCCTTCCTGGTGGCAATGAGCGCAATTGACATCTAAATATGCTCTGGCTCGCTCTTCCAAAGAATAGCTCTCATCTTCCCAATCCGGAAGCACGGCTATTTGAGACACATCCGGGGCACTTTCCAGTAAGTCCTCATCCTTAAAGAACTGCAAGATATTCTGGTTATTGTGTTCAAAATTCATCACCCTCGCTTTGGGTCCAATAGGTATAATGGTGCCATTGTTATTATGACATTGAATACATAAATTGTTAGGAGGAACGATGTAATTGACGGATTTCGAAATTCCTAAATCATCAATCCAATCTACCTGCAGGCTGTGTAGTCCATCATCTAAAACGGCATCGGTTTGGTCCTCATTCCAAACATAGTTTCGGACCAACCATTGTCCTTCTTTTTTTATGAGTACTCTGGTTTCAATTATTTTCTTTCCTAGTGATGGATTCCGTTCGTCATTTAGATAATAAAAAGTTTTAGCCAAAATGGTATTGTCCGGGAAGTCTAGCAAACCTTCTCCCTCGTAGGTCATCTTTGTTCCATCAGGAACGGCCACAACCCGCAATTTATGGGCATAATCTGTATACAGTGGTGTAGTCATACTATACTCATAAACATTGTCGCTAAACTCAAAATCAGAGAGGCTGCCCTTGAACAATTTAAGTTCTGATAAATTGGGTAAAAATTCCGGAACTGCTAAAACGCGGATCTCAGGATCTCCGTAAGGGTTACTACCCAAGGCCAATTCATCTACGTTGCTAGTACCATCGGCATCGCAGTCGGCCGCCTGCCACAATAGGTTTAAGGGGTCATAACCATCGTAGTCAGAATCATGTGGCGGATCGCAAGGATCGTTCTTATCTGTACCATCAATTACTTCCTGACTGTCAAATATCCCATCACCATCGGTATCTATATCGTAATCCTCAAAAGAATCGGAAGGATTAGATTCACATGATTGTAATCCGATATAGAGCGAACATAGTGACAAAATAAACACAAGCCCGGAGCGTGATGTCCATAAAAGATTCAGCTTTGTTCTCATTAGTTCCTTAGTCTTAGGCATTTTCCGCGATAGTCTTACCATCATCTTTTTTTTAATCTATTTTTTCTTATACGCCCGGGCAATTAATCTTTAGCTTTCCTCCATAAGGGCCTTTTTGTTATCAGTTATTTGCGATCAACGAAAGTACCGTCCGGTCCCCTTTATCCATTTCAAATACCAGATAATAGATTTCACTGGAACTCAACATGGAGATTGGTATCTCATATAAGCCGTTGGCAACAACGTCTTTAGGGTCATAAGCTGCCAGTAATCTTCCTGCCGAGTCATACATATATATCTTCAGAACCCTTCTAAGTTCTGTGCTTTCATCAATAATTCTGACCTGGGCCAGATCTTTAGCAGGATTTGCCAAAAGCCATGCACCAGTTTCATATTCCCCTTCACCCGCTGGTTCTAAAACGACAATTAAAATAGTCTTAGTATCACTTAAACCTTGAGCATCTTCTACTGTTAAGCTTACCTCAAATGAGCCAGCATTCTCAAACCGATGTGTAGGGTTCATTTCACTTGAATTAGTGGTACCATCTCCAAAATCCCATAAATAGCTGACCACCTCTACATCATCTGTTGAGTTTTCGGCTGAAAATGTTACCTCCAAGGGAACAGTACCACTTTCTGGCGTAGCGTCAATAACTGCAGTTGGAGCAGCGTTGGAAGGGTCTGTTGCGGTTATACTTATGGTCGTAGAATTGCTTAGGCCCTTCTCATCTTCCACTGTGAGTTGCACCTCGTAAACTCCGGCAGTAGTAAAAATATGTGTGGGGTTCATTTCTGAAGATGTCGGAGAGCCATCTTTAAAATCCCATAAATAACTTACTACGGCAACATCATCGGTAGAATTCTCTCCGGTAAAACTGACATTTAAGGGAATAGTCCCTGTTAAAGGTGAAGCCTCTGCTATAGCAACTGGGGGCAAATTCTCAATGGCCAGAACTTCAATAGCTGAAACCTTGGGCTGATCTTCACCTCCTACGGCCACCAGAGATGAAAAATTCAAATTCAATTGCCCGTCTGTTACGGTAACCTCAAAAGACTTTTCCACAGCTGTTTCGGAACCCACATCCGCAACGATATCATAATCATCCAAGACCACAACTCCCTCAATGCTTACATCAAAAATACGAGACCCTACTCCTCCCGGGCCTCCCCCGGTAGCGCCCCAATAGATTTCCGCAAAATGCAAAATGACCGTATAATCTCCGTTTGAGGCTGGAATTGAATAATTAAACGTTTTCTGTGGACTCGTTCTTTCCGTCTTAAATAGGTCTACAACAGCTGCACTGTTATTGCTAAAAGCCTGCCCATCCTGAAAATAAACATCTTCTTCAAATACCTCTCCGTTATAAGACACTTCCGGTCCCCCTGCATTAATTCTTAGAGGAAAGGTTGGCCCCTGAGTTTCTTTAGGTTCAAATACCACTATTTTACTATTCAAGGTACCTGCCCAAATGGTTCCGGGAAATATTTCGTCATCACTATTACAGCTAATTCCCAGGGCGTTACCTCCAATGTCTATTAAGAAGTTTGGTGTCATTTGCTTCAGCGTACCATCGGCTTCCAATTCTACTCTTCTAAGCTGTCCGCCACTTGTCCCGGCAAGAAGATTTCCCTTCATTGCTCCACCGAAATTGGATGCGGTGTATTCATCGATACCATTGGTATTGGTCTGCCAGGTGGTTACAGGATTATCGTCCGGACCGTCAGGGTTTGAAACACCCGGCCCTCTCCAATCGCCCTCCACTGCATTTACAGAAGATACAGGCGGCCAATTGGCAGGCAAAGCCACATTTGGATCGGAAGTGGAACCCGAACCGGATCCGTCGGGATCAAATTTCTGCGTTCTGAAAACAGCCCCAGCGGTTCCTATTGACGCCGGTGCTGTATATAACCCCGCTCCATTGGGGTTGGCTCTGGTGGGATTTGGATGTCCTCCATAGAAGCTTCCAAAAGTATAGGCTTCCTTATTTGTTGTTATCAATTGAAGATGATCCACATTATTCATGAACTCACCGTCAGGAGCCTGACTGGCGGAGTTTCCTCCGGTCTCATTGGTATCGTAATTATTAGTCACGGATCCTCCTCCCTCATTTATCGGAATCCCTCCCCAACCACCATTGGCCCCATTATCTGTGGTATAGACGGCTCCACTCTCAGTCACTACCAAATCATAGGGGTTACGAAATCCTGGTGAAAAGATTTGCACTGGACCTCCTGGAACGATCATTGCCTGATTTAAGCCGTCGTTCCCGCCCCAGGGATCGTTGACATCCACGCCGTTGTATGAGGGATCGTCCGGGTCCGTTATCCCATTAATATTTGGTCTGGTTGGATCATCAAGGGTGGGTAAATCATAAATATAGTTTCTCCCATTATCATTAAGTATGGGCATACTTTCTAATTGGGTCAGATCAATTGCCAGAACGGCAGCAGAGAGCGCATATTCGCAGATTAATGTAAAATTGATAGAAGGAGAGCCACCATTGGTATTACCTCCCTGAGCAACAATTAGGTAGTCTTTTCCGTTTATTGTGGTAAACTCGAGTCCGTTGGTAGCATGATTTTCCTCGGAACGCGGTAAGCCTCTTACCAAATCCACTACTTCCCAGGAACTGCCTGTCCAGTTCAGCCTGGTGATCACTCCTGAGTTAGTGTCCAGATCAACATCTCCTTTCCCGCCTCCGAGGCCAGCTCCAATGCGAAAATCACTGGAAGTTACGTAGAGAATAGGGTTTGATGCAGTTCCCGCAACTGCCAGCCCAGTGGCTTCTCGACTGGAACAATTAGCTGGGAAACCACTACATGCCGTCCCATCATCATCATGATTCGGAATGTTTTGAACAGCGGTGATCGTCTCCCGGGCAGTAACCACATAGGAAGTGGCGCTATTTCGTTGTACGGTTAATGCATGTATTGCTCCCGGGTATTCCAGGACATACAAGCGTCCATCCGGGCCAAAAGTTAGGGAAGTCACCATAGGGGCACTGCCAAAACCATTGAAATCCAGTTCGCTTTTGGTAAAATCTATCTGACCGTGAGCAAGATTTGTAATGAGCAATAGGAACAAATAAGAAAGAACTCCCGCAGCTCTTTTGAGCCCAGTAAAACAAAGGTTTCTCATGGTTAAGTTTATTGTATATAGCAATTTTCTAAACGATTTTGTTAGGTATCTTAATGATCTTAATAGAACTACCTCCCAAAAAGAATTCATAAAATTAAGTTTCTGCCTATATGCGAAACATGATTTTTATCATAGAATCGATGAAATGGCCAATAAAATAGATGAAAACTCCTAGTTCACAACCGCTTCTGAAAGCTATTGCCCGGAAAAGATCCATAAAAACCGTTTATCCTTCAGATATGGGCGCAGAAGGGGAATATCATTGACCAATAAACAAGTAAAATTGATGTCAAGCGCGCAGGTGCTCGAGTAGTCTAAGAACTCTCGAAAAAGACAAGTTGGAGACCCCGTCGCAAAGAAAGGGTTTAAGAAACCACAGTATTAAAAAAGACGAGACCCCTCCCCCGCTGACGAGGAGTCGGCGTTAATGCGGCTATTTGCTTCAGGCTGCACTTCGTTTGCCTTCAACAAAGCCTTATTAAAACAAAACCCATCCTTAAGTAAATAAGGATGGGAAAAAAATTGCTATGAAAAAGAAAATTAATATTGGTTTCCCAATATTAACTCAAATATACGTTTTTTATTTAAAAGGCAAATTTTAATTCGTTAAGAGAACATATCCTTAACTTTTTCAAAAAAAGATTTGTCAGATTTCTCAGGTTTTGGCTCAAAATTCTCAGACTGTCTCATTTTCTCGAAAAATTCGCGCTGCTCCTTATTCAATTCCTTGGGAGTCCACACATTTACATGCACCAGGAGATCCCCGCTACCATACCCATTTATGCTGGATATTCCTTTGCCTCTTAAGCGCAATATCTTACCGGATTGGATGCCAGGTTCTAACTTTATTCTTACTTTTCCTGTAACAGCATCAATCTCCTTAGAGGTACCCAATACTGCTTCCGAAATACTTATGTAAAGGTCATAGTGAAGGTTGTCACCCTCGCGCTTCAGGGTTGGATGCTCCTTGGTCTCTATAGCAACCAATAGGTCTCCTGCAATTCCATTACCGGGAGCCTCATTCCCTTTGCCGGTAACTTTAAGCTGCATCCCCTCCTCTACTCCAGCCGGGATCTTAATGGAAACCGTCTCTTCACTGAGCTTCAGACCTTGGCTATCTGCATCGGCCGGACGTTTATCTATCATCTGTCCACTTCCGCCACAGCTGCTGCAGGTGGCCGCCGTTTGCATCCTTCCAAGAATGGTATTCGTAATCTTGGTAACCTGTCCCTGGCCATTGCAGGTAGAACAAGTCTTATAAGTTACTCCTGCGGCCTGTACTTTCCGCTTTACCTTTACCTTTTTTTCAACTCCGTTGGCTACTTCTTCCAGGCTTAGCTTTACGCGAATTCTCAGATTGCTCCCTTTTATTCTTCTTTGACCTCCACCGCCGAAACCACCAAAACCACTAAACCCGCCTCCAAAGGCGCCACCAAAGATATCTCCAAACTGACTGAAGATATCTTCCATATTCATGCTTCCTCCGCCAAAACCTCCTCCTTCAAAAGCAGCATGCCCAAACTGATCATATCTGGCTTTTTTATCCGGATCACTTAAAACCTCATAAGCCTCTGCAGCTTTTTTAAAAAGCTCTTCGGCTTTGGCATCTCCCGGATTCTTATCAGGATGATATTCGATAGCCTTCTTGCGATAAGCCTTTTTTATCTCTGCGGCTGTCGCATTTTTGCTAATTCCCAGTATTTCGTAATAATCCTGCTTCATGCTCAAAATTTAGTTACCCACTACGACCTTAGGATGTCTTATGATCCTTTCACCAAGTTTAAATCCTTTCTCAACCACATCGATGATCTTTCCTTTCAACTTTTTACTCGGTGCAGGTATTTGAGTTATGGCATCGTGCACTTCTGCGTCAAAGGCATCTCCCTTTTTAATTTTTATCTCCTCTAATCCCTTTGACTTTAGCGTTTCCTTCAACTTGTTGTTAATAAGCTCTACGCCTTTAAACATCTCTTGGTCCTCAGATTTGGAGATCTCTTTAAGTGCTCTGTCAAAATCATCAAGGACCGGTAAAAGAGACACCATGACCTCCTGCCCTGCGGTTTTAAAAAGCTCCATACGCTCTTTTGAGGTACGTTTTTTAAAGTTCTCAAATTCTGCAAAAAGCCTTAAGAATCTATCTTTTTCCTTTGCCAGATCTTCTCTTAGTTGCTCTTCCTCTGACATCGCCACTTCGGGCGCTTCATCTTCTGCGGACTCAACTCCCTCTTTATCCACAATATCCTGCTCCAGTTGCTCTTCCGAAATAATGTCTTCAGTGGCCGTGCTTTTATTCTTTTTACTCATTTAGTATCGTTTTTAAATACCCCTTATAGGACGGCAAAAGTACTGCCATTTCTTGAAAAATGTCAAAATGTCACAAAAAAATATCCCGACTGACGGGATTGCGATATTGGAAAGTCGTGTAGGTAAAAAAACTAAGAGTATTCCTTATTAAAGGCGGTATCCCTATTCAAACCTTCATTATTTTCATGGTAAATATCTTTTAAAGCCGTATTGATATTGGGGTATCTGAAATCGAAACCAGCCTGTTCAATTTTTTTACTGCTTACCCGCTGGCTGGCGTATAAGAGATATGCCATTTCACCTAGTACAAGTTTCATCATAAATTCAGGAATGTTGGGTAAGATCAAAGGTTTATTCAAAACCGTAGCGATTTCCTGAACGAGTTTAGATTGAATCACCGGGTTTGGAGCTACTCCGTTAAAGGTCCCCTTAAGTCTTTTTTCAATGAC
>JBFOMC010000140.1:0-22267 GCA_040830565.1 Flavobacteriaceae bacterium
GCCGGTAAGATTTAATGGCCCTTTCCATAACATAGAAAAGCACATTCTCTAAACGGGATGTCTCGTTTTCTTTCATTGATATAAATATATTTGATATATCAATTACATGCAAAATGTTTAACGTTTTATAACATTTTGGGTGGAATTCGCTGCCTCCATACTTTTGATCAGATCCCAGGACTCCCCAATAATCTGCACTTCAGCACGCCCATTTCTCATCTAAAGCCTCTATTCTTAACTTCCCACGCTTTCAATTTTACTTTAAAATCATTATCATTGATAAAAAAAGTGCCTTTGATGAGTTCTGCAAGAAAATTTTCGCTTTCGCTATTTGTATTTTGCTTTCTTATTTCTTGTTCTTCAGATGATGGGGATGGAGGAAATGACATGAAGGATGCCATTGTGGGGACCTGGAGTTTGGTCGAATTAAATGTCACCCCGGATCAGGACATTGACGGGGATGGGACTGCAAACAGTAACATTCTTGATGAGCTCAATTGCGTTTCCGGAACCTTGACCTTCAGGGATGACAACACCTGGTCTTTGGCCTTTAATGGTGTAAACATCACTTCCATTACAGGGAACCTTTTTGACATCCGTTGCTCTAATTTTACGAGTACCAGCAACGGCACCTGGCGGATACAAAACAACCAACTAACGCTTTTTCAGGGATTCACCTCTATCTTCTACACTCTAAACGACAACAGGTTAACTAACGTAATTGGAGAAGATCTCCCGGAATTCCGAAGTGAAGTCTACGAAAAGCAGTAGTGTCGTATTATTTTGAAGGCTTTTCTACTCCCTTTGCTATTAAGGTAAAACTTTGAAGAGGTCCGGAGTTGTTTGCTACGATTACTTTTGTGCGGGTTCCGTTTTGAAGAACTTCAATTTTTTTAGCATCTCCCCTGGCGAAGAAACCGCTTTCCAGATTTACCACGTTTTTAAATGCTCCCTTGCCATCCCCTAACATTAAAACCCCATTTCCGGCATCGTTTCTGGGTGTTTCTATTTCAGACACGTACAAATTCCCTACCGCCAGGAAATCTAAATGACCATCCTCGTTGGCATCGAGTACCAGAATATCGTTAATATTTGAAATTTGAGCTGCATTAGGCAGGGAACTCTGCTTAAACTCTCCATTCCCCAGATTTTCTATATAGGACGAAGCAAAGGTATCGGCAACATAATGTAAAGAACTCTTTAAACTATTGTCTCCATAGACCTGATTGATTTCCATGGAGGCGAAAACATCGTATTGTTTAATTTTTGCTTTAAGCCCGGGCACCTGCTGAGCGGAACAGGAGAATCCCCTCAAAGGATAATGCTTGTCATTATTATAATAACCAAGTACAATATCATACTGCCCATTCCCATCAAAATCGTTATAATAAATGTCAAAGGGTGCCTCTGCTGAAGTTTTGTATTTGTAATTAAGTCCCAAATTCCCTGCTATAAAATCTATATCTCCATCCCCATCAAAATCACCTTGCTCCAAACCGAACCACCAGCCTGAGGTTTTTTCCAAGCCCTTTGCTTTAAATTTTTGAAACGTACCTCCTTCATTCCTTAGCAGGGTTATAGGCATCCACTCGCCCACCACAGCTAGGTCTAAATCTCCGTCCAGATCAAAGTCGCTCCAAACCGCATCCGTCACCATTCCCAGGCTGTTAAGTTCACTTGCTACTTCTGAAGTAACGTTAACCAATTGGCCCTGGTCATTTCTTAGTATCATACTACTGGCAGGTAACGGATATTGATGTGGCAGATGTCTACCCCCTACAAAGAGATCCAGATCACCATCTCCGTCAAAATCTGCTGCCTTCACTTTAGAGCCACTATCTCTGCCGATGCCCGGGATGGCTCCTTTGGAGAAATTTCCACTACCGTCATTTATATACAATCTGTCTACGTAATGCAAATCATTGGCGGGATATTCGTTTCCACCACTTACTACATATAGGTCCTGATACCCATCAGCATTGACATCGACAAACACTGCATCCACATCTTCATAGTCATCTTCTTTCTCCCAAAGTTCAGTATTACTTTTTTCAAATGAGCCATCACTATTTTGAATATAGAGACTCGCTGGGAATCCGCTCGCCCCTCCAAGGAACAGGTCGCTAAGTCCATCATTATTTACATCCCCCTCTGCCATAGCCGGCCCAAATTGTGAGAGCTTATGAGGAAGTAGTACCTGATATTCATAATCATCAAAAGTATTCTCCTGATGCGTATGTTTAATACTGAGAGAAGCAGAATCTTCCTTAAAGTAAAGCGGAACGGACTGAGGTCGAAGTTTATCAGATTTCTCATTGGCCTTATTCCACAGAAGGCTAATGCTTTGGTTTGCGGGCACTGCCCTCATAATGGTTTTCTTTTGATCCGGCCAAACTACCACAAGGCTATCTGCTACCGACGAAGTCCCAAGTCCGAAATGTGCTACTGATTCGCTGGTAGAGTAAATACCGCGTACATTGGTGGTCTCTAACAGTTGTTCCTGACCGTTTGCATAAACTTTTATTCTACTTCCGAAAGTTGGCCGGTTTCTTTTATCCTTTAATTCCAGTCTCAAATAATTGGTATTGGCAATACGTTCAGCATTATTTCTATATATAAAAGCCGGGCTATTGATATTGTTTACCACCAGATCTAAATCTCCATCATTGTCCAGGTCAGCATATGCTGCCCCATTGGAGAAAGACTCCTGATCCAGGCCCCAGTCTTCTATCATTTTTTTGAACTCAAGATTGCCTTTGTTTTTGAACGCATAGTTCTTAAGGGGTTGTGATGGCATCAGAGCTATGGTTTCTTCCAGATCTAGTATTTCCCAAATACTAATATCTCCTCCGTTTGGATTATCATTAATCCATTTTTGTGCGGTTTCGTTAATATAATTTCCGACTTTTTTATCAGCGTCTGTGTTGCGAATATCATATAATAGGCCATTAGTAACATAGGTATCCTTAAGGCCGTCATTGTCAAAATCCGCTACGAGGTTGGACCAACTCCAATCTGTGGCCGCCATTCCCGCTATCTGGGCAATATCACTAAAAGTGTCATTCCCATTGTTGAGTTGCAAGGTGTTAAACATGTATTGATAATGCCCTCCATTATTCACCACTTTCCAAAAGGCGTTGGGATTCATTCCGCTCATGTTTGCTTTCAGTCTGTAATTGTCCTCGGCGACCATGTCTACGACAAAAACATCTAAAAGAGCATCGTTATTAATATCGGCCACATCTACACCCATACTATAGTAAGACATATGATTTAATGCCTCATTAGCAATATTTGTGAATGTGCCATTTCGGTTGTTTATAAAGAGAAAATCCGGGGCGTAAAAGTCGTTGGCCACATAAAGGTCCACCCATCCATCATTGTTTATATCACTTGCCGATACGGCATTGGGAAACCCGGTACGATCAACACCAGCTTGTTTGCTAACATCTTCAAAATAATTCTTCCCCGTATTTCGGAGCAATTTTAAGTGATATTCCGGTTGAAGAAGGCTTGTACCGGCGAATTCTGAATAACTTCCGGGGTTAGGAGGCTGTGTCAGCAAAAACAGGTCCAGATGACCGTCCTTGTCATAATCTAAAAAGGTAGCATGCCTTGTTCTTTGGGTATCAGCAATACCAAATTTTTTGGCAGACTCTGTAAAGCTACCGTCTCCATTATTCAAATACAACAAATTGCTACGCCACTCTTGTTTGTGATCATCTAGCTCCCTGCTCACATAGATATCCAGATTGCCATCGTTATTGATATCCGCTATAGTTACCCCTGTAGACCATCCCCCATCGTGAATTATTCCCGCAGCAGTGGTCACATTCTCAAAAGTGAGGTTCCCGGTATTGAAATAAAGTTGGTCTGGCACCATATTTCCCGCAAAGAAAATGTCCTGTAAGCCGTCATTATTAAAATCCCCTACTCCAACTCCGGCACCACCATAAAAGTTGGCGTAAAGTAGAATATTGCGTTCCTTGTTATCCTTAATGGTATTCTCAAAAAGTACTTTGGTCTCAGAAGGGTCTAATAGTGTAAATAGTTTTTCATCCTGGGCATTTAAACCAAAGGAAAATACCAGAAAGGAGACAAACAACAAAGCAACATCAAAATCAGCTCTTATCTTCATAGCTCCAAGATACTAATTACGTATAAAAAAAAACAAAAGAGGGTTTCCCCTCTTTTGCAAACTAACTCACTCTAAAATTAACCGAATAGAGTACAAAAAACTTATTATTATTGAACGTCCCACCATACTCGGGTAGTTAATTCATCCGGTCCTTGAGCCGCAACCGCAGCTGCATAGTTCTCGGCATTATTACTTTGCTCACTTTCAGAATAGGTAAGTCTTCTTGGAATGGTACCATTGGTAACATTACCAGGATAATTAACAGGAGTCAGGACGGGGAAACCAACTCTTCTCCAATTAGCAAAAGTCTCATATTCATTCAAGAATGTAGCCGCCCAATACTGTGTATTGATTTGCTCAATAGCATTAGCGCCGTCAAAGGGATTAGCAGCCAAATAAGCATCAATATCAGCATCGGCAATTGCACCGGCCGGACCGTAAAGCTCTAACATTTTCATGGCAGCTCTTACCCCTGCATTGTAATGTGGCTCAGGATCTCCTCCTGCAAGGCCGTATCTTTCTGCCGCCTCTGCCAACATAAACTCCACCTCAGCATAGGTTTGGAAAAACATTGGTGCATCTTCACCTGTGATTATAGCCCTGTTGGGTTCTGCATAATTGTCCATATTATCTTCTCCTGTCATATCAAGTAACATTTGAGAATCCAGACCATTTGGAAAACCGATGAGATCATCAAAGGCCGTACTACCATCCAGTCTTCTGGCCGCCAATATTGGCAAGCGCGGATCATTACCGTTCTTTAGGAAATCTATAAATGTTTTGCTCAAACGAGGGTTTCCGTCAGCGCTAAAAACTTCTCCATTTCCGTTGCGGTTGTCCGCATCGTGCTGAAGATAGAAAATGTCATCGTTAGAGGTCATAACACCACCACTAATGGCTTTAGTAACCCAAGATTCTGCCGCGGAAGGATCAACCTTAATAAGACGGAATCCTAATCTTAGCATTAAGGAGTTTGCCAGACGTTTCCATTTACCCTGATCACCACCGTAGATAACATCGGCAGATCCATAGCCCGAGGTTCCGCTACCTAAAGCTGCAGCAGATTCTTCTAACTCTTTAAGTAAATCAGGATAGATCTCACTTTGAGCATCATATCTAGGCAAGAAAATGCCTTCAATAACCGCTTTACCCGCCTCGCTATAGGGAATATCCCCATATAGATCCGTTAACCTTGAAAACGCAAAAACACGTAGTATTCTGGCAATCGCCTTCATCTCCTCAGGAGAGCCTTCATCATTTAGCTGAACCAACATGTCTTCCACGGTTTTTATGGCATTACCGTAGTATCTGTCCGCCAAGGACGAAGCATATCCCCTGTTCCAAGTATATTTATCACCATCCCAATAGCCAGCTGTTGTGGCAATATGTTGCATCATTGTGGACTGGTAAATAAGATTGGCCCTCCAATTGTCATAGCGCTCGCTTGAGATAAACTTTTGCAAGGCTGTAAGCTTATTCCCAACGTCTACCTGTACGGGTTTAGTAGGGTTTACATTCAGATCCTCAAATCCTGAATCACATGCACTAAGAAATAGTACAAACGATAGTATGTAAATTACTCTTTTCATATTATTTTTTTTAAAACTTGATGTTAACGTTCAGACCATAGCTTCTTGCCGCCGGTACTCCAAAATACTCCAGACCTTGTGAGTTACTAACATTGTATGCACTCTCAGGACTAATATTGTCAATACTCCTCTTAATGTAGAACAAGTTTGACGCAATTAAAGAAATGTCTACGCTGTTCAGAAATACATTTTTAAGTATTCTCTGAGGCAGACTGTACCCCAAACTCATTTGTCTAAACTTAATATAATCAGAATCTTCAACAAATTCTTCAGCTATATCATTTATTTCTCCGTAGTACGTTTGTAAGTTTTCAGGAGCAACAGTAGTGGTAAAGGGCTGATCTGTTGCCGCATCGATACCTGAAACAGTCAATCCGTTTTCCCTACCTGCCAAGGTAGCCTTATGAAGTCCTGTACCATATGCAATGGTGTTGGTACCAGAGAAAATCTGTCCTCCAAACTTACCATCAAGTAAAACATTAAGGCTAAAGTTCTTATAGTTGAAAGAGTTATTCCATCCTAAGGTCAACGGTGGCACCCCTTCTCCCAAGATCTTACGCTCACCCTCAACGGCTCTTGGTACACCCTCGCCATCTATATCATAACGAATATTACCGTTAGCATCTCTATCATAGGATACCCCTACAATGGTACCGTAGGCCTCACCTACAATATGAGTAATCCTCACGTTTCTGGTTCTAGGCTCGTCCAAGCTTACATCAGAATCCACATCATCAGTGGCCAATACTTTTCCGGTATTATGCGAACCATTAAAACTGGTGCTCCAAGTAAAATTATCGGTCTGAATTGGTGTCGCGGTGACCAACCACTCAAAACCTTTGTTTGAAACTTTACCCAGGTTAGCACTTGCTCCTCCATATCCGGAGTATCCAGAAGTGGCAACACTTACAATATCATTAGTGGTCTCATTGTCATAATAAGCCAAATCAAAAGACAGTCTATTATTAAATAATCTTGCATCTATACCAATCTCCGTTTCACTTTTACTAAAAGGAACCAAGTTGGCATTTGGCACAGTCCCTCCGCTAACCCTACCTAAGGGCTGACCCTGAATTGGATTGCCAAAAATCTCATAGGTCAAAGAGAGTGAATATGGGTTTTGTGCTCCACCCGCTACTTCAGAATAACCTCCTCTAAGTTTAAGGAAGTTAACAAAGGACGGCATTTCAAGCGCTTCTGATAAAATTAAACTCGCGTTTACAGAAGGATAAAAGTCATCGTTAGGAGTGGTTTTTCCCGGGAATGATAAGGTAGAGAACCAGTCATTCCTTCCGGTAAAGGTTACATAAACCCAGTCGTCCCATGAAAGTTCTAAAGAACCATAAATGGAACCAATCTTTCGTTCTCCATAGCTTCTGCTTCTTGACTGGCTGACGGTGTTACCAATATCCTCCAGACCGGGTACAATGAACTGACCACCTCCAAGATTTAATTGCTCTTCTTTGATATGGTTGCTGTTAGCTCCAACAAAAGCAACTAGCCCGAGTTTATCCGTGATATCCCTTTCTACTCCCAGGATTAAATCTGCGTCAATCTGATTGTACCTGATTTCGTTTTCATTAATACTACCCAAAGGTTGAAATGCTGTACCAAAAGGAGTTACAGAAGTTCTTCTAATAATGGAATTGTCAATCCCAATCCTTCCGGATAAATACAGCCAATCCAAAATATCGTATCTCAAATTGGTTGAGGCTATTATCCTGTTTTTTACATCCTCATTCCTAAAGCTGAAGGCGGCAAAATATGGATTCTGAGAAAAGGTGTTGGTAGAATAAGTTCTTTCTGTAAGATCTTCATTAATACCTGGGTTCATGAAGCGAACATCTACGTTTGGAGATAAAAGCGCCACTGTAAAGTTTCCGTTACCTGGTGCATCTGATAATCTCGGTCTGTTATTTACCTTTTCAATAATGTATTTCGCATTCACAGAAGTGGTTAACTTATCTGCCAGCACTGCACTTGCATTTAAGGAAAAGGTCTTCCTATTCAAGCCGGCATTAGGCATAACATCCTCATTTGAAAGATCCGAGGCAGACAATCTGTAATTCATCTTGTCATTTCCACTTGTTAAGGCTACAGTATTGATAAAAGTGGTTCCTGTTCTGTAAAAATGATCTTGATTGTTCCCTACATAAGAATAGGGCCTTTCAACTCCATCCCATTGAACCACAGGGGTACCATCTAAGCGCGGTCCCCATGAAGAAAGCCCATTATCTCTGGCTTCTACCACGTTTACCGGTTTTCTTGCGCGAATCCCCTGACCATATTCTGTTTGAAAATCTTGTAATGAAGTATCTACCACATCAAAAGTGACTGAGCTGCTGTATTCTACTCCAAAGCCTTCCTGACCCTTACCAGATTTTGTGGTTACAATGATAACCCCTCCAGAAGCCCGAGAGCCATAAAGTGCAGACGCCGCGCCCCCTTTTAAAACAGATAATGATTCTATATCATCTGGGTTAATACTGGATATTCCATCACCTCCGTCAGAACCACCCCATAAACCGGCAGATCCGTTATTTTCATTCCCAATAGGAATTCCATCAACTACATAGAGTGGTTGGTTATTTCCGGATAATGAACTAGAACCCCTAATGATAACTCTACTGGAACCAGCAGCACCAGTAGCATTTTGAGTAATATTCACCCCAGCTATTTTTCCTTGTAAGGAATTAATGGCGTTAGGGGTTTTAATGGTAGATAGTTCTTCACCCCCAACCTCTGTTAAGGAGTATCCTAACGCCTTGGTCTCTTTCCGAATACCAAGTGCCGTTACCACTACCTCATCTAATTGACTAGCATCTTCCGTAAGGGTCACATTTATGGTAGATTGACCTCCTACCGGTATCTCTCTGGTTGAGTATCCCAAGGATGAAAAAACCAAAGTTGCCCCGCTAGACACATTGATAGTGTAATTTCCATCGAAATCGGTTGACGTTCCGTTCGAAGTTCCCTTCTCAACTACGTTAACTCCGGGTAATGGGGTTCCGGAATCATCCGCAACCGTACCCGATACCGTAGTGCTTTGAGCCACTGCTAGCTGTAAGCATAGCAAAGACACGATCATTAAGAAATAATGAAGCTTTTTGTTCATACGTGTAGAGTTTGTTGTTAGTTAGTTCGTTTTTGAATGATTAAGTAAAAATTGAAAAATCCGGCCGAGAGTAGAAAAAATTTCGACTAACAACGAAGCAGATAAGCTAAAGAACATATTTACGCAAACGTTTGCGTAAATTCTACAAATAGCGCCTCAGCTCTTATTTTACAGGAGCTCCCAGGCTTTTTAAGGTCTAAAAAGAAATCCTTCCTAAAGACCGTAATCTGCCATTACCTCTTCCGAACTCTAGTTTTGAAGTGTTGTTTTTGATTTTTTGACCGCTGCCCATTGCTCATCGGTCAGTGCTGGGCCATCGAAGAAAGAAACGCCCTTAGCTCCATTTTCCAGGGCATAGGTGATGGCATCTGAAAGATCTGAGGCGCTCATATCAGGAACATAAATGCCAGTATGAAGCTCCGTCTGTTTTCCTTGAAGATCCAGAACTCCTTGTTTCGTGGCATACCCAATCCAATCTATTTCCTCATTATAAAAATTATTATAGATCATGGGTAATACCTTATCCACATTCCATTTGTCCCATCTTTGTCTCACCATATGATCTGCCATTTCCGGATAGGGAAAAACCGCAGCGGTTAAGATCTTACCATTATTATGGGCAATCTCGTAGGCGTCGTCCACTATTGCCTTTACCCTATTAAGCCTAAAATTTTTCCACTCCATATCTATAGCAGTGTTCTCAGACTGCATAGGATTCTTATGATGGATCTCTTCAAAAGTTGAAAGACAGACCTCACAATAACAAAAATCATATTCTGGCAATTCTGTGTCCTGTACCAAATTGTACTTTGGCAACAGCCCTATAGGAAGAAATACATCGGAATATCGGATATAATCCAAGTGTACACTGGCCACATTTTCTACTTTCGCCAACCCTTCAACCAAACTTAGAATATGCTCTCTTGATGCCTTTCTTGTAGGGCAAAGCCATTTGTAATACCCCACATAGGGGGGTTGGTCATAGCAAGACTTTCCATCTTTGCTTACAGCATACCACTCCGGATGTTGTTCTGCAATTTTATCCCCGGGCCTGTTTACGGTGAACATCCAGGCATGCACCTCCAAGCCAGCAGCAACAGCTATTGGCGCTAATCTTGAAAGTAACTCCGGATCTGCATTGGTATTGATGAGCACGGCGTCCAATCCGTTGTCTACATACTTTGCAAACTCCTCTTTATAAGAATCATCTGTTCTTTCCTGGCTTGCCGTAATCCAGGTCCAAAAGGTGATCTCGTTTTCCTCTTTTACTTCCGTCATGTCAGACGCCACCACTCCATGTTCTTCTTTACAGGAAACCCCGACCAGTATGACCATTAAAACAACATATTGAGTAAACGCTCTAAGGCTATTGCGAAGCATAATTTTTGAATTTTCCATCGTTCTTAACTACAAGTTTTTCATTTGAAAAAGGGCTTCTGACCCACAAGCTGAATTCGTCTTCCAATTTTTCCAATTTAGGTTTCACCGCCTGTCCGAAAAATATTCTCTCAGGTCCTGTGAATACATTTTCGCCCTCATTTTTCTTCCAGATAACTTTTCTTTTTTTCTCGTCCCTGAGGTCACGATACAGCTCATAAAGATACCATTTAAGGTGTTCGTCTCTGGGGAAGGTAAAATCCTTCTCCTCGCCTGTCAAATCTGGTGAGAATAACACATAGCCCCATTTTTCAGGTTCGTGCATATTGATCACTCCTTGTGGAGACCACACCCAATTAAACTCCGGCAAAAAATTTCCTGCGGCATCCTTTTTTCTGGAATAGGTACCCTGGTCAAGATCAAAATTCCAATTCACCCTGGAGAAGTTAACGCGCCAAAACTCATTTTCAGGGATCTTGTTATGCACATTTGCCTCAACTAACACCTTCCAGGGTAAGGCGATCTCTACGCTCCAACCCTCATCGATATCAGAGGCGTCATTTAAGCTTCCATCTATATGTACAGCTGTTTTAATTCCCTGGATATCCCAACTGTCCAGAACTTTCGGGTGATTCCTATACGGTTTAGTCAAAAAAAGATCCCAGAGGGTATTTAAGGCATTCATCTCGAATTCCATATAATCATGAGTATCTCCATCCGGATCAATAAAGATTTCAAAGTCATTGTTGTAAAATATCACGGTGTCTCTTTGCTTAAGGGTGCCCCAGACATGAGGTTCTTTGAGTTCAGCGAAAAAATAGAAGTAATCGTCATCCCAGAGCATCTTAACATTCGTTTTATACAAAGGTGTTTTAACCCCTTTTATATCTATGAAATCTTCACTCCAGGGTGCAAGCTCCCAACTTAGCTCATCTGCCTTACCATCAATAAGAATTGGTTTTGAAGTTTTATAGGCAATATACTTTAGTGGCTCAGTCTGAGCCATCAAAAGGGCGCAACCCAAATAGATAAGGAAAAAAATGAGACTAACAATTCTCTTCTGTTTTAAGGATTCATGCTTCATAGTGTTCAATGTTAATCCTTTCAAAAAAATTACAGGCTAATCAAAATTGTTTAATTTACCCCGAAATTTTAAGATCAAATACTGTCGTAAACTAAAAATTTCAGAATTGGTATTCTAAATATTTGCAATTTTATCAATTAGAAGAACATTATTAGACCAACGACTGTACACTAAAGGCAAACGCCCATAAACTGTTAAAATCCTCTATCTATAATGTCTGTATATATCAATGATAAGTTAGATGGGTTCTTAAAGGAAGATCCTGCAGAAAAGTACGCAATCAGCTATAAACATCATATTGTTTTCTGGCTGATCTATTTTGTTTTTAACACCCTGCGTTGGGGCAGCTACCACGACGATTTTATGCTGTCTCTTAAAACCAATTTAATTGGATTTCCAATTCACATGACCCTCGCATATTTTAATGTCTACTATTTAATGCCAAAATTTGTGTACACTAGAAAGTATGCCCAATATGCCTTACTTGTAGTCGTCTCCCTTTTTATCATGCTGCTCGTAAAATTTAATCTTACCTACTATCTGGTAAGCACAGATGTAATGCCCGAAGCGGCGGAGGAAGTAAGCACGCTAACCTTGAACTATGTGGTTACTACCATGCTGGGAGAGCTTTATGTGGTTTCCTTTGTAACAGCCATTAAAATCACGATAGATTGGCTTAAAGAACACAATAAATTACACGATCTGGAACGCCGGCAACTCATGACAGAACTTAAGTTTCTACGTTCCCAGGTTTCTCCGCATTTCTTCTTTAATACCCTTAATAACATTTATGCCCTGACGCTCGAAAAATCTGCCAAGGCCCCCGAGGTTGTACTAAAACTGTCCGAGCTCATGCGCTACTTACTGTATGCTACAAGAAAAAACAAACAAACATTAAAAAATGAGATTGAGTGCATACAAAACTATATTGATCTTGAGCGCCTAAGATTTGATCAATCCTTAGAAGTGGACGTAGACATTTCAGGCGACCTTGAACACAAAGAAATTGCCCCTATGCTTCTGGTACCTTTGATTGAAAATTGCTTTAAACATGGCGCCAGCAAGAACCTGGGGAAAATGCTCATTGCTCTCGACATAAAAGTTGATGATAGTTTTTTGTATTTTAAAGTTGCCAATACCATTCCGGAGCAAAACTCAAATGTTCCCGTCACTGTGAACACTGGCGGAATAGGCCTTTCCAATGTAAAAAAACGTCTGGAGCTGGGGTATGACAGAAAGGACTACGATCTTCTAATTTTCAAGGAAAAAGAAATGTTCCATGTAAATCTAAAATTAAAAGTCTAATGAACCTGAATGCAATTATAGTAGATGACGAGCCGCTGGCTATAAATGTGATCAAAAATTATATGGAGCAAATTAAGGAGTTAAGCTTACAGGCTTCCTTTACCAATGCCGTAGAAGCAACTTCATTTTTGCAGGAAAACGACACCGATATCATATTTCTGGATATTGATATGCCCCTGTTGAACGGACTGGATTTTCTCCAGAGCCTTCAAAGTATCCCCATGGTCGTAATCACAACGGCACATGAGGAATATGCTTTAAAAGGCTACGATCTGCAGGCAATAGATTACCTGGTGAAACCCATCCCCTTCCCCAGATTCCTTCAAGCTGTTCAGCGCATCATTCGGTTAAAGCAGCAGTCAAATGCCGCGGGCCAGATAGAATTTCCGGAACGTCCTAGCATCTTTGTAAAAGTGGACAATAAAAAACATCAGAAAATATTTCTGGACGACATCCTGGTGATAGAAAGCTTGAAAGATTACATCCGTATCAAAACCACCACTTGCAAATGCATCATCCATAGTACCCTAACCAGTTTTACAGAACAATTGCCCTCAAATAAATTTATCAGGATCCACAGGTCCTATACAGTCGCTATAGACAAGATAGATGCCATACAGGGAAATAGTCTAGAATGTGGGGGCATGCGATACACCATTGGGAGGAGTTATCTCAACGATGTAAAGGACCGTATCCTTCACAACTCCAGAAGTCACAAATAATCGCCAAGCTTTTTTAATTACCTTCAGTATGTGACTATAATGCCTCAACCCTGGCCCTGGTACATATTGGCTTCGTAGCCAAAATTAAATTCTCTATATTTAGAAAAGACTAAACAGACTCTTTACCTTGAAATTTTGGCAATTCGGTTTTCTACTATTCTCCTTTACATTGGTTGCACAAGGGCTACCTCCTATCCAAAATTTTTCTCCGTCAGATTACAATGGTGAAAGTCAGAATTGGGCCATCTCTCAGTCAGAGGATAAGACCATTTTTATCGCCAATAACAAAAAACTCCTGCAGTTCAACGGGGCCACCTGGACCGCCTATACCTCTCCAAACGAAACCGTTATTAGATCGGTAAAGGTCATTGAGGATAAAATTTTTACCGGTTGTTATAGAGAATTTGGATACTGGCAAAAAAATAAGTTTGGCCAGCTAGAATATACCAGCCTTTCCCAACGCCTAAAGCTAGATCTTTTACCGGATGAGGAGTTTTGGACCATCATGGAGATCGCCGACTGGATTGTCTTCCAATCCCTGAACAGGATCTACATTTATGATATTAACAATGACTCAGTGAATATCATTAACTCCGAGACCAAAATTCCCAAAATATTCGAGGTAAATGATCGGGTCTATTTTCAACAAATGAATAGGGGTATTTTTAAGATTGAAAATGGAAAAGCCATTTTGGTAAATGAAGAATTACCCCTGAAGAATGACGAGGTGATTAACATATTTCCAAGCGAAGGGGAGCTATTGATCTTAACCAAGCACAACGGGTTCTATAGAAGTCGAGCCGACGTGCTCACTAAATGGTTCACGGCTTCCGAACAGCTTTTATCTTCAACTAGCATTTATAGTGGTATTCAATTGATCGATAAGACTTTTGCTTTGGGAACAATTTCTGATGGTCTTATTCACCTGTCGTCCGATGGCAGCTTGATACGGCATATTGATCAGGTTCAAGGATTGGGTAATAACACCGTCTTATCCTTGCTACAAGACTTTCAACAAAATCTCTGGCTTGGTTTAGATAATGGAATCAGTTATCTAAATCTCGAATCCCCTTTTAAAGTCTTCTTTGATAACAAAGGAATCACAGGAAGTACCTATGCCTCTATGGTCAGCGGAGATTATCTTTATTTGGGAACAAACCAGGGACTTTTTTATAAAAGGATAAATCAAAATGAGGGTTTTCAGCTAATAGCGGGCACCCAGGGACAGGTGTGGTCTCTGAACATGATTGGCCAATCCCTCTTTTGTGGGCATCATACTGGGACTTTCCTTGTGCAAGGGGATAAGGTCACCCGGGTGGCAAGTATTCCCGGAACCTGGAAAATTAGTGAAATTGCCGGAAAACCTGACCTGGCCCTTCAGGGAAATTACGACGGCTTATATGTCCTGGAGAAACGGAATGGATTGTGGAGGCTTAAAAATAAAGTAGAAGGCTTTAATCACTCATCACGCTATTTTGAATTATTTAAAAATCAGGTTTTTGTCAACCACGAATACAAAGGGATTTTTAGGTTGCAAGTTGATGGCTCACTTACCAGGGCGACCGATGTACTTGTTGATACGGCAATTAGAGGCTCTAATTCGGGAATGGTCAAATATAAAGGAGATCTGCTCTATGCCTATAAACAGGGTATCTTCAAATATGATGACCAACTTCAGGATTTTGTGAAAGATGAGACCCTCAGTAAGGGGTATACTCCGGAAGATTATGTCTCTGGTAAATTAATCTTAGATAGGGAGAACGACTATTTATGGATGTTCACCAAGTCGAAGATCCTATATTTCTCATCGGGAAAACTGACAAGCACTCCCATTATAGGTAGTATTCCTTTAACCGAAAAGGTTAGAAACGGTATTATTGGATATGAAAGCGTAAGTAAACTTCCCGGCTTTGATAATTACTTGTTCGGGACCAACTCAGGCTATATTAGTGTGGCCCTAAATAAATTAGTTGAACGCGATTTTGAGGTTGTAATCAATACCGCGGAGTTAACCTCAAACAAGACCGCACAAGGCAAGTCAATTAGGCTTGACATACTTAATGAAGGTAAATTCAGACCCGATCAAAATAACATCGAAATTTCTTTTAATACGGCAGAATATAACAGATTGTTAAAACCGAATTACCAATTCCGGCTATCAGACATTTACCCTGAATGGAGTAATTGGTCTGAAGCCTCTCACGCATCCTTTAAAAATCTTCCTTATGGTAAGTATACTTTTGAGCTAAGAGCCAGAGTAGGAGAAAGTCTCTCTAGCAATATTGCCTCCTATTCGTTCAAAATAGATAAACCATGGTACCTGACCAATGCTATGATTGCTATATACACGATCCTGGGGCTTTTTGGCATTTTTATGATTCACAGTGCTTATAAGAACTACTATCACAAAAGCCAACAAAAGTTAATCGAAAAGAACACTCGTGAGCTCCAATTGGCCAAGGCCCGAAATGAAAAAGAAATTATCAAGATCAAAAATGAGCAGCTGAAAAAGGAATTCAAAACCAAAAGCAAAGAATTGGCTGCTTCTACCATGAGTATTGTTAAAAAGAACCAACTACTGGCCAATATAAAAGCACAATTAGGGGCATTGGATACCCAAGGATCTTCTGTCAATAGGCTCGCGGCCATGATTGATAAAAACTTAAACCAAAATGATGATTGGGAATTGTTTCAGGAGGCCTTCAACAATGCCGATCGAAAATTTCTGAAAAAATTGAACAAAGCACATCCAAATCTCTCTCCTAACGACATCAGGTTGTGCGCCTACTTACGACTTAATTTGGCCTCAAAAGAAATAGCGCCTTTATTTAATATCTCTGCCAGAAGTGTGGAAATTAAACGCTATAGGCTTCGTAAAAAAATGAATTTGAGTCCAGACGAAAATCTTGTGAACTACATCCTTGGCTTATAACACCTTTTCCTGGGATAATCAGACCTCAACATTACCTATACACCTTTTTACACACATCTGCTGTAAAGGCAATTTACTTACCTCCTAATTATTTCTATAAGAGTCTTATTTACTGAAAGTTACAGTTTAAAAACTGCTTTCTCATATTCCCGACGTATGGTTTTTGTAGAGGTAAAATTTATGGAAACCCCAACTTTTAAAAATAAGTTTATAGTCGACGTAATGCCAATAATTACGGCATTTCATAAGGTGCATTTTTCTTGCCACACATGTACAAAACAATACTATTATGAAAAACGACTTGCTAAGACTATTTCTCTTTTTGTTCACAACTACCTTGTTTGCCCAGTCCGATAAAGTATCGGTTGAAACAAACCAACAAGGGACAAAATTGGTTGTCAATGGAAAAGATTTTATGATCAATGGTATGAATTGGGATTACTTTCCCATTGGAACCACGGTTACTTACAGTTTGTGGAAACAATCTGATGATGTCATTAAGGCCGCTCTTGATGCGGAGATGGGCCTTCTGAGAAACATGGGAGTTAATGTCATTAGACAATACACAGGGGTTCCTCCTAAGTGGATCACATACATATACAAGGAGTACGGCATTTATACTATGCTCAACCATTCGTTTGGTCGTTACGGCCTGACCATTGACGGAGCATGGGTAGCAGTAACCGATTATTCGGATGCCAAGACCCAGGAGTTACTTTTGTCTGAGGCGACGGAATTAGCCCAAACCTATAACAATACACCTGGGCTTTTACTCTACCTCCTAGGCAACGAGAATAATTATGGGTTGTTCTGGGCCGGAGCAGAAACCGAGGACTTTCCTGATGACGAGGAGGAAAAGAAGTTCATTGGGGAAACACGTGGAAGACCGATGTATAGATTAATGAATGAGGCCGCGGTTAAAATGAAGGCCATTGATGGATCTCACCCTGTCGCCATTTGTAATGGTGACGTACTTTTTATAGATATCGTCGCTGAAGAATGTAAAGATGTGGACATTTACGGAACAAACACTTATAGGGGTGTTTCCTTCGGTGATATGTTTCAGGTGGTTAAAGACAAGCTCAATAAGCCTGTTATGTTCACTGAATTTGGAGCAGATGCTTTTAATGCAATAGAAAATGAAGAAGACCAGGAGTCCCAGGCTTTTTATATGCTTGGAAACTGGAGAGAAATATACGAGAATGCTGCAGGCTTGGGCAAGGTAGGAAACTCCATTGGTGGTTTTACTTTTCAGTTTAGCGATGGTTGGTGGAAGTTTGGGCAAACCAAAAATTTGGACGTTCATGATAATAATGCTTCCTGGTCTAATGGAGGTTATGACCGTGACCACTTAGAAGGTCAAAACAACATGAATGAGGAATGGTTTGGAATTTGCGCCAAAGGCCCAACCAATGCCAGAGGGCTATACACATTATACCCAAGGGCAGCCTACTACGCACTCAAAGAGGCCCATGAATTAAACCCTTATGATGAGGGAACTAGTTTGACGAGTATAGCCAATTACTTTTCAAATATTCAACTTGCCGATGCCATGCTTAGGGCAAGGGGCGATAAAGCAGCGCTACAGGGAGGGCAAACCAGTAAAGTTCGCATTAGTAGTCTACGGGCAGAGTTTACCACCTTCAACACGGGAGGAGACCTAATTACAACTCCGGAAGACGTTGATCTTAACGACGAAACTACTTTCCCCAATCAACAGGGTTTTGATCATATGGAATCTTATTTTGTAGGTATTGAGGCAAAACCTTCAGAAAGTATAAAAGCCAATATTACCTTCAATGTCTTAGGAAATGTTGCCACCAATCCCATCAACGAGATCTTTTACGAAAATCGGGGCCGTTCCAGGACGGTGGAAACAGATGATGGAGAGTTGATCTTGGCCGATATCAATAGAGTACGGGTATACCGTGGAGATTTTAGCTGGAATCACAAAAGTTTTAACCTCACCGGCTTTTATAGAACCGGGCATTACCATTGGGGTTATGAAGGCGATTTTTTTGGATTGTATCCTGAAGCCAACTATGGCCCAAACATCGACATCTATAATGGTGAAGCTCCTTTTGGCTTCGAGTTTGAAGGAAAGAAAGCCCTAAAAGGACTTAAAGTAGCTTATGGCCCGGAACTGTGGTGGGGAGCAAACCCGGCAGTCTTGGTGAAGTACAGTACCAAATTAGGACATACAGACGTGACCGGAATTTATCACGAAGACATAGACGACCCGGGAGCCGCAATAACTTCCATAGCCATTCCTCAACCAAGAACACGCAGAGTAACCCTGCATGCTAAAAGAAAGTATGGAAAATTCGGAGTTGAATTAGGAGGTATATGGGGTGGACAACCTTTAGTAGACAGGCCCTATAATATTGTCCGCACAGATGCTGCAGGTAACTTCACAGAACTAACAGACGTTGTGGACTCTGACGATACCTGGGGTGGAAAAGTTAGACTCACCTACGCAGGAGGTAAGTTCAACTGGTATGCCCAGGCAGCAGCTATGGGGCTGGTTGCCAACGGGGGTGCAGACTATACAAGAACCTTTACCGGGTGGCGACTAAAAGACAGCGGTAGCGGTAACCAATATAACTTCTTAAGTGGATTTACTTTTAACATCGGAAATGTACAAGTAGCGCCTAATTTCCTTTGGCAAAAGCCCCTTGTAGATCCTATTCCCTTTGATGCTCCGTTTAGAAAAAGAAATATACTTACAGATCCCTTTGTGGTTAGGGCAAATCGTGAAACGGTTGCGGGAGAACTATTGCTGACGTATGATCCTACTCCAGGGACCTGGATGTACGAATGGGACAACGACCGGGCAGAAGATGCCAAGTTTGCAGCAAGTCTGGGGTTTGTGTTTCGCCATTTACCCACCAGTCAGGACGCAGCCATTGGTTTTGATGATGCAGGCCGTAGTCCGGTAGCCTTCCCGCTGGCACCTCCCGCCGAAGATCTTTGGGAGTTACACGGACGGGTGGTATCTAAATTTAATCCGGAGCTTGGGTTAATTCTGAATTTTTATGCAGGTAAGGCGCAACCGAATGCCTGGGGCAGCAACCCTTCAGATGCCATAAACAGAACTATTACCCGATTTGGAACCGACCTAAGGGCTATTTATAAGCAAATGAAGTTTGTGGGTTCTGTAAAGGTAGACGATTGGGGTCCGTTTGACTATCATCGCGACTTCAACCTGACCTTCCCTTTACAACTATCGGCAGACTTGTCGACTACGGTAGGTAAACCGGATTGGTTTATCCTGCCAAACACACAAATCGGGATACGTTACATATGGCGTTCGCTAGATCAATATTCTCCCAGATACGAGTTCCAGGGTCCGCTAGACCTCGGATTTGACAACGGAACGGAGTGGGAGATTAGAACATACATACACATTAATATTGGAAAATAAAAAAAGAGCGATGAACTTAGAAAGAATATCTCAACAAAAAAAAGCCACAGTATTAGTAGGCCTTGCTTTAGCCATCATTATTGGGTGCGAACCAGATGATAGCGACGCATTTCCGTCAACCTTACCTTCTACAGCAGAGGTATTTATAGATGGTTTTAGCGCCGGATTAGATTTTCAGGCCTTTGGTGATTCAAAAGTCAGCGCCTTTCAGCTAGACGATGAGATCTCCTATAACAAATCTGACGCCTCCATGCGTTTTGACGTACCCTCGGAAGGAGATCCGGAAGGTGCATACGCCGGTGGAATTTTCTTTGATAATACCGGAAGAGACTTATCAGGATACAACGTCCTGAGTTTTTGGGGAAGGGCTTCTCAGGCAGCCACTATTCAAGAGCTTGGATTTGGACTTCACGACACTGAGGTTTATAGAACTTCCATAAATAATGTGCCTTTCAGCACAGCTTGGACACAGTATTTTATCCTTCTTCCAGATGCTTCCATGCTTACCGAGGAAACGGGTATTTTCCATTTTGTAGATACTCCTGATGATGGAGGGGGTTACAGCTTTTGGATAGATGATTTGAAATATGAAAATCTGGGAACCATTGGTCAGGTCAGGGCTACCATTCAAAATGGAGCTGATGAGACTATTCAGGCTTTTGTAGGACAGGTGCTTTCCCCGGGTGCTCTCGGGCTTAGCTTCAGCCTTCCCAATGGGGCAGAGCAACAGGTCAACGCCTCAGCTGCTTTCTTTAGCTTGTCATCAAGTTCGGGAGCAGCTAACATCCGTTTAAACGAGACCTCCAATGCGGATGAAATTGCAGTTGTGAGCGAGGGTGAAGCCACTATTACTGCCTCCCTTGGGGAGATAGACGCCGAAGGGTCTTTAACCCTTGAAATTTCTGAGTTTGATCCGGCACCACTACCTACGAGAGATGCGGCAAATGTGATCTCCATATTTAGCGATGCCTATGACAACGTTCCTGTAGATTTTTATAATGGTTTTTATGCTCCATTTCAAACCACAGAATCCGCAGATTTTACGGTAGATGGGGATAATGTCCTGAATTATATCAACTACAATTTTGTGGGAATGGAATTCAACCAAAACGTTCCGACCATAAATGGCACAGATATGACTCATCTGCATATGGATATCTATATTCCGGATGCTTTTGATCCTGCATCAACCTTGAGAATAAATCTTGTC
Organism: Flavobacteriaceae bacterium; assembly: GCA_040830565.1. Lineage (GTDB taxonomy): Bacteria > Bacteroidota > Bacteroidia > Flavobacteriales > Flavobacteriaceae > JAFMPW01. Next base: position 20,897 of record JBFOMC010000140.1, read on the forward strand.
GATTTTGGCGCAGATGCTTCCTTTGGAGGGGGAGACGATTCCAGTGTAGCCCTGGTGCTCTCTGCAAGTACCTCTCCAGCACTGGTACAAGGCGCATGGATAAGTGTAGACTTTGATATCTCAGCATTGGCTAATAAAAATAACCTGGGGCAGATTGTGCTCGACGCAGAAACTAACGAAAGTCCAAGACCTTCCAGTTTCTTTGTAGATAATATTTATTTATACAACGAAAATGGTACTACAGGTGGCGGAGGCATGCCTTCTGATGCTGCTCCAGCACCTACCCGCCCAGAGATGGATGTTATTTCTATCTACAGTGACGCATACACTGATGTTGCCGGTACAGACCTCAACCCGGACTGGGGTCAGGGTACTGTGGTAACCGGAGAGATGATAAACGGCAACAACACCCTATTGTATTCCGGCCTAGATTTCCAGGGAATTCAATTAGGAAGTAGCCAGGACGTTTCAGGCATGGATTTCCTTCATCTCGATTTCTGGACAGATAATTCCTCTAGTTTGAATGTCTATTTGATTAGCTCCGGACCAGTAGAAACTCCGGTAGCTCTAACCGTGCCAACTACGGGATGGACAAGCATCGATATTCCCTTGTCACAATTTTCACCTGTTGATCTTGCAGATGTTATTCAGTTCAAATTTGATGGAAACGGAGATATTTACTTAGACAATATCTATTTCTTCACAGACAGCGGAGGCGGCAGTGCCCCTACGAGTTCGGCTCCGGTACCTCCTGCAAGAGACGCCGCCGACGTGATCTCGATCTTCGGAGAGACCTATTCCAATATTTCAGGAATTGACTATGATCCTAACTGGGGGCAGTCTGGCCACATGATGGTAAATACCGCCTACGATCCCGGTGACGGGAATCTGGCACTCGCCTATCCTAATTTTAATTTCCAGGGAACGGACTTCTCTGGGAACGCTCAGGATGCCTCAGCTATGGAATTCCTCCATGTAGATATCTGGGTTCCTACGGGCACGGATCGGCAGGTAAAAGTAAGCCCTATAAACACGGGTACTGGGGCTGGTGAAGTCTTGGTAGAAGTTCCAATCACTCCGGGCTCCTGGAACAGTGTAGACCTACCCATTGGGGATTTCACGGGTATGACCTGGGATCAGGTGATTCAAATGAAATTTGATGGGCAATTTAACGGAGATGGAAGCGGTAACACTGACCCCTATGATATTTATTTAGACAACATTTACTTCTATAGGGCAGCTAGCGGCGGTGGTAGTGCACCCACAAGTTCGGCTCCCGTACCTCCTGCAAGAGATGCAGCAGACGTGATCTCGATCTTTGGAGAAACTTATTCTAATATCTCCGGAATTGCTTACGATCCTAACTGGGGA
>JBFOMC010000141.1:0-4511 GCA_040830565.1 Flavobacteriaceae bacterium
ACCCAACCGGGTGGAGACGGAGGAGAAAGAGGTAAATGTTCAGGACGACATTCTCAGAATAAGCAAAGTACAGCAACCAAGTATCGAAGTGTATTTGCCGGCTAAGGCCAATGCAACGGGTAATGCTGTTCTTATTTTTCCCGGAGGTGGATATCAAATACTGGCCTATGATTGGGAGGGCACAGATGTGGCTAAATTTCTTAATTCAAAAGGCATCGCCGGGATAGTAGTAAAATACCGTTTACCAACCTCCAAGTCGCTAATTAAAAACCATGAGGTACCTCTAATAGATGCGCAAAGAGCTATGCGGTTGGTAAGGGCAAATGCTCCTCAATGGAATATTAAAAGTGATGGTATTGGGATCATGGGTTTCTCTGCCGGAGGACATTTGGCAGCTACTCTGGGCACCCATTTTACTCAAAAGGTTTATAAGGAAAAGGACAGTGTGGATCAACTAAGTGCCAGACCTGATTTTATGGCACTGATTTATCCGGTGATCTCCTTTGGTGAAGCGGCTGTGCACTCAGGATCTAAAAAGGCGCTTTTGGGAGAAAGTCCGGATCCGGATTTGGTAGCAAACTACTCCAATGAATTACAGGTAAGCGCTGAGACGCCGCCTACATTTTTACTTCACGCCGCCGACGATAAAGGAGTGCTTCCGGATAATAGCATACTATTTTTCCAGGCTTTAAGAAAACATGAAGTCCGGGCAGCCCTGCATATTTACCCAAGAGGAGGTCATGGATTTGCCCTGGCCCCCAAAGATAAATACCTAAGGGAATGGGCTAATTTGCTTATTGATTGGTTAGAGGATTTAACGGCAGATTGAGCTTATTTAAATTGATCGGGATGCGGATGTTCCCATGGTCCCCGGTAAGCCCTCTGAAGCTTTGCTGTTACTTCAGGATCATTTACCACAATGCGCTTTTCCGGATCGTAAACGACCGGCCTTTTTGCTTCCATTGATAAGTTTGCCAAAATACAGCAGGCCGAAGAGATATGACCTTCCAAAATATCGGCAACAGGCCTGGTACCTTTGTCAATCGCGCCCAGAAAATCTAACATATGCAATCTGGTAGCGGGTGCTGCGTTTAATTCGTTATCCTTCTCCTCCAGGTCCTCGGGGTACTTTTCTTTTTCGTAAACCACATCCATATGAATGGGCTCGCCATCCCCGTGAGGCACAAAGTCGTATTGCATAGTACTTCCGGAAAGTGTTCCCTTCTCCCCATAGAGTTTAAAAGACCAGGGATATTCCGGATCTGCAGGAGTGCCCCAGGTTCGATGCTGCCATACGCAGTTCAATCCGTCGTATTCAAATACCGCGCTCTGCGTATCGGCAATATTAGATTTTCCATCGGTTTGCACATAGATCCCGCCTTGAGAGCTGATGCGCTTGGGCCATCCCAGTTTTAGCATCCATCTTACTGTATCAAACATATGAACACACATATCTCCCATAATACCATTGCCGTACTCCATAAAAGTGCGCCACCATCTTCTGTGCGGAAGGCCGTCATAAGGTCTCAAAGGTGCAGGTCCTGTCCACATTTCATAGTCTAAGAAATCGGGGACTTCCTGCAAAGGAGGATTATCATTGGCTCTCATATGAAAATAACAGCACATCTCTACATGAGAGATTTTACCCAACAACCCGGCATCTACAATGTTCTTCTTAGCATGTATCAGATGGGGGGTGCTTTTTCTTTGAGTACCTACCTGTACTGTCTTGTTGTAATGTCTGGCTGCAGCTACCATCGCCTCGCCTTCCATCACATCAACACTTATCGGTTTTTGTACATAAACGTGAGCCCCGGATTTCAAGGCTTCTATACATTGCAGGGCGTGCCAGTGGTCCGGGGTTCCTATTAAAACAATTTCCAAACCACTTTCTTTCAGCATTTTTTGATAATCTCCGTACAGTTTGGGCCGCTTCCCTGAGCGCTGTCTTTGAGACACCAGAGTGGCAGCTTCATTAAGGAAACGACTATCTACATCGCATAAGGCAATCACTTCAACATTGGCTACCTGGATCAGCTTAAATAAGTCACTGGTCCCATACCAACCCGTGCCTATAAGACCAACCCTCCAGGGTTTCTCTCTGTGCATTAGTTCAAAACCGTACATGCCAAAGGATGAAAGTACGGCTGCGGCGGTAGCACCTTTTAAAAAATGTCTTCTGTTAATGTTGAAAAGTTTGGATTCCATGCTCACAAGGTTTAATTGCAGAATAAAGTCCTTGTAATTTAGGAATTAATTCTATTGATTAAGGCTTTTTGCATAGCAAAACTCTAAAATCTCCAGATTGATTTGTTATAAAAAACATGTAGCTATCTCCACCTTCTTTGATCTTGTATTTTTTTCTGATCTCTGCTACCGTTACCGGAAAGTTCCGAGTGGCGATATTGGCCTTATTTAGCTCAAGGGATTTGATACTCTTTTTGTTGTAAGGGATGTTCTCTATGATCTCAAAACGTCTGCCAGGAAACGGAATAAGGGCATCCGATGTGAATAAATGAGTGTTTTGGTGTAGTTTTTTGATTGAATAATTAATTCCCACACTTTTGAAGCCCCCCGCCTTCATGATGGCTGCATTAGGTTCGTAAAGATATTTAAGTGGGTTGTCGAACTGAGAAATGGCTTCTTTTTCTGAGTCGTGATAAAAACTGAATTGCTGTCTTTCTCCCTTGCTAATGTTAATCGTCTTTATATGTATCCGGGCGGTGCTGCTTTTGTCTATTATCCATAACAACTCCTTTACCTCGTTATTTACTGCCAGACCGTGAAGTTCCCTGACAAAATGAAGTTCCTCGAGGCCGGCAGAAATGTCGAGAAGGGGCGAGGTTTTAAGTAAGATATGATCCCTTTTATCGAGCAATTGATCTAAATAAGCTGGAACATCAGGACTGCAATCTGAAAGCAAAAAGACTTTTTCTTTGTTTTCATTTCTTCGAGAGGGGTCAATGTAAAGCCAATGGAATTTCTTTTGAGAGGATAGAACGAAATCGATCCCATTTATCGCCCTAGACTCTATGCGTTTTGCACCAAGAGTTTTGAAATTATGAGTCGCAATTTGTGATAGTTCATGATTGATCTCACAATGCCAGACGTTTTCCATTTTTTGGGAGAAGAAAAAACTGTCAACCCCAAAGCCTCCGGTGATATCGACAAGCGATTTTCCATCTACCAGCTCTGCTTTGTATTCCGCAGTGACTTCTGAAGAAGCCTGCTCTATACTAAGTGATTCAGGATAATAAATACCCTCTGTTTTGAACCAGGTTGGGAGCTTTAGTCTGCACTTTTTCTTCGAAGCTATTTGTTGGGCTAACTCTTTAGGTGTGATGCCCTCAAAAGGAGGTGGTTTTAGCAAAACTGACACGATGTCAGCATTCAATTTTTCAGTTATAAATTTCTGTGCACCAGTATTTAATAACCTTTTATTCAAAGTTAAACTATAAATTGTGAGTTAAGCGTTTAACAATTTTATTTTCGGCTAGAAACTCTTTCAAAATCACCTTAATTGCCGTATATCCCGGGACTGCTACAATCATTCCGATAACGCCAAAAAGCAAACCGGCAATAATGATAACCAGGAAGATCTCGAGCGGATGAGATTTTACACTATTAGAGAAAATAATGGGCTGAGAACCAAAATTATCTACCAGTTGCCCAAAAACCAATCCGGCTAAAACCCAACCCGTCTTAGGTAAAATAACCGTGCTGAAATCCATTCCGATATTGCTACTCATAGTCAAGAAAATCATGAGTACCCCACCTATTATAGGTCCCACATATGGGATGATGTTGAATAGGGCACACAGAAAGGCAATGACTACTGCATTTTCAATTCCGATAATCAGCAATACAATGGTATAAATGATAAAAAGTACGAGGATCTGCAGTAAGAGTCCAACAAAATATCTGGAGAGCAAACCGTTTATCTTGTCAATCGATTTGACCATATTAGATTCCTTATTGTTAGGTACAAAAGTTAAAAGTCCTCTTTGAAACAGCTTACTATCTTTTAGGAAGAAAAATGAAATAAATAGAACAGAGAAAAGGCCAATACTGAAAGAACTGAGGATGCCTACAAAGGAGTTCAGAATATTTGGGATAAACCCAAGATTAAGACCGTCAAAAACGTTCTTTTCGAGATCAGAGTCTCGGATTATTTCATTCACGGCCTCAGGGGAAGCCCCAAAATAGCTGGTGATTTGCTGGTATAAGGTGTTGAGGTTATCCTGCAGCACCTCAATGTTAAGCAAAGAAAGATTCTTGCCCTGTTCCGTGATCAAGGGCACAAATAGAGAAATAATACCAACCAAGAGTCCCACCATAACGAGCATGGTGATGATGACGGCAAGCAAATTCGGGAATTTGAGTTTTCTTCTTAAAAAAAGAACAATGGGCCTTCCGATAAGGGCAACCACAGCGGCCATGGCCAAATAAGCCAATACGGAGCGAATGGCATATAGAAAATAGAGCAAAAGAGCTATCCCCACAATAATTCC
>JBFOMC010000142.1:0-3662 GCA_040830565.1 Flavobacteriaceae bacterium
AAAGTAATAAATTTTACAAAGAGCTTATTTCGTTTTGAGTGCGAACTTAAGCTTTACAATTGAGCTTCCTCAGAGCAGCAAGTAGCAGGAAGTACAAAGAAAGGAGTAGCCAGAAGCGAGTAGGCAGTAGGCAGAAGGCAGTAGGCAGTAGGCAAAAGTCAATAAACAATAAGCAATTAACAATTATCAATATTGCTTTCTGAGGATTTTTGATGAAAGTTAGAAGTTATAACTAGGGCTTATTTCGTTTTGAGTTTGAACTTGAGCTTGACACTTGAGCTTTCTCAGAGCAGGAGGCAGTTACTTAGTTGATAGAGCTTTTCATTTTCCATTTTCAACTTTTAATTATTCAATTTTGTTTCAGGTTTCATGTCTTTGGTCTATAGTCTTTTGTCTTTTTTTGTCTTATCTCCTGGTTCCAAATACCCGAATCTGGTCTAGAATGCCAGCTATTTGTAACAAACTGCGGACACACTCTACTAATGAAGTACTAAATCTTTAAAAATGCCTCAGACAAAAACCCTTTCCCAGGAAGATCGCGTAGTACTGCAAACAGCAAAGCACAAGATGGAGGACGTCGGATGGGCCATGAAGAGCCTTAACAAAATGGGCAATGTAATTGACAGCCGGTTGGCACTCCTTCCTCAAAAGCAACAGAAATGGTTGCAACAACTTTCTTATAAGGTTTTGCGAACGGTGGTCAAAAGTAATCTCCTTACAATGAAGGACCGAAAGGCTGAACCCTGGAATAAAACATACAAGGCGTTGGTCACCACTTCCGGAGCGGTAGGAGGCGCCTTTGGTGCCGCGGCCTTTGCTGTAGATCTATCACTCACGACAAAATTGATGATGCGTTCGATCATGGACATCGCCAGGAACCATGGGGAAGATCTCAACAGTCTGGACGCCCAACTGGCATGTCTTCAGGTATTTGCACTAGGAGGGAAATCTAAACATGATGACAGTTTGGACACGGGCTATTATGCTTCAAAAATTGCTGTACAATCTGCCGTAAAAGGAGGGACCTCTGTAGCCGGTAAAGCCTTGGAGGGGGTCCTGGCCGGGGCAGCCCAGCCTTTATTACAAGCTATTTCCATCATTGCCACAAGGTTTAGTATCCAGGTTTCCGAAAAGTTCGTGGCGCAGGCTATCCCGATAATAGGTGCAGCTGGTGGAGCTTCTATAAATCTGGCTTTTATGCAACATTTTCAAAGTATGGCAGAAGCGCATTTTTCTATTAGGGCGTTGGAGAGAAAGTACAGTCCGGAACTCATCAAAGCACAGTACGAAAGTATCTGATCCTATTGGTGCAAGGTCTGCCAAGAATTAAAAAGATTATTCACTACCTTACAACAGATTACATCTTTTCATCATCAAAAACAAAGTCATGCCCTCCAAAAAGTCTTTAATTCCTGTTTTTTTATGTCTACTGTTTTTCATTTCCCTCAGTTGCAAAGATGACCCTAAATCTGTAAGCGAGGTCGAGGAAAATAACGCTGCCTTGACTAAGGCTGGAACCAATACAATGGATCCTGACGAAGAATGGCAACTTATCGTGAATGCACAATTAGATTCCTTATTCCCAATGTACACCAAAAATGCCTATAAGGTTAGTGCCAAAGGCGACATGGTGAATGGGAATATGAATATCATGGATCTCTACAAGGGAAAGGGTTTGGTGATCAACACCATCACTTCTAAACAGAGGATTACTGCGGTTCTGGACAGCACCGTTGTATATGAAATAGGCAATTTCAGTACCCCGGACAGGACTTCTTATGCGCACTTTATCATCTGGAGAAAGGGAGATAATAGAACTAAACGGGAATTGGAGTTGGTCGCAAGAAGAGTACAAAATACACCTATTCCCAAAGAGCTGGAGCAAAGGCGCAATGAATGGATGGCCCTTTGTAATGCACATAAGGTAGCGGATTTGGTTACCGAAATGTATACGGAGAACACCCTTTACTATAGTCACAGGCCTATGGTGGTAGGTAGAGAGGCCGTTATAAAGGAATATGGATATATGAACAGCGAAGACTATCAACTGCATTTGAAACCGTTAGTCTTGGAAGCGGTAAATGAAACCCTGGTATTCGAAATTGGTCAGTGTTCAGGGACCTATCCGGGAAATTATGTGTTGGTCTGGAGGAAAGATACGGATGGCGCATGGAGAATATTGCTAGATTCTAATATCTAGTTTCCAAAGGAGCGCAATATTATTTGATTAAAAAGTATGGATATTCGCGAGCTTATTTTAGTTCTTAGTTGTCTGGGACTGGCGCAGTCATTATTTCTTTGTATATACTTTCTTGGTCATAAAAAAGGCAATAGAAAAGCGAACATATTTTTGGTTCTTATTCTTTTTGGGCTCAGCCTTAGGATAGGAAAATCTGTTCTTAACACCTATTTGGACTTAGAGCCTTGGCACAGAAATATAGGATTGTCCGGAATACTGATTGTTGGGCCATCACTTCTATTTTATTTAAGACAAATTAGAATAAGGAAAGTATCCCCAACACCATCTCAGTTGTTTCATTTTCTGCCCTTCCTCATCTTCATAGGTTTTAGTTGGGCAATTCCCAATAACTTCGATTTCATCTCCAAAATCATCTATGTAGGCATTTTTGTTCACCTCTTGGGTTATGTGGGTTGGGCTTGGCTAGAATTTAAGTCGATCAAGGATGCAAAGCCTTCTGCAATTAAGGCATGGTCCAGGAATTTGATCATCGCTGTGGGGATTATTGGTATTTTTTATCTTGCCAATTTTATCGGGATAATTCCCTGGTATATTGGTGGTGCCATTTTGTATTCCATCCTGCTATATGTTTTTTCTTATCTGCTGTTAAAACGTCAGGATGTGTTGGAGGAAAAATACCAAGGTTCAGCCTTAGATAAAAACGCATCACTTGAACTATTTAGAAATGTAAAAGCTCTCTTTGACAAGGAAAAAATGTATTTGGAAGCCAACATTTCTCTCGCGGGCGTGGCCAAAAAGCTCCTTGTGTCCCCAAGAGAACTCTCACAGGCGATTAATGAAAATGGGAATGCGAATTTTTCTGAGTTTGTTACTGCATACCGCATTGAAGCCTCAAAATCACTACTGGCACACCCAAATTACATACAGGAAAAAATCGCGACAATTGCCTACGACAGCGGCTTTGGCAATGTAACCTCATTTAATTTGGCTTTTAAAGCGGCTACCGGACTTACCCCTAGTCAGTACAGAAACAAAATAAGGCTCGCCTAGAAATTTCATTTTAAAGATCATGATTTCTAAAGACAATTTTCCAGAAATACGGGAAATTGGCGAATGATTTTTAAAATGTTGTTTTCAAATGTTTAGACTACCAGTACTTTTTCTAATTATTCTTGGTTGTGCATGTAACCCCAAACCACCTGCTCCAGCCAATACCTTAACATTCTCTAAGCCTGAAAAAGAGATCTTGATTAAAGGACTATCCAGACCCTGGAGTATGGCTTTCTTATCTGAGGATGAAGTGCTGCTCAGCGAAAAGGACGGAGATCTTTTAAGGATCAGTATATCTGAAGGAAAGAAAACCGTGATAAAAGGTTTCCCGGAGGATCGGTTTGATTCCCTGCTTTTTGAAAAATCAAAATTTAAACCAACAAGCTTCCCGTTTAGCCTTCCTGATAGTACT
>JBFOMC010000143.1:0-9083 GCA_040830565.1 Flavobacteriaceae bacterium
CTAGTATCTAAATACAGCTCTATGGGTAAAAACAATAGGCCCAAAAGCAGTAAAAGAATGATGCCTAAAATCAGCAATGCAGTCACGGTCAACTTTTACACAAAGTAAGACGAATGCCTGGGGCCTTACAATGATCTGGATCAGGCGCTATGGTTTTAACACCTTGATTGAATAGAATTTAAAGTCTTTTGAAGTAGCCGGCAGATTGTTTTATGCTTCCAAACCTCAAAGCCATCTAATGATGATTTTTGATCTCGACCTACATGAGTTAGAAGATATTGAAAGCCTTACTGATCTTCTTTAAGCTTTGCCTGCTTTCTAAAATACCTTCGGGTCAAAAAGTTATGTTTCAACGCTTCCATATTCTCATTAAAGCTTACGCTACCCGTCTCAATATTCTTCATTGTGCGAGACAATTGAGAAACAAGGGAGGTGTCTTTTGCTAAATAACCAAGGGTACCTTCACCGGCATTTATCTGTCCTATTAAAACATTGAGATCCTTAGATATTCGGTTAATTTCAACACTACTACTCTCAAGGTTTTCTATGACATTTTGCATTTTCACAGCCGACACGGAATCGGCCAACAGCACCCCTGCAGCACTCTTATTGAAGTCGATTCCCTCTACAATCTCATTTAATTCGGTCATAACCGCCTTTGTTTTTGTACTTGTTTTACGCAGATTTACAATGGTTTCCTGTAGGTCGTTGGCCAGGGTGGTATCATTCAGTAAACGCCCCAGGGTACCCTTACCCTGATTTAAGGACTGGGTGACTTTCAGTAGATCGGCAGTTAATAAAGCAGCATTTTCATTAGTAACGTTTAGGGTACTCAGCATATCTTGGGTACCCAGTTTGCTATAGGATTGTAACTCATCCCCGGCCCTGATTAAAGGAGCAGTCCCTTCACCTGGCTGTATATTGATGAGCATGCTACCCACCAGGCCGTCTGATCCTATGGTGGCAATGGCGTCTTTTTTTATGTGTTGAAGCATTTTCTCTTGAATGATCATATTCACCTTTATGGTAGTATCATTTACCATTTCAATGCCGTTGACCGTACCTACATTTATACCTGAAAAACGCACATTATTCCCATTTTGAAGGCCGTTTGCGTTTTTAAAAACAGCAGTAATTGTAAAGGTTTTTCCGAACATATTTTGCCTGTTACCGATCAGATAGGCGGCAATTAGTAATAAAATAGTTCCCAGCACTACAAAAATGCCCAGTTTAAGATTTTCCAGTGGTGTCTTTGCCATAATCCTATTTTTTAAAAAATGCTTCTACTTTAGGGTCCCGGGATTCTGATAGTTGTTTAAAAGTACCTTCGGCATAATTAATTCCATCTACCAATAAGATCATTCGTTCAGAGATTACCCGGGCGCAATCCACGTCGTGGGTGATGATCAGGGAAGAGGTGCCGTATTTCTCCTGTATATTTCGCATGAGCATTATAATTTCCTTTGCTGTTATCGGATCCAAACCGCTGGTTGGTTCGTCGTATAATATTATTTTGGGTTTCAGTATTAATGTCCGAGCCAGAGCAATACGCCTTTTCATACCGCCGGATAGTTCGGCGGGCATCAAGTTCATGGTATGGCCAAGTCCTACGTTTTCCAGGGCTTCCAAAACCAAAGGAGTGGTGTCCGATATTGTACCAAGCTTATCTTTATGCCTACGCAAGGGAAATTCCAAATTTTCACGTACGGTCATAGAATCATATAAGGCGCTTCCCTGAAAGAGAAATCCAATATCCGAACGCAAGGAATCCAGGGTCTGGCGGTCCAGGGTTGAAATTTCCTGACCCATTACTTCTATGTACCCACTGTCTGGTGTTATGAGCCCGACCAAGCACTTGATCATGACAGATTTTCCAGATCCTGATTTTCCCATCACCACAAGATTTTCTCCCTTGTGCAATAGCATATTGAATCCGTTGAGCACGTGGTTATCCCCGAAACTTTTGTACACATTTTCTATGCGGATGACCACCTCCGTTGCACTTTCAGCGTCTTTCATAGCGCTGTCATTTGATGCTATTATTTTGCTTTCTTTCATATTTAGAGTTCATAGAAAATATCGGATACGAAAACGGCGATAAAATCGCCTACGAATAATAACATAGAAGCCATAACAACCGCTGTGTTAGCAGCCACACCTACACCTGCTGTTCCTTTTTTACAATAATAACCTTTGTAACAGCCTACTAATCCTATGACAAAACCAAAGAAGAATGATTTTACTGTGGCAGGTACCAGATCCCCAAAACCAAGGGCATCAAAGACCGTATTGAAATACAATTGAAAGGATACCTGCCCTTTAAGATTTTCTACCAGGGCAGAGCCATACAGCGCAATTAAATCGCCAAAAACGACCAGCAAGGGTATCATTAGGGTTGTTGCCAAAATGCGGGTCACCACGAGATACTTAAAGGGATTGGTGCCGGAGACTTCCATAGCATCAATTTGTTCTGTAACCCTCATTGAGCCTAACTCTGCCCCTATACCTGATGCAATACGACCTGCACAGATCAAAGCGGTTATTACCGGCCCTATTTCTCTTACAATTGAAATCCCGACCATATTGGGCATCCAGGATACGGCTCCAAATTCAATCAGTGTGGGTCTGGATTGTAAAGTGAGTACCAAACCGATAATAAATCCCGTAACCCCAACCAGGACCAGGGACCTATTGCCCATGTGATAGCATTGTCTTAAAAGCTCCTTGAACTCATAAGGAGGGGTCAGTACTTCCTTAAAAAAACGCCCGGCAAAATGTGAAAGTTCTCCAATCTGGACAAAAAATTGCTTTATCCGCTGGGTCATTTTCGATCTTAACAGCCTATTAATAGAGATATCGGACATAGTCAAATATAAACCGCCCCCTTTCCATTAAAAATGACCATTATCATGCAGTTCCCATGAGAATTATCATTTATAGCGTAGTTCTTGAACCTTAATTTTATGGACTCGAAGTATAGAATGTCCAATGCAAAAGACTACCAAAAACGACAAGAATTCTTTTTATTTAAGTGAAGAAAAGGCTTTTTTAGACGGGCCTCGCAATAGGTTCAGGGAACTCTGGTTTACTTTTAAAGTGCAATACAATTTTATCCGTGCATTTAGGAAATTACACTTCGTTGGCCCATGTGTAACCGTATTCGGCTCCGCCAGGTTTAAAAAGAATAATACCTATTATAAAAAGGCCGAAGAAATAGGTAAAGTGCTTAGTGAGATGGGATTTGCTGTAATGACCGGAGGGGGTCCGGGCATCATGGAGGCCGCAAATAAAGGGGCCTATCTCAATAATGGCTATTCTGTTGGTTGTAACATAATTTTACCTGTAGAGCAAGTGCCAAATCCGTATCTGCATAAATGGGTAAATATTCCCTATTTCTTTGTACGCAAATTTCTATTACTAAAATACTCCTATGCTTTCATTGTTATGCCTGGGGGAATTGGTACACTAGATGAACTCTTTGAAGCATTAACCCTGATACAAACAAAGATGATCCACCATTTCCCAGTGGTACTTTTTGGAAAGGCGTATCATAAAGAGCTTTATGAACATATTCAGCTTATGGCCGAAAATGAGAGTATTGATAAAAGGGATATGGATCTTTTGTTTATGACCGATTCCGTACAGGAAATGAAGGAACATCTCCAGGAGTACGCCATAAAGGGATTTGGACTGGTTAAGAGACCTATAAGGACCAAATGGTGGTTTGGAGAATGGACAGCCGGGTTAAAGTGATAAAGGTCATTTTTTTCAAAAGGCATTAAAATTACTTTTGACTTCAAAGTCTTTTGAATATGAGAACTTCAGTAGAAATACAAAACCTTAAATGCGGAGGTTGTGGTAATACCATCTCCAACAGCCTGAAGGACCTAAAAGATGTGGAAGAAGTAGTAGTAGATGTGGAGCATAGCCAGGTGTCATTTTCTTATTCTGCACAGACTACGTTAAACAAAGTGCTGAAAACGCTGTCAAAACTGGGATATCCATCAATAGATGAAAAAAATACTTTGGGTAAAAAGGCCAAATCGTATGTCAGCTGCGCCATAGGTAAAATGGGGAACTAAAATGAGCAGAATTGCGGCGGTTTGGTCCAAAGTCTTGATCTTGGGAATACTGTTCATTTCTTGTAATCCTAAGAATGGTCATAGCTCTGAATCCCACAAAACAGATAGTATCCCAAGTACGGTTGTAAATAAAACCATCGAACTTCCGAAACCCTTAAATGTTCCCAGGAATATTAGAATAGGCGAGTATTTTGACTTCATGGATTCTTTGGTGGTGAGATATGATTCAGTGCTGCCTTATCCATTGTCCGAACATTTGTTCGTAAGATCTAATCCATGGATCCTGGACACCCTGGTCAGAACAGATTACTACGGTATGATGGCACGGGATTCTTTTGTTTATGACCAACGTCAACTGATTGCTCTGCCCAAAGGGAATACGCTAGTCTTACCAGATTCTCTAACGGCTTGCGCGCTGCTTAGCGATTTTGCAGATACCGAAATTGATATTAACATCCCTGAATTTAAACTTCGAATATTTCAGGATTCGGTATTAAAGTATACTTTTCCAGTTCGGGTTGGCCAGAACAGGCAACGCTATCTGAAAATGAGCGACCGGGTAACGGATTTACGTACGCAAGAGGGGGCAGGACATATAGTGGCCCATAATAAGGATCCGGACTTTTATAATCCTGTTGACGGGAAGCAGTTTTTTTTGACCAAAAGAGACGATGGGAAGACCACGTTGATGCCACAAATCCCCTGGATTGAAACACAGATCAATGGTACCCGGAATGGTCAGATGATACACCCCACTACCAATCCTAAAACACTTGGCAAAGCCTATTCCAACGGTTGTATTGGGACTACAGAAGGGGATGCCTGGGTGATCTACTATTACGCCCCTTTAGGTACAAAAATCAAGATCCGCTACGATCTAGAAATTTATGAAGAGGGTGTTGTGTCGGCTGTTTTCAAGGATATATACTATAAAAATTAACGCCTTAGAGTGGTAACCGGTAATTGAGCTGCTAAAAATTCTGAATTACTCCCTAACTTACTCTACTGCAAGAGAAAAAAGATGTCGTTCCTTTCCAGGGGTTTTTCGAAGATCAATTCTTGTTCTTCCATAGCCAGAGCGAGCAATTCTACGAAATCCTCTACAGCTTTACCCATTTTTTCAGTGTCTGTGACTTCTATAAGCACTCTCCAGACCAATTCCCGGTCCTTGTCAGGCCAAATACAATAGAGGGAGGTTTCTAAATGATACAGGGTATACTGGTCATAATAGTCGGCCTCGTAATAAATGCGTTGATGACTTAGATAATCGTCGCTGAAGCCTGTATATTGCTCCTCAATATTGGCCATCCTGTTCATAAGTCGCTGATAATCTTCAAATCCGACCACTTTAGTAAGTAAGATGGCATCAAAGCCTTCGTTTAGAAGATCCTGCTCCACTTCATTGAGCGCTTCCTCCTTTTGCTCTATGCTGGTAAATAAGGCATCAAACAACTCGCTACTTCTTCGGGCTTCTCTTTCTCTTTTGCTAAATTCCCTGGCCATTTTTGTTTCAAAATCTGCCCTTACGGTCTCATCTTCTGTCATTCCGACTATTAAGGTCTTGTTCGCCTCAAAAATGGGATATTCCTCGTTTTTCCAGTTGCTCACAGTTTCAACCGAGGAACACGAGCTTAAGAGAATCAAAGCTGCAAAAATCGTAAAATTTTTCATGGATCTCTCTTTAAATCAGGTTTTTATATAGTTGGCCAGCTAATTTCTGTAGCTCTCCAGGCTGATATAAAACTACTATATAAAGGGCGTTTGGACTATGACATTGATCAGCTTCCAATAATGGAGGTTTTGTACATTTAGTAGCGATCCATTTTCTCGTGAGGGTATGCGAAGAGATGGATATTGTTGAATTTAAAAAAGGCAGAATGGAACACACAATACAAGATGAACAAAGAATTCATGGTGAGCGGGGCCTCTTTAGAAAGTTTGAGAAGTACTTGGGTGAATTTGTATATGGTGGCATTGACGGATGCGTTACGACTTTTGCCGTGGTGGCCGGTTCTGTTGGTGCCGGACTAAATAGCTCGATCATTATTATTTTGGGTTTTGCCAATCTGCTGGCCGACGGTTTTGCAATGTCTATTGGGGCTTATTTGTCTACAAAATCGGAAAAGGACAATTACCAGAAGCATAAGCAAATTGAATTCTGGGAAATAGACAATATGCCGGAGATGGAAAGGCAGGAAATAAGGGAAATATATCAAGCCAAAGGATTCGATGGGCCACTATTGGAGCAGGTCGTAGAGGTAATCACCGCGGATAAAGAGCGCTGGGTAAATGATATGATGAAGGAGGAATTAGAGATGATAGAGGAGGACAAGTCGCCCATCACCATTGGGGCGGTTACCTATGTATCTTTCTTGCTCATAGGCTTAATTCCCTTATTGATCTATGTGGCAGATTACATAAGTCCGATAGATCAGAATTTATTTTTAATTGCCTCGATTCTTACGGGAATGGGCTTTGTGATCATTGGATGGATGAAGACCTATGTAAACCAGACCAGCAAGTTAAGAGGCATTATGGAGACGCTGTCGTTGGGTGGAATAGCTGCCTTGGTTGCCTATTATGTGGGCGACTTACTAGAAGGAATTATCGGGGCTACTTAAGGCGACGTCCCCAGAGGATCATTGGTTATAACCAAAGGTTCTGAAACATCTGATTTTAAGTTGGAAATTAACTAAGGTTAATTGTATATTTGCACCCGCCTTCGTCACCCATCGCGTGACTTCGGCGGGCAAGGTCGCGTAGCTCAGCTGGATAGAGCATCTGCCTTCTAAGCAGACGGTCGCAGGTTCGAATCCTGCCGCGATCACCAGTATTAATAGGGTCTCAGAGGTTTTAGTACTTCTGAGACTTTTTTATTTGCAAACAATTTGCAAACAGCCGAAAAAACCTCAAATTTTAACAGTTTTTAAATCATTTAGCACCAAATAAGCGAGCGAAACAATGTTTCGCGCTGCAAGTCCCAATATCTTATCAAACTAGACCTGCTGAGCGAGGCATTTTTCATTTTTACTCTAAAAAAGTGCCATTTTAGGGCAATGAGCGGGTTTTTACTCTAAAAACTCAATCCTTTCCAACCAGGCCTACATATTTAAACTACTGATTGCTAACGCTATAATAATAAGCAACACCGCGAAGCGTGTTGCCCTCTTGCTCTTCCTTTTTCATTTGCGAAGCAAATAAATAAGAAAACATTATTGTAAAATGGAGTAGGTTTAATTGCGCCCAGCCCGATTATTTCTAAACGCTTATCTCCCGGAACGCTAAAATAATCGAACCGGATCCATGCGCAAAAGTAAAGGGTAAGATTTGTGATTGCATTTGTTTTTAATCACCGAAATTGACAAATAAGAACTATTCATTTGCATTACACCATAAACGCATATCCCATCAATATTCTATTCTAAAATATAAAGTACAATTTTATCTTCGGTAGTTCCGAGGAGTGAAGTTTTATACAAAAAGCTTCAGGTTCAAATAGCACAAAAATAGATGGAGACTATTGTGCCAAAGTGCAACAATATCCTTAACGAATTGGAAAGTGTAGTTCATCGAAAATATGAAAATGGGTATTGTTAATTAAAATTTAATTTTTTAATTAGTAGGGTATTTCAATTATTAATAGTAAGAAAAAGGCTATTAAATTAATTTATTCCCTAAATCTCTTAACCTACCTGATATGAAAATGTATATCTCGACATCTACTCCAAGCATTAACTTTCAAATCGTTAATTTCTTTTCTGCAAGAACCAAAAACCCCTCCTTTCAAAACGCCATAAACCGTTTTCTAATTAGTCGTCTAAATTGTTTCTAAGGGGAGAGCTCTACTTGCTTTAGACTTCTTTGGCCTGGCTGAAATGTTCCCGTCTCAAGGGCTTCGGTATAAAGCTGCATCCAAGTATAATCTTTACAAAAACATTGTTTTAAATCTCTATCCAGCATTACCTGGTTAGCCAGGGAACCTCACTTTTAAACTTAAGAATTTTAAAATGAAAGTATCCAGAAATTACCTAGTTAAAAACTGCTTTTCCTTGTTTTTCATTTGGCACATATCCACTTTTATAATGGCCCAGGAACAACAGCTCCCAAACCTTACCCCTCCCTCTCCAACGGTGGCCAATCTTATGAGTTTTGAAGAGGTGCCGGTGGATTATTATACCGGACAACCAGATATTTCCATACCCTTATTTTCTAAGAAATTACAAAGTGGGTTGGACTTTAATGTTGCCCTGAAGTACCATACTTCGGGAGTGAAAATTGATAATGTTTCCGGTTGGACCGGAACAGGTTGGTCGCTGTTTGCAGGAGGTTCTATTTCCAGAACCGTCCGTGGTGTACCCGATGAATTTGAAAAAGGCCCGGGTATAAAAACCGGGGTACTTCACAATCCTGATTTTTGGGACTATGACAATTTATCAGCTTATGACAAAGCTGAGTTTAATTGGAATGCCATAGGAACGTCGACAGATTTATTTGACACACAACTAGATCTCTATCAATTCAATGTTAATGGAATTTCGGGGAGATTCGTAATTGTTCTTGAGTCTGGAGGTTTAGAACCAAAGTTACTAACAAGGAACCAGAATGTTCTAATTACGATCAACTACAATGCTTCAACTTATGAGGTTAATAGTTTTGAGATCACCGATCCTTATGGAAATAAGTATTTTTTTGATGAGATAGAATCCACCACCTCAGAACCTGTAAGCGGTTCTATAGCTCAGGGAAATGGAGTCGGCAATATTCCTACTGGGACTGGAAGTGTCTATACGAACAATTCTAGCTGGCATTTAACACAGGTTAAAACAAGTAATGATGTCGTTTTGGCTACATTGAATTATATCACAAGTCAGGAGCAATACACCGCCTCTTTTTCCAGAACTACCAATACCATCACTTCTATCCAGGGAGATTTGTACGATATGGTTCAAAATAGCTACAATCAGGGTATTTTACTTCCTCAAGTATCAATTTCTTCTTTAA
>JBFOMC010000144.1:0-2953 GCA_040830565.1 Flavobacteriaceae bacterium
TAGAGACCAGGCAAAAGCGTTGAAGTTCTATACAGAAAAACTTGGCTTCATTAAAAAGAAAGATACCCCCTTAGAAGGCGGAAATAGATGGTTAACCCTGGTTTCAAAGGAGTGGCAGGATGGACCGGAATTATTATTGGAGCCGGCACCAAATCATTTTGAACCTTCCAAGATCTATCAGGATGCTTTGATGGAGGCTGGTATTCCGTATACACAGTTTGATGTTAAAAGCGTTGATGCCGAATATGATCGATTGACAGGCCTTGACGTAGTATTCAGTATAAAACCTACTGAAATGGGTACGGTGAAATTTGCAGTATTCAACGATACTTGCGGGAATAACATTCAACTGATAGAAACATTGTAAAGAACCTTCTGCTATAATTGTTATTATCATCCAGTTGACGGATTGTCCTTCTCCGCTAGGCTGATTTGGAGGAAAAAATGGAGCCCGGCTTGTTCCTTGTAATGAAATCTAAGCCAATCTGGACAGGACGTTTTTTAGCAATGCTGCCTTGTCTGTCTTGGCCTTCATGATAAATTCCTGAGGCACAGCTAATCCGTTTTTGTACTTGTCGGACCAGAGAATCATTTCTATTAAAACCGGTATTAGATCTTTTCCTTTCTCGGTAAGCAAATACTCCTTCTTGGTTTTTAGTTTTTGATAAATAGAAGATTCAACAATTCCGTGATGCTCTAATCTTTTTAAACGATCAGAAAGTATATTGGTGGCTATGCCTTCTTTGGAATTCAGGAAATCCGAATAAAACCTTTTACCCTCAAACGCCAGGTCTCTAATGATTAAAAAAGTCCATTTATCTCCAAAAAAATCCAAAGCA
This sequence comes from Flavobacteriaceae bacterium, assembly GCA_040830565.1. Lineage (GTDB taxonomy): Bacteria > Bacteroidota > Bacteroidia > Flavobacteriales > Flavobacteriaceae > JAFMPW01. The sequence continues at coordinate 840 of JBFOMC010000144.1, forward strand.
TAGCTTATTGGGCAATCAGATCTCATCATTTCTCAATTTATCACTTGCAAAATGCAAGTAAATTAATATATTTGTTCACTTTCAATTTGCAAGTTAATTAAACATAAAATGGCTTACAACTCAATTTGTACAATTAAAACCCTAAAAAATGGAAGTGGTAAAAATTAATTTCGATGAGCTTAAAAAAAATTCCTGGTCAGAAAAGGAAGTTAACAATGTAAAATTGATCATAGACTTTATACAACATCTGATGAATAATCACGACTTTGATTATGTTTCAAAAACCTTTAGCAACAAGGTCTATGTTCAACATAATAGGGGAATTCCTGATGGATTAGATGCCCTAATTAAGTATGTAAAAGACTTTACCAAAAGATATCCGGAATATAGCTATGATGTTAAACACATCTATGCAGATGGTGACTTTGTAATTTTTCATTCGCATGCTACCTTAAAGGCAAAGCATCGTGGGAATGAAGAAAAGGGGCTCAATATTATTGATACCTGGCGCATAAAAGAAGGACAGATTGCTGATCATTGGGACGCAGTACAACCCATGGACGGATTTATGAGGTTCTATAATTTATTGACTGGGGGAAAAATTCAAAACTCCAACAAAGTGTATTAACTTTAGACTAAATCAAAAATACAGATGAAAGTAAATGCGTATGCAGCGGTTGAACCAAAGGCAAAACTCACGCCGTACTCCTATGAATTGGGAGATCTGGGTGCAGAGCAGGTGGATATTAAAGTTTCATATTGCGGTATTTGTCATTCCGATATCAGTATGATCAATAATGCCTGGGGAATGACCGAATATCCTATTGTGCCCGGTCATGAAATAGTTGGTGGAGTAGTAGCCACCGGTGAGGCGGTTAAAAATTTGAAAATCGGCGACAAGGTAGGTTTAGGATGGTTTTCAGCCTCTTGCACGACTTGTCAGCAATGTATGGATGGGTCGCACCATCTCTGTGCCAACAGTGAAGCCACTATCGTTGGAAGACATGGAGGTTTTGCTGACTATGTCCGGGGACACTGGTCATGGGCAATTCCGCTGCCTGATGCTATTGATATGAGCAAAGCCGGACCTCTGCTGTGTGGAGGAATTACCGTTTTCAATCCGATTATTTTGGCTAATGTAAGGCCGACCGATACCGTAGGGGTTATAGGAATTGGCGGATTAGGACATATGGCACTCAAATTTTTAAAATATTGGGGATGCGAAGTGATCGCTTTTAGCTCTAATCCCAATAAGAAAGAGCAAATTTTAAGTATGGGAGCGAGTAAGGTGATTAATTCAAAATCTCCTGAAGAACTGGAAAGTATCGCAGGAAAGTTGAATTTTATATTGAATACAACCAATGTTTCATTGGACTGGAATTCATACCTAACCACCTTAGCTCCAAAAGGAAGACTTCATACCGTGGGTGCTGTTTTAGAACCAATGGCAATACCTGCTTTCAGTTTGATTGGTGGTGAAAATTCGGTTGGAGGCAGTCCGCTGGGTAGCCCCGCGCTAACTAGAACGATGCTCGAGTTTTGTGTAAGACATGATATTTATCCGACAGTAGAGGAATTCTCTTTTGAGAAAATTAATAAAGCTATCGAGCATGTAGAAAAGGGCCGGGCCCGATTTAGGGTGGTGCTGAAAATGAATTAAAAACGCCTGTTCGTCCAAATCAATTTCTGACCAATTCTTCTTTACTGCTAAAAGGGATTTGGCAGACTACGAAGAAGGAAGTGCGACCATAGATAACAAGTAAAAAAGAGACAACATGACCAATAGAGTATCATCCATATTTCCTTTGATCCTTCTGTTCATTGTTATTAGTTGTAAACAAGTCGATACAAATAGATCGGATCAAATAGCGAACAAAGAGATAGCTATTGAACAAGAAAAAAAAGCCATTTTGCAAACCTTGAACAATGAAACCAAGGCTGCTTTTCAAAGAGACTATGATGCCTGGCAAGAAAAATGGGTGCACGACCCTAACATAACTAAAACATACTTGGATTTTACGGATGATACCTTTTCCGAATCCGTTGGCTGGGAAGAAATAAGTCAGTTTGTCAAGACTTTTATTGAAGAACATCCGGAACCCGAACCGGTTCCA